>NZ_JBNNPF010000040.1:0-72631 GCF_050275515.1 Streptomyces sp. NPDC004126 | reverse complement strand
GGGGGGCCGGGCCCCCCCCCCCCCCGCGGAACGGGCGAAGGGCGGGGCGGGGACCCCGGCCCCGCGCAGCGGCACGCCCGGTCAGGGCTGCGGACGCCGCCGCGCCAGGACCCGCGCCCCCACCACCGGCACGGGGAGCAACGGCTCCGCGGGCACGGCCGCGACCGGCTCCGGCTCCGGCTCCGGCTCCGCAGGAACCGGCACCACCCCCGCGGGAGCAACCAACGGCTCGGCCGCCCTCCGCAACGCCTCCCACCGAAGCTCCCGCACCCCCGAGTCGTGCCACGCGTCCCCCTCCACCCCGCCCCCCGCGGAGCGGACCGGCCGGGTCCGCCACACCTGCACCCCCACCGCCAACGGCACCGCCAGCACCAGCGTCCACCCCGCCGCCGCAGCGCCCACCGCCCACCACACCGGCCCGACGCCCGCCAGCATCCGCGACCCCAGCGGCCCGGCCGAAGCGGCCGCGAGACCGGCCATCGCCAGCCCGCACACCACCGCGCCCAGCGCCGCCGTCAGCGCGGTCTCCCCGTACGAGACCTCCCGCGCCCGCCGCACCGCGAACCACCCCACCACCAGCCCCGCCGCCACCGGCAGCCCCAGCGCCGCCCACGTCAGCGGGGTCCCCGGCCCCGGCGCCGGCAGCGCCGCCAGCAGCGGGAACCTCGGCAGCGCCGCGGGCCGTTCCAGCCCGAGCGGGGTCGCCACCACCCCGGCGCCTAGCGCGAACCCGGGGCCGAGCCCGTACGCCGCGCCCCACACCATCGCGTTCGGGATCAGCGCCACCGCGAGGAGCAGCACCGCGAACCGCCCCGACCACACCCCGGTCAGCGCCAGGAACGAGTTCTGCACCTCCGGCCCGTGCCAGGCCAGCGAGATGCCGACGAGCAGGGCCCCGCCGCCCAGCAGGACGAGCACCCCGGCCGCGCCGGAGCGCAGCGCCAGCGCGTACCGGGGGCGGGCCACGGCCCGGCGCACGCTCCCCGGGACCCACCCGGGCAGGGGTCCCGACGGCTTGCCCTTGGCCGCCCACACCCCTCCGGCGGCCGCGAGCACGGCCACCAGCGGCACGTGCCAGGCCGCGCTGAGCGGGTCCGCCGGCATCGGCCCGCCGGCCGCGTACACGGTGGCGAACGCACCGACCGTCAGATAGCCGCAGGTCACGGCGGAGAACACGGCGCCGGCCGGCAGCACCTCGTCCCCCTCGGCCCCGGCGGCGTCCCCCGAGGCACTGCCCAGCCGGGCGGCGCGCCGCATGAGCAGCACGGGCAGCGCCACGAGCAGCAGCGGCACCAGGCCGACGGGGGCGGGCACCCCGGAGAGGGTGTCGTAGCGGACGAGTTCGGTGCCGTGGGCCATCAGCCACAGCCCGGCGGCGAGGTGCAGCGCGCCGCCCGGGCCGCTGTCGGGGTAGGGGGAGCTGATCCACAGCACGATCACGAGCACGGCGAGGAAGCCGAGCCCCAGTCCGGCGGCCACGGCGCCGCCCAGCACGCAGGCGGCGGCCGCCGGTGAACGGCGCCGCGGGGCCGCGTGCCGCGGGGCCTCCTGCAACGGCGTCCCGCGTTCGGTCACTTGGGTCACGTGGCCATGGTGCCTTCGACACGCGCTATGTCCCGGTAACAACCGATTGTCCGTTGTGTCGTCCAAGATACGTTTATGTACTTTATTGCCCAGAGCAGCCGTGTCGCGGGGAGAGTGGCATGACACAAGACGTCGAAGCGTCCTCCGGTTCGGAGCTGGGCCTCCCGTCCCCCAAGGAGCGCCGATGGCTGCGCGAGTCGGGCGGGCTGACGTACGAGGAGGTCGCGGCGGAGGTCGGCGTGACCGCGACCACCGTCCGCTCCTGGGAGTGCGGCCGCACCGAGCCTCGCGGGCGCACGCGCGAGGCGTACGCGGCACTGCTGGACCGGCTCGCGGCCGCCGGGTCCGCCGCGCCGGTACGGCCGGTGGCCGCGGGACCGCCCGCCCACCGCCCCCGGACCACCGCCAAGCACTCCGCGAAGCCGGCGCCCCCGCCCCCGGTCGAGCCGGCCCCCCTCCACGCCTCCCCCGGCCCGGCACCCGCCGCCGTGGGCGACCCGGCACCGGGCAGGCGGCTCCCGGGCGACCCGTTCCGGCCGAACGCCCCCGCCGAGGTGCCCGTCGCCGCTCCGGCTCCGGGCGGACCACCGGGTGCCGGAGCCGGCACCGCCGCCGCCCGGGCGGCCGGGCGGCCCGTCACCGACGCCCCCGCCCACGACGGACCCACCGGCCGCCCCCACCCGGCCCCCGGCCGCGACGCCGAAGCCCCGGCAGCACCCGCGGCCGCCGCCGAAGCGCCCGTGGGCCCCGGCGAGACCCGCGCACCCGTGGCACCGCCCGCGCCCGCGGCCATGCCCCGCGCCACCGGGCCCACCCCCCGGGATCCCGCCCGGGCGGAGCCGGCGCCGGCCCCCGCCGGGACCGCCGCACCGTCCTGGGCCCAGCCGCACGCGGTCGCGGCCGAACCCGGCCCCGGAGACCCCGTTCCGGCGGCGGCCGCCCCGGCCTCCACCGCTGAAGAACCGTTTCAGCAGATCGGTCCCGCGCGGGGGGAGCCCGCCCCGGAGGAGGACGCCGTCCCGCACGGGCAGCCGCACGGGCGGCCGTACGGGCCCCGCCCGAGACCCCCGCAGGACGCCGTCGAGGCCTTCGACGCCCTCTACGACCACGCCGCGGCCGCGCTCGTCCGCCAGGCCTACCTGCTCACCGGCCGCCGCTCCCTCGCCCTGCACTCCGTCGAGGTGGCGTTCCGTCAGGCCTGGGGCCGCTGGCCCGAGGTGGCCACCGACCGGGACCCGGTCGGCTGGGTGCGCTCGGCCGCGCACGAGTACGCCCTCTCCCCCTGGCACCGGTTCCGCCGGGCCCACCGCCGCCCCGACAAGCCCCCGGCCGACCCCGCCGACCGGATCCTGCTGGAGGCCCTCCTCGCGCTGCCGCCCGTACACCGCCGGACGGTGCTGCTCTACGACGGCGTCGGCCTCGACCTGCCCGACACCGCCGCCGAGACCCAGGCCAGCACCCCGGCCACCGGGCACCGCCTGCTGCGCGCGCACGACGAACTCGCCCGCCGGATCCCCCTGCTGGCCGGGGTGGCGTCCGAGCGGCGGTCGGCCATGCTGCGCGAGCGGCTCGGCGCGGTGCGGCCCGCCGTGTCCCTGGAGCCGCGCCCCGCGGCCACCGTCCGCGCCGTCAGCGAGCACCGGGCCCGGCGGCTGGCACGGGCCGCGCTCGTCCTGACCGCGGTCATCGCCGCCGCGACGGGGTACACCACCGTCACCGCCCCGGACCACTACGAGCCTCCGGTCGCCCCCGGCGCGAGCGTCTCCGGGGTCCCGCCGCTGAGCGGCCCCCCGAGGCTCACCGAGACGAGCCGGTACCTCCAGGACAAGCTCCGCGCCGACCCGGCCGCCGGCCCCCACCGGCTCCACCCCCGGCTCGAATGACGAAAGGGCGTGGCCCGCACCCCGAAGGGTGCGGGCCACGCCCTCACGACAGTCCTGCGGGCGCTTACTTGGCGCCTTCGAGGATCTCGCGCGCCAGCTTGGCCGTCTCGGTCGGCGTCTTGCCGACCTTGACGCCGGCGGCCTCGAGGGCCTCCTTCTTGGCCTGTGCGGTGCCAGAAGAGCCGGAGACGATGGCGCCGGCGTGGCCCATGGTCTTGCCCTCGGGGGCGGTGAAGCCCGCGACGTAGCCGACGACCGGCTTGGTGACGTTCTTCGCGATGAAGTCCGCCGCACGCTCCTCGGCGTCGCCGCCGATCTCGCCGATCATGACGATGAGCTCGGTCTCCGGGTCGGCCTCGAAGGCCTCCAGGGCGTCGATGTGCGTGGTGCCGATGACCGGGTCGCCACCGATGCCGACGGCGGAGGTGAAGCCGATGTCGCGCAGCTCGTACATCATCTGGTAGGTCAGCGTGCCGGACTTGGACACGAGACCGATCTTGCCGGGCTTGGTGATGTCGCCCGGGATGATGCCGGCGTTGGACTGGCCGGGGGTGATCAGACCCGGGCAGTTCGGGCCGATGATGCGGGTCTTGTTGCCCTTGGCGGTCGCGTACGCCCAGAAGGCGGCGGAGTCGTGCACCGCGATGCCCTCGGTGATGACGACGGCCAGCGGGATCTCGGCGTCGATGGCCTCGACGACGGCGGCCTTGGCGAAGGCCGGCGGGACGAAGAGGACGGAGACGTTGGCGCCCGTCTTCTCCATCGCCTCGGCGACCGAGCCGAAGACCGGGACCTCGGTGCCGTCGAAGTCGACGGACGTGCCGGCCTTGCGCGGGTTCACGCCGCCGACGATGTTGGTGCCGTCAGCCAGCATCAGCTTGGTGTGCTTCATGCCCGTGGCACCGGTCATGCCCTGGACGATGACCTTGCTGTCCTTGTTGAGGAAGATAGCCATGTGAGTCTGTGACCTCTGCCCTTACTTCGCAGCCGCGAGCTCGGCGGCCTTGTCGGCCGCACCGTCCATGGTGTCCACGCGCTGCACCAGCGGGTGGTTGGCGTCCGAGAGGATCTTGCGACCCAGCTCGGCGTTGTTGCCGTCGAGGCGGACGACGAGCGGCTTGGTGACCGCCTCGCCGCGGTCCTCGAGCAGCTTCAGCGCCTGGACGATGCCGTTGGCGACCTCGTCACACGCGGTGATGCCACCGAAGACGTTGACGAACACGGACTTGACGTCCGCGTCGCCCAGGATGATCTCGAGGCCGTTGGCCATGACGGCGGCGGAGGCGCCGCCACCGATGTCGAGGAAGTTGGCGGGCTTGACGCCGCCGTGGTTCTCACCGGCGTACGCGACGACGTCCAGGGTGCTCATGACGAGACCCGCGCCGTTGCCGATGATGCCGACCTCGCCGTCGAGCTTGACGTAGTTGAGGCCCTTCTCCTTGGCGGCGGCCTCAAGCGGGTTCGCGGCGGCGTGGTCCACGAACTCCTCGTGGCCCGGCTGGCGGAACTCGGCGTTCTCGTCGAGCGAGACCTTGCCGTCGAGCGCGATGACGTCACCGGAGGCGACCTTCGCGAGCGGGTTGACCTCGACCAGGAGCGCGTCCTCGGCGATGAAGGTCTTCCACAGGGTCACGAGGACCTCGGCGACCTGCTCGGCGACCTCGGCCGGGAACTTCGCCAGGGCGACGATCTCGCGGGCCTTCTCGATGGTCACGCCCTCGTTGGCGTTCACCGGGACCTTGGCGAGCTTCTCCGGGGTCTCCTCGGCGACCTGCTCGATGTCCATGCCGCCGGCGACCGAGGCCATGGCCAGGAAGGTGCGGTTGGTGCGGTCGAGGAGGTAGGAGACGTAGTACTCCTCCAGGATCTCCGGCGCGGTCTCGGCGATCATCACCTTGTGGACCGTGTGGCCCTTGATGTCCATGCCGAGGATGTCCGTCGCGCGGGCGACGGCCTCGTCCGGGGTGGCGGCGAGCTTCACGCCACCGGCCTTGCCGCGCCCGCCGACCTTCACCTGGGCCTTGACGACCGACTTGCCGCCCAGCTTCTCGGTGGCCTCGCGAGCCGCCTCAGGCGTGTCGATGACTTCACCGGCCAGCACCGGTACACCGTGCTTGGCGAAGAGGTCCCTCGCCTGGTACTCGAACAGGTCCACGCGCGTCCGTCCCTTGTCTTCAAAGATTCGCAGTGATTCGCGGTTTGTCTGCTATCTGCGTGGGCGTGCCGCGGAGGGCAACGTGACGGCGCTGTCACTAGGAAGGCGCACACGGTGACCGTGGACGCGGCATGTCCGTCTCGCAGGTTATCCCCGTGGGACGTGGGTCCCTAAATCAGGGATCACACCTGAGCGGTGATACCTGTCACAGATCGCCTCACGGTTGAACTGCGTCTTCGTGTGATCTGCCGATGGCGTGACCGTCAGGGGAACGGCAGGGGGCGCTTCTCCAGCGCCGCCGCCATCACCTCCGGGAACAGGTCGGGGGTGCAGGCGAAGGCCGGAGCGCCCAGTGCCGCCAGGGCGGCGGCGTGCTCGCGGTCGTAGGCGGGTGCCCCCTCGTCGGACAGGGCCAGCAGGGTCACGAACTCCACCCCGGCCGCCTTCATCGCCGCCACCCGTCCCAGCGTCTCGTCGCGGATCCCGCCCTCGTAGAGATCGCTGATCAGGACGACGACCGTGTCGGCCGGTCGGGTGATCTTGGACTGGCAGTAGGCGAGGGCGCGGTTGATGTCGGTGCCGCCGCCCAGCTGGGTGCCGAAGAGGACGTCCACCGGGTCGTCGAGCTGGTCGGTCAGGTCGACCACGGCCGTGTCGAAGACGACCAGACGGGTGGCTATCGACCGCATGGAGGCGAGGACCGCCCCGAAGACGGAGGCGTAGACGACGGAGGCCGCCATCGAGCCCGACTGGTCGATGCAGAGGACCACCTCCTTCTTCACCGCCCGCGAGGCCCGGCCGTAGCCGACGAGCCGCTCGGGGACGACGGTCCGGTGCTCGGGGAGGTAGTTCTTCAGGTTCGCCCGGATGGTCCGGTCCCAGTCGATGTCGTGGTGGCGGGGACGGCTGACCCGCGCGGAGCGGTCCAGGGCGCCGGTCAGGGTGGCCCGGGTGCGCGCCGCGAGCCGCTTCTCCAGCTGCTCGACCACCTTGCGGACCACGGCCCGGGCCGTCTCCCTGGTGGTGTCGGGCATGGCCTTGTTCAGCGACAGCAGGGTGCCGACGAGGTGGACGTCCGGCTCGACGGCCTCCAGCATCTCCGGTTCCAGCAGGAGCGTGGACAGGCCGAGCCGCTCGATGGCGTCCCGCTGCATGACCTGGACCACCGGGCTGGGGAAGTACGTACGGATGTCCCCGAGCCATCGGGCGACGCGCGGGGCGGATCCCCCGAGCCCGGCGGACCGCTCCGCCTGCCCCTGCGCGCGGCCGCCGCCGTAGAGCGCCCCGAGCGCCCCGTCCATCGCCGCGTCCCGCCCGCCGAGGGCGCGGCCGGTCCCGTCCTCCTCCCCGCCGAGCACCAGCCGCCACCGCCGCAGCCGCTCGTCTCCGGCGGTTCCCGTGCCGCTCTCCGTCATCTCCCGATCCCCTCTCGTTCCGCGTGTGCCTCCGCCGCGCCCAGGAGCAGCCGGGCCAGGCCGGCCACCGCGTCCGCGCGGCCCGGGTCCAGGTCCGGGGCGAAGCCGGCCGGGGCGGTGGTGGACGCCGTGCGGGCGCCCGGGACGCGCCGGGCCAGCTCGCCCAGGGTCCGCCTCACGCCCGGCTCGTACGCCCCGAAGGCGCGCCGCAGCAGCGGCAGTACGTCGATGAAGGCGCCTTCCGGCACCGACACCAGCCAGGCGTCGATCAGCCCCAGCAGCCGTTCGTCGTGGACCAGCAGCGTCCCGCCGCCGGCGCCCCCGGCAAACCCCTCGATCCAGCCCGCCGCGTCGGCCGGGGACGCCGCCGGGGACAGGGCCAGCCCCATCAGCCGGGCCGTCTCGCCGGCCGGGAGCCGGCCGTCGTCCAGCAGCAGCCGCGCGGCCCGCCCGCGTATCCCGCCGGGTACGGTGTCCCGCCCGGCCAGCGTCCGCAGCACCGCCGACCAGCGCTCCCGCAGGCCCGGGTCCGCGTCGGCCAGCAGGCCGACCGCCCCGTGCACCCCGTCGATGTGGCCCCTCAGCTCCGCCGCCCCGTCGGCGTCGAGCCCGGCCGCGCAGGCCGGCGGCAGGGCCACGCAGATCCGCTCCGCGAGCCCGGCCGCGACCGTGCCGAGCGCCGCCGCGTCCGTGCCCCGTACGTCCCCGTACCGCAGCGCGCGGGCCAGCGCGGGCAGCGCCTTGGCCAGCCGGGCCACGTCCGTGTCCAGCGCCGCCCGGTCGGCGAGCGCCCGCAGCACGGCCGGCAGGGCCTGCGACAACCCGGCCAGCAGGCACCGCTCGGCCAGCGCGGTGACCTCCCCCAGCTCCCCGGCGGCCGCCGCGTCGGCCTCCGCCTTGGCGGTGGCGGCCCCCACCACGGTGGTGCCCCAGATGCCGGCCTCGGCGACCCGTACCGACAGCTCGGGCTCCCAGCACAGCCGCCAGGTCTCCCGGAAGGTGCCCGTGCCGCTCCGGGAGGCCGTCGGGGTCCCCCAGTCGATCCCGAGCAGCCGCAGCCGGTGCAGCAGCAGGGACTTGGCCGCGTCGGACTCCTTGCGCAGGTCCAGCTCCAGGTCGCGCCGCTGCGCCTCGGCCTTGAGCCGCAGCGTGCGCTGCCGGCGGGTCAGGTCCCGCTGGAGCGGTACGACGGGGGCCGCGTCGGGGACCTCGCCGAGCACGTCCCCGACGACGAGCCGGTCCTCGACCAGCGCGAGCGGTACGTCGGAGCCGTCGCACATGACGGCGCGGACCGCTTCCAGGGTCTCCGTGAGGCCGGGCAGCGGGCGGCCGCGCACGGCGGCCAGCGTCTCCGCCAGCCGGACGGCCTCGATCACATGGGCCGGGGACACCTGCCGGTCCTCCTCCCGCAGCAGCCCGGCGACCTTGGTCAGCCAGCGCTCGACGGGCCGGTCGCGGGCCGCGAACAGGTGCGCGTACCAGCCCGGCGAGGTGACGCCCGCGCCGTATCCGCCGGCCCGGGCGAGCCTGCGGTGGCTCCACGGCACCCAGGTGGTCTCCACCTTGACCTTGGGCAGCCCGGTGAGCAGTGCCCTGTCCGCCGCCACCGTGGACCCGGCCCGCAGCGCCGGTACGTGCCAGGCCCCGCACACCACGGCGTACGCGTCCCCGAACTCCCTGCGGGCCGCCCGCATCCGCTGCCGCATGTGCGCCTCGCGGACGAGGTCGCGGCCGTCGCCGCCGTCGCCGTAGGTCTCGCGGAGGGCGCCCATGGCCTCCGCCAGGACCTCGAAGACGGCCTGCGGGTCCGGCACCTCCCCCGTGCCACGGTGCTCGACCACGTCCTCCCACCAGTGCTCGGGGTCCTCGTACCCGGCGGTCTCCGCGAGCACGGCGAGCGGATCGACCCGGACGGCGCCGGCGCCGGCGTCGCGCTCGCCCGGCTCCTCCTCCCGGGGCGCGGCCAGGGCGTGGGCGGCGGGCAGGTCGATGAAGCGCACCGGCACGTCCCGGGCCTGGGCCCAGCGGATGGCGACCCACTCCGGGGAGAAGGCGGCCAGCGGCCAGAACGCGGCCCGGGCGGGGTCGTCCGCGGCGTGCGCGAGGAGGGCGACGGGCGGGCGCATCCCGGGGTCGGCGGCCAGCGGCAGCAGCGCGTCCCCCTCGGGCGGGCCCTCGATCAGCACGGCCCGCGGCCGCGCCCGGTCCAGGGCGGCCCGGACGGCGCGGGCCGAGCCGGGCCCGTGGTGGCGGACGCCCAGCAGCAGCGGTCCGGGGGCCGCCGGGCTCATGCCGTCACCTCGCGGCAGGCGCGGTAGAAGTCCTTCCAGCCGTCGCGCTCGCGGACGACCGCTTCCAGGTACTCCTGCCAGACGACGCGGTCGGCGGCCGGGTCGCGGACGACGGCCCCGAGGATCCCGGCGGCCACGTCGGAGGGGCGCAGGACGCCGTCGCCGAAGTGCGCGGCGAGGGCGAGTCCGCCGGTGACGACGGAGATGGCCTCGGCGGTGGACAGGGTGCCGCTGGGCGTCTTGACCTTGGTGCGGCCGTCGTCGGTGACGCCCTCGCGGAGCTCCCGGAAGACGGTGACGACCCGGCGGATCTCCTCCAGTCCCTCGGGGGCGGCGGGCAGGTCCAGGGCGCGGCCCATCTGGTCGACGCGGCGGGCGACGATGTCGACCTCGGCGTCGGCGGTGGCGGGCAGCGGGAGGACGACGGTGTTGAAGCGGCGGCGCAGCGCGCTGGAGAGCTCGTTGACCCCGCGGTCGCGGTCGTTGGCGGTGGCGATGAGGTTGAAGCCGCGGACGGCCTGCACCTCCTCGCCGAGCTCCGGTACGGGCAGGGTCTTCTCGGACAGGACGGTGATGAGGGTGTCCTGTACGTCGGCGGGGATGCGGGTGAGTTCCTCGACGCGGGCGGTCATGCCCTCGGCCATGGCCCGCATGACGGGGCTGGGGACGAGGGCTTCGCGGCTGGGGCCGTGGGCGAGGAGGCGGGCGTAGTTCCAGCCGTAGCGGATGGCTTCCTCGGGCGTGCCGGCGGTGCCCTGGACGAGGAGGGTGGAGTCGCCGCTGACGGCGGCGGCGAGGTGCTCGGACACCCAGGTCTTGGCGGTGCCGGGGACGCCGAGCAGGAGGAGGGCGCGGTCGGTGGCGAGGGTGGTGACGGCGACCTCGACGATCCGGCGGGGTCCGACGTACTTGGGTGTGATGACGGTGCCGTCGGCGAGGGTGCCGCCCTGGAGGTAGGTGGCGACGGCCCACGGGGAGAGCTTCCAGCGGGCCGGGCGGGGCCGGTCGTCCTGGGCGGCGAGGGCTTTCAGTTCGTGCGCGAAGGCGTCCTCGGCGTGCGGTCGCAGTGCCTCGGTGCCGGTGCTGTTCCCGGGCGTGGTCATGGTCCCCCTCCAATGCTCGGCAGCCGCTCCCGGCTGCTGGAACCACCGTGCACCATGCCACTGACAACACCCTTTGTTCTTGGCGTCGTTGCAGGTCAGGGCGATTGTCAGTGGGGATCTTTACGGTGGTTGTCATGACTGAGCAGGGGGTCCGCTGGACGGCGGAACAGGTACTGGCTCTGGCTCCTGACGAGGCGTCGCGCAAGGCGGGGGGCAGGCTGGGCGGGGCGGGTCCGTGGTCGCAGACCGGAGGTTCCGCTTCCGGTGCGGTGTGGGGCTCGTGCAAGGGCAGCGGCAGTACGCCGTACCGGACGGTCGTCGACCTGACGGGGCCCGCGTACAAGTGCTCCTGCCCCAGCCGGAAGTTCCCGTGCAAGCACGCGCTGGGGCTGCTGCTGCTCTGGGCGGCGGAGGGGTTCGGCGATCCGGCCGAGCCGCCGGGCTGGGCGGGGGAATGGCTCGCGGGACGCGCCGCGAAGGCGGCGCGGCCGGCGGCCGGCCGGCCGGTGGACGCGGAGGCGGCCCGCAAGCGGGCGGAGCGGCGGGCCGAGCGGATCGGCGCGGGCGTCACCGAGCTGGAGCAGCGGCTGGCGGACCTGCTGCGCGGCGGCATAGCCGGGCAGCAGCAGGCCGGCTACGCCCCCTGGGAGGAGGTCGCGGCCCGCATGGTCGACGCCCAGGCTCCCGGACTGGCCGCGCGGGCAAGGGAGTTGGGGGCAATACCCGGTTGCGGCCCCGGCTGGCCCGCCCGGATGCTTGAGGAGTTCGCGCTGCTGCACCTGCTGGGCAGGGCCTGGCTGGGGGTGTCCGGGCTGCCGGAGCCGCTGGCCTCGGCCGTCCGGAGCCGGGTGGGGCTGCCGGCCCCGGCGGAGGGGGAGACCGTCCGGGACCGCTGGCTCGTACTGGCCCAGTACGACTCGGTGTCCCCGGACGGCCGGCTCACCACCCGCCGGATATGGCTGCGCGGGCTGGAGGGCGGACGCCCGGCGCTGGTCCTGGACTTCGGTCCGCCGGGACGGCCGCCGGGGCTGGCACTGCCCGTCGGGCTGGTGCTGGAGGCGGAGGCCCGCTTCCGGCCCGGGTCGGCGGGGCTGCGGGCGGAGTTGGGGGACCGTACCGCGGCTGCGGGGCCGGCCGCCGCCGCTCCGCCCGGGGTGGGCACCGGCGAGGCCCTGGAGGCCTACGGGGCCGCACTGCGGGAGGACCCGTGGCTGGAGTCCTGGCCGGTGGTCCTGGGCCCCGTGGTGCCGGTGCCGGGCGACGGGGACGGGGCGGCCTGGCAGCTGGCGGACGCGCAGGGGACGTCCGCACTGCCGGTGTCACTGCCGCAGGGCCGTTCGCGGTCCGGGCTGTGGCGGCTCGCCGCCCTCTCGGGCGGCGGGCCGGTCACGGTCTTCGGGGAGTGCGGCCACCGCGGCTTCACCCCGCTGACGGCCTGGCAGCCCGGCTCGCCCGAGCCGGTGCCGCTGGTCTGACGAGCAGGCGGGCGGGCGCACGACCAATCGAAAACGCAGGGGGCCTGGGGGGATCCATGCCGTCTCGCAGACCGACATGGAAGGACGCGCGGGCGCGGGGGCGCCGGCGCGGACACGAGGAGCCGGGGGGCTTTCATGAACGACAACCACGCCAGCTGAACACGGCCGTACGGCTGTTCCGGAGCCGCGGCCCCGCAGAGGGGACGGGGCCGCGGCACCGGGCCGGCACGACGCACGACTCACGGCTCACGGCTCACGGCTCACGACCGACTGCGCACGACCGACTGGGCACGACCGACGGTGACTGGAGAGGGAGGGGCTCCGATGGGCCAGGGTGACGAAGGGGCCGGCACGGACCGGGACTGGGAGGAGCTGGTCACCGCCGCGCTGCTCGGCACCGAGCGGCGGGGCGGCTCGCCGCGGGCGCTGCTCGACGCGGCGGCCGTGCAGACGCTGCGCCGCCGCGCCGGGCTGCGGCCCGCCGCGGCGGCCGCACGGCCCCGGCCCGCGGCGCCCGATCCGCGCCCGGAGCCCCCGGAGGCCGCCGGGCGGCGGCTCGCGCAGCTGCTGGCCGGCCGGACCGCGGCGGGCAGCGGCGGCGGACGGCGCGGGGCCGCCCCGGATCTGACGGAGCTGTTGCCGCAGTGGCTGGCCGCCGCCGCGCGGCACGGCTACCGGGCGCCGTCGGCCCTGGTCCCGGCGCTGCTGGACGCGGCCCGGGCGCGGACCGACCTGCGCCCGCAGGCGCTGGCCCTGGCCGGCGCGCGGGGGCTGTGGCTGGCCCGGCTGAATCCGGAGTGGCGGTTCGCCCTGCGCGGCGCGGCCGGTGGCGGCGGGGAACTGCCCGACCCGGCCGACGGGGAGGCGGTGGCCCGGCTCTGGGAGGAGGGGCTGTTCGCGGAGCGGGTCGCCCTGCTCGGCGCCGTCCGGGCGCACGACCCGGCGGCGGCGCCCCGGCTGCTGGCCACGACCTGGGCGACGGAGCGGGCCGAGGACCGGCTGATGTTCCTCGACTCCCTGCGGTCCGGGCTGTCCGACGGGGACGAGCCGTTCCTGGAGGCGGCGCTGGGCGACCGCAGCCGCAACGTCCGGGCGACCGCCGCCGAGCTGCTGTCGGCGCTGCCGGGCTCGGCGCTGGCGGGGCGGATGGCGGTGCGGGCGCTGGCCTGCGTCGGCCCGGACGCGGTGGTGCCCCCGGCGGAATGCGACGCGGGCATGCTGCGCGACGGGGTGGTCAAGCGGCCGCCGGCCGGGCGCGGGGAGCGGGCCTGGTGGCTCGGCCAGCTGGTGGAGTCGGCCCCATTGTCCTGCTGGCGGAGCCGCTTCGGCGGCCTCTCCCCGGCGGAGATCGTGGCGCTGCCGGTGGCCGAGGGCTGGGCGGAGGAGATCCACGCGGCCTGGTGCCGGGCGGCGGTGCGCCAGCGCGACCCGCTCTGGTCGAAGGCCCTGCTGGGCCCCGCGTCCGCGCCGCCCGCGGCGGGCCCGGGCACGGCGTCGCTCGCGGAGCGGGCGAAGCTGCTGGAGACGCTGACCGAGCGGGAGCGGGCCGCGTGGGTCGCGGAGTTCGTACGGGCCCACGGGCTGTCCGAGGCCTTCCAGCTGCTCGGCGTCTGCCTGGTCCCGTGGGCGGGCGAGCTGGGCTGGGCGGTGGTGGACGCGCTGGACGCGGCGCGCGAGGCGGGCAGTTACCCGTGGAGCTTCAGCGGGGTGATGGGCCTGGCGGAGCGCTGTCTCGACCCCGCGGAGGCGGACCGCCTGGAGGCCCTGACGGCCGCCGCCCAGGACCCTCCGGAGGCGTCACCGGGAGCCGCCGCCTACTGGGCGGAGGCCTTCCAGCGCCTGGTGGCCACCCTGCGCCTGCGCGGGGCGATGCTCGCGGAACTGGCCCCGGCCGCCTGAACGGGCGGCGGGGCCGGGGCTCCGGAGGGGCGGGTCAGCCCTGGCGGACGTGGGCGTTGACCCACTCCACGATGGAGGTGGTGGTGGCGCCGGGGGTGAAGATCTCGGCGACGCCCTTCTCCTTGAGCGGGGCGATGTCGTCCTCCGGGATGATCCCGCCGCCGAAGACCTTGATGTCCTCCGCGTCGCGCTCCCTGAGGAGCTCGATGACGCGGACGAAGAGCGTGTTGTGCGCCCCGGAGAGGATGGAGAGGCCGATGGCGTCCGCGTCCTCCTGGATGGCGGTGTCCACGATCTGCTCGGGGGTCTGGTGGAGGCCGGTGTAGATGACCTCCATGCCGGCGTCGCGCAGCGCCCGCGCGATGACCTTGGCGCCGCGGTCGTGGCCGTCGAGACCCGGCTTGGCCACCACCACACGGATCGGACCGGTCACACCCATCGCACTGCCTCCCGAGTGAACGAACGTTAAGTACAGCATTGCGCACGGCACCGTTTCACGGTCAACGGGGAGGGGGAAATCACACGTGGGTCGCCGTTGATTCACCACCGCCCCGTCGCCCCGCCACCGCGCCGACAGCCGCACGGCACGGTGGCGGGGCCGCGCCGGCCGCACGGCCCCGTACCCGAATGGTCCAGGGGGAGGCCGTCCATGGGGCTGACGATCGCACCGCTGCCCGTGCCGCGCACGGGCGCCGCCCTGCGGGCGGCGGTCCTGGAGGCGGCGGTGCTCGCCGGCCACCTCCTCCTCTACCCCACCGGGATACGGGAGGAGCGCCCGCCGGACCTGCCCGCCGCCCGGACGCCCGGACAGCCGCCGCCGGTGCTGCTCCTGCACGGCTTCACCGACAACCGCTCGGTCTTCGTCCTGCTGCGCCGCGCCCTCGGCGCGGGCGGCCGGCGGCGCGTGGAGACGTACAACCACTCCCCCTTCACCCGGGACCTGCGCCGGACGGCCCGCCACCTCGCCCGGCGCGTCGAGGAGCTGTGCGAGCGCAGCGGCCAGGAGCGGGTGGACGTCGTCGGGCACAGCCTCGGCGGGCTGGTCGCGCGGTACTACGTCCAGCGGCTCGGCGGCGACGCGCGCGTGCGCACGCTGGTCACCCTGGGGACCCCGCACGGCGGCACCCGGGTCGCGCCCTTCATGGACGCGCACCCCCTGGTGCGCCAGATGCGCCCGGACTCCGAGGTGATGGCCGAGCTGGGTGCGCCCGCGCCCGGCTGCCGGACCCGGTTCGTGGCGTTCTGGAGCGAGTTCGACGCACTGATGGCACCGACCGGGACGGCCCGCATCGAGCACCCGGACCTGGACGCGACGAACGTGCAGGTCACCGGCATCGGGCATCTCGCCCTGCCGGTCCATCCGACGGTCATCACCGCCGTCCGGCGCGCCCTCGACGGGCCGCTCCGCGCCGCGGACGGCGCGCCCCGCCCGGCGGACTCCGCCGCCCGCGCCGCGGGAACCGAGGGCCGGAGCCTGGTCGTCTGACGGCCGCGCGTGCGTACAACACCGGTCGACCACCAGTCGAACGAATTTCGAACTCAAGGCCAAGGCTCGGTCTTCAGGCGACCGAAAGACGGCCGAATGCCCGGTTCCGCTGAGGACGAAACACTCGGAAGATTGTCGAGGCGAGTAACCGCCGGGTACAGTCACGCCACTGCTCTCCTCCGGTGAACCTTGAGTTCCCCGGCCACCCAGGCCCCACTGCCGAGGCGAAAGAGAAGTTGGTGAACGACCGCCCGACGTCGGGCCAGTACCCCGATTTCGGGTACGACGGCCTTTCCACCACCACTTTCGCTGGTGACCAGGCATATGCGTCCTATGAAACGCAGGGCCAGGGGTATCAGTTCGTCACGGACTACGCCGCTCCCGGCAGTTACGGAACGTACGACGCGTACGGGACGTACCCGGCTGCGGGCGACACCGGTTCGTACGACACCACCGGGTGGTCCGCTCCGGAGAGTTACCTTTCGAGCGTCCCGGCCCAGAACGCCCCCGCGGACACCACGGGCCAGTACGACGCGAGCGCCTGGAACGCCGCGACGGCCGAGTACCCGTCGGCGCCCTTCGGCTACGACTCCGCCGGCGCGGAGCAGACCGGGCACTGGACCCTCCCCGGCTACGGCCAGGACACCGGCACCTACGACGCCACCGCCTGGAATGGCGGCGCGTCCGACGCGACCGCGGGCGCCGGTTACGAGGCCACGACCGTCGTCCCCATGTTTACGGAGACCGCGGTCACGGAGACCGCGGTCATGGAGACCGTGGTCACGGAGACCGCGGTCACGCATGACGCCGCGGACGACGAGACCTCCGTCTTCGAGCCCGTGACCGTCGAGGCCGACGAGGAACCGGACTTCCCCGCCGGCCCCGTGCACGACATGCCCACGCAGGCCATGCCCGTCACCCCGTCCGCCTCCGCCGCCGGACCCCGCGCCGGCCGCCGGGCCACCGGCAAGGGCGGCTCGGGCCGGAACGCCGCGGCCAAGGGCGGCGGCAGCGCCGCCGCCGGCAGCCGCCGCCGCAGCCCGGCCAAACGGTCCGCCCTGCTGACGGTCGCCGTGCCCTCCGCGTGCGTGATGGGCGTCGCGGGCGTGGCCGCCGCCTCCGTCGGCGGACTCACCGGCTCCGACAAGCCGGCCGAGGAGACGACCACGATGGCCGCCCCCGACCCGTCCTCGGTGAAGCCGGTCGAGGCGAACAACAAGCTCGACACGCAGCTGGCGGCGCTCAGCGCCGACGCGGGCGACTTCGCGGACCGCGCGAGCCGCACGCAGGAGCGCATCGACCTCAAGCAGCGCCAGGAAGAAGAGAAGAAGAAGCGGGCCGAGGAGGCCGCGGCCAAGGAGGCCGCCCGCCCCAAGTTCGCGGTGCCCGTCGCCCAGCACGGCCTCAGCGCCATGTTCGGCCAGGCCGGCGGCATGTGGATGTCGGTGCACACCGGCATCGACTTCCCCGTCGGCTACGGCACCCCGGTCATGGCCGCCACCGACGGCACCATGCGCACCCAGTGGAACAGCGCCTACGGCAACATGGCCATCCTGACCTCCCCCGACGGCACCGAGACCTGGTACTGCCACCTCAGCAGCACCAAGATCCGGTCCGGGCAGGTCAAGGCCGGCGACGTCATCGCCTACTCCGGCAACTCCGGCAACTCCACCGGCCCGCACCTGCACTTCGAGGTCCGGCCCGGCGGCGGCTCCGCGGTCGACCCCCTGGCCTGGCTGCGCAGCCACGGCCTGGACCCGAGCTGAGCCGACGCCCGCCACGGCCGGGGCCCGAAGGCCCCGGCTCCCGGCCGTCCTGCTACAGCTTCTGCACCGGCGCGTAGCGCAGCAGCAGCCGCTTCGGCTTGGCGTCCCCGAAGTCGATGGTGGCCTGCGTGTCCGCGCCGGCGCCCCGGACCTCCATGACGGTGCCCAGACCGAACTGGTCGTGGGTGACCCGGTCCCCGACGGACAGCGCGATGACCGGCTTGTCGGCGGCCCGGCGCGTCGCGAAGCCGGACGGGCCCGACTTGGTGCGCGAGGAGGACAGGAACGCCTCGGGCGAGGTCCCGAAGGTGGCCTTCCCGGAGGACGAGCCGTACCCGGAACCGCGCACCGGTCCGGCCGGCTTCTGCGCGGCGCCCGTGCGCTTCCACTGGAGGTACTCGGCCGGGATCTCCTCCAGGAACCGCGAGGGCGGGTTGTACGAGGGCGTCCCCCACGCGCTGCGCATGCCGGAGCGGGTCAGGTACAGCCGCTCGCGGGCCCGGGTGATGCCCACGTAGGCGAGGCGGCGCTCCTCCTCCAGCTCCTTGGTCTGGCCGAGCGCGCGCATGTGCGGGAAGACGCCGTCCTCCATGCCGGTCAGGAAGACGACCGGGAACTCCAGGCCCTTGGCGGTGTGCAGGGTCATCAGCGTGATGACGCCCGAGCCGTCGGTGTCCTCGTCCGGGATCTGGTCGGAGTCGGCGACGAGCGCGACCTGCTCCAGGAACTCGGCGAGGGTGCCGGGGTTCGACTCGTCCCTCGCCTGCTCGAACTCCAGGGCCACGGCCGCGAGCTCCTGGAGGTTCTCGATCCGGGTCTCGTCCTGCGGGTCGGTCGACGCCTGGAGCTCGGCGAGGTACCCCGTGCGCTCCAGTACGGCCTCCAGCACCACGGCCGGGCCGGCGCCGGAGTCGGCGATCGTACGGAGCTCCTCCATCAGCACGTTGAACCGCTTGACGGCGTTGGTGGAGCGGGCGGCCATGCCGAAGGCCTCGTCGACGCGGCGCAGCGCCTGCGGGAAGGTGATCTTCTCGCGCATCGCGAGCGCGTCGATCATCGCCTCGGCGCGCTCGCCGATGCCGCGCTTGGGCACGTTCAGGATCCGGCGGAGCGGGACGTTGTCCTCGGGGTTGGCGAGGACGCGCAGGTAGGCCAGGACGTCCCGGACCTCCTTGCGCTCGTAGAAGCGGACACCGCCGACGACCTTGTACGGGAGCCCGACGCGGATGAAGATCTCCTCGAACACGCGCGACTGGGCGTTGGTCCGGTAGAAGATCGCGACGTCGCCGGCCTTGGCGTCGCCGGCGTCGGTGAGCCGGTCGATCTCGTCGGCGACGAACTGGGCCTCGTCGTGCTCGGTGTCGGCGACGTAGCCGGTGATGACGGCGCCGGTGCCGGCCTGGGTCCACAGGTTCTTGGCGCGGCGGTTCTCGTTGCGCTCGATCACCGCGTTGGCCGCGGACAGGATCGTCTGCGTGGAGCGGTAGTTCTGCTCCAGCAGGATCGTCGTCGCGTCCTTGTAGTCCTCCTCGAACTGGAGGATGTTGCGGATCGTCGCGCCGCGGAAGGCGTAGATCGACTGGTCGGCGTCACCCACCACGCACAGCTCGGCGGGCGGCAGGTCCGGGTAGCCGGGGCCGACCAGCTCGCGCACCAGCGTGTACTGGGCGTGGTTGGTGTCCTGGTACTCGTCGACCAGGACGTGCCGGAAGCGGCGCCGGTAGTGCTCGGCGACGTCCGGGAAGGCCTGGAGGAGGTGGACCGTGGTCATGATGATGTCGTCGAAGTCGAGCGCGTTGGCCTCGCGCAGCCGCCCCTGGTACATCGCGTACGCCTGGGCGAGCGTCTTCTCGAACCCGTCGGCCGCCTGCGCGGCGAAGGCGTCCTCGTCGATCAGCTCGTTCTTCAGGTTCGAGATCTTGGCGTTGAAGGACTTGGGCGGGAACTTCTTCGGGTCCAGGTCCAGGTCCCGGCAGACGAGCGCCATCAGGCGCTTCGAGTCGGCCGCGTCGTAGATCGAGAACGAGGAGGTGAAGCCGAGCCGCTTCGACTCGCGGCGCAGGATGCGCACGCAGGCGCTGTGGAAGGTGGACACCCACATGGCGTTCGCGCGGGGGCCGACCAGGCCCTCGACGCGTTCCTTCATCTCGCCGGCGGCCTTGTTGGTGAAGGTGATCGCCAGGATCTGGCCGGGGTGGACGTTCCGCGCGGACAGCAGGTGGCCGATGCGGTGGGTGAGCACCCGGGTCTTGCCGGAGCCGGCGCCGGCCACGATGAGCAGCGGCGAGCCCGCGTGCACCACGGCGGCGGCCTGCTGCTCGTTCAGCCCGTCCAGGAGCGTCGCCGGGTCGATGACGGGGCGCGGGGCGCCGTCCCGGTAGTACGCGTCCCCGCTCATGGGCAGGTCGAAGGCACCCCCGAAGAGGTCGTCCGCGCCGTGCTCGGGCTCGGCGTGCTCCTCGGGCGGCGGGGGGACCTCGTCGGAGGGGGTGAGGTCGGCCAGGAAGCTGTCGTCAAAGAGGCTGCTCATCGCCTTCCGAGTTTAGGGGCCCGGACCGACAGCCGGTCCCGCCCCCGGAGAAATCACGGAAACCGGCGCGCTACCCGGGGTAGCGCGCCGGTCACCGGATGGCCTGCCGGCCGCTCTACCAGCCGCCGGTGCCGATCTCCTTGCGGGCGCCGAGGCCGCTGCCGGTGCCCGGGTAGAGGAAGAGCTTGCCGGTCGAGTTCTGGACGGCCACCAGGTCGTCCGCGCCGCTGGCGTTGTGGAAGTCGCCGCCGATCAGGTCGGACATGCCGTTCCAGCCGCCGGAGCCGATCAGGACGCGGGGGCTGAGGTAGCCGTTGTCACCGGGGTAGAGCCAGAGCTTGCCGGTGGACTCCTCGACCGCGACCAGGTCCTGCTTGCCGGAGTTGTTCACGTCCATGCCGGTCAGGTTGGACATGCCGTTCCAGCCGCCGGAGCCGATCTCCTTGCGGTTGCCGAGCTGGCCGGTGGTGGACCCCGGGTAGAGGTAGAGCTTGCCGGTGGACTTCTCCACGCCCGCGAGGTCGGAGACCTTGTCGCCGTTGAGGTTGAGGGCGGTCAGGCCGGCCATGCCGTTCCAGCCGCCGGTGCCGATCAGGATCCGGGTGCCGCCCTGGGCGATGGTCCCGTTGTCGGCGCCCTTGTAGAGCCACAGCTTGCCGGTGGACTCCTCGACGGCGACGATGTCGTCCTTGCCGTCGCCGGTGAAGTCGCCGCCGGTGAGGTTGGACATGCCGTTCCAGCCGCCGGAGCCGATCTCGACGCGGCTGCCGCCGCTCGCGATGGTGCCGTTCGCGTTGCCCTTGTACAGCCACAGCTTGCCGGTGGACTTCTCCACGCCGACCACGTCGGTCACGCCGTCGCCGGTCAGGTCGGCCGAGGCCAGGTCGATCATGCCGGTGTCGGGGCCGGGGCCGGGGCCCGGGCCGGGCTGCTTGTCGTCCTCGTCCGGGGTGGGGCAGTTCTTGCTGGTCAGGCTGGCGTCGGGGTAGAAGGCGGTGCCGTTGAAGACGGTGCGCTGGTAGCTGCCGTTGTGCCGCTGTTCGAAGTGCAGGTGCGAGCCGGTGGAGCCGCCGCTGTTGCCGACGAGGCCGATCAGGTCGCCGCCGTCGACGCGCTGGCCCTCGGAGACCTTGAAGGCGCTGAGGTGTGCGTAGAGGGTGCTCCAGCCGTTGCCGTGGTCGATGACGACGAACTTGCCGTAGCTGGTGTTGCCCTTGTCCCGGATGTGGGCCGTGCCGCCGGCGCTGGCCAGGACGGACTTGCCGTAGGTGGTGCCGCCGTGGGTCCAGTCGATGGCGTTGGCCGAGGGGCTGTGGTACGAGCGGGAGTCACCGGACCAGGTCTCCCCGCACGGGAACGGCATCTGGAACCGGGGGCGGCCGCCGTCGCCGGTGGCGAAGAGTGCGGCCGGCGGGGCGTCGTAGGTGTCGGGCAGGCCCATCTCCGCGGCGCTCAGGGTGGGCAGGGCCTCGTGGTGGTCCTCGCCCTCCGCCTGGGCCCCGCCGACGGAGAAGGCGGTGGCGGCGATGGTGGCGCAGATCAGTCCGGTGGCGATGCGCACGAGCTTGGGCGTGCGGCGGGCGGCCGGGGCGGCGGCGGGGCTGGGCGAAGCAGACATGGGAGGGTCCAAACCGGCACACGGGTGCCTGGGGAAGGGGGAGGCGGGTACGGGGGCCGCGCGCTCGGGGAGCGGAAGGCGGAGGGCGCGGCGGCGCGGGGCGCGCGGCGGGCCGGTGCGCCGGCCCGGGCCGGCGGCGCGGAGGGCGCGGCGGGCCGGGCACGGGCGGCGCGTGCGTGTGGCGCAAGGTGTTGCAGGGTGCTGCGGGGCGGTGCGGTGCGTGCGGGGCGCGCGTCCGGGGGCGCGCGGCGGGGCGGACTACCAGCCGCCGGAGCCGATCTCCTTGCGGACGCCCAGGGCGCCGCCGGTGTTCGGGTAGAGGTAGAGCTTGCCGCTGGCCTTCTCGACGCCGATCAGGTCGTCGTTGCCGGTGCCGGTGAAGTCGCCGCCGAGCAGGTCGTTCATCCCGTTCCAGCCGCCGGAGCCGATCTCCTTGCGGGCGTCCAGGCCGGTGCCGGCGCTCTTGTAGGAGAAGAGCTTGCCGCTGGCGGTCTCGACGCCGACGACGTCCGTCCTGCCGTCGTTGTCGATGTCCATGCCGACCAGGTCGTGCATGCCGTTCCAGCCGCCCGTGCCGAGCAGGACGCGGGTGCTGCCGCCGCTGATCGTGCCGGTGCCGTTGCCCTTGTAGAGCCAGAGCTTGCCGGTGGCGGCCTCCACGCCGACCACGTCGGCCTTGCCGTCGCCGGTGAAGTCGCCGCCGACCAGGTCGTGCATGCCGTTCCAGCCGCCGGAGCCGATCTCCTTGCGGGCGCCGAGGCCGTTGCCGGTGCCCGGGTAGAGGTAGAGCTTGCCGGACTCCTCCTCGGTGGCGACGATGTCGTCCTTGCCGTCGCCGGTGAAGTCGCCGGCCGCCAGGTTGGACATGCCGTTCCAGCCGCCGGAGCCGATCTCCACACGGGTGCTGCCGCTGGCGATGGTGCCGTTGGAGTTGCCCTTGTAGAGCCAGAGCTTGCCGGTGGCGGCCTCCACGCCGACCACGTCGTCCACCGAGTCCCCGTTGAGGTTGGCGGCGACGAGGTCGGTCATGCCGGTGGCGGGCTGCGGCGTGGTCGTCGTGTCGTCGACGATGTTCTTGTAGCGGACCGGGGCGAAGGGGCCGTAGCCCGGGTAGTACGGGTAGTCGAACACGCGGTGGTGCACGCCGCTCGGGGTGAAGTCGAAGCCCCAGTACTGGGTCTTGTCGCCGTTGGCCCACTTCTCGAACAGGACCACGTGGCCCTCGCGGCCGGGGTCGTTGTCGAGGAGGGCGTCGCCCGCCTTCAGGTCCGACTTGCCGATCGAGTAGACCGTGCCGCGCGGCTCGAAGGCGTCGGTGGTGAGGGAGTCGTCGAGGTCCCAGGCCATGGAGACGTAGCCGGAGCAGTCCTGGCGGTAGCCGCCGTGGTAGCTGCCTCCGCTGTAGACGAGGCCGATGCCGACCCAGCTCCTGGCCCGGGCTATGACCTGACTGCGGGTCATCTTCGTCGTCGAAGCCGAGTAGGCGAACCCGCGCAGGGTGCCGTCGACCGGGGTGATCGCGCCCTGGCCGGTGCTGCCGTAGTCGCCGGCGGAGGGCGCGGGCTCGGCGGCCGCGGCGGCGGAGGGTGCGGGGTCGGCCGGGGCGGCGAGGGCCGCGGTGTCGACGGCCACGAGCCCGGAGGTGACGGCGGCGGCGACGAGGGCGGCGACGGCCGTGCGGCGGGACGTACGGGTGGATCGGGGCATGACAAAACTCCGGTTCACAGTGAGTGAGGTGTGGCGGGGCGGGGATTCCTCCCCGCCGCCTCACGTACGTCCCGCGGTGACGTCTCTCAGGGCTTCGAGGGGGTGTCCCGGGGGGCTCCCCCCGGCGACATGCACAAGCTTCGCCGCTGGTCACGGGCCATGGAAGGGATCACCGCGGGCCCGAACCGGCCAGGGACCCTTCCGTCCAACCCACCCCCGGCGCGGGCCCGTTCACGGGGTCCCGCACCTCCCCCGGGGGCCGCACCGGCACCGCCGTCGGGGGCCCCGGAGCCGCCCCGTACGCTCGACGGCATGACGGTCCTCACCAACGCCTTCGTCGGCCTGCACATCATCGGCATCGCCTCGCTCCTGGGCGGTTTCCTGACCCAGATGAAGGCGATGGGCGCCGGTACGGCGCGCTTCGTGCCCGCGATGCTGCACGGCGCGCTGACCATGCTCGTCACCGGTGTGCTGCTGGTGGGCTTCCGCGAGATGGGCGACGGCGCCCCGCTCAACCACGTCAAGATCGGCGTGAAGCTGGCGGTCCTGTTCGTGGTCCTGGCCCTCGTCTACGTCAAGCGCGACGAGGAGCACGTGGAGAAGGGGCTCTTCGCGGCGGTCGGCGGCCTGACCGTGGCCAACATCTTCATCGCCGTCCTCTGGCACTGAACCGCCGTCCTCCGGCACTGAACCGCCGTCCTCTGGCACCGACCGGTCCGGCTCGGCCCAGTCCCGGTCGGAGGAAGCCACTTCCGATCATCTCGTCATCTGCCCGTGACCTCCGGGTTTAGCGTCCTCCCCCAAGACCTCCCCCAGACCTGCGGGACGAGCGGAAGGACGTGAGGCCCCCGTGGCCAGTCATCGAAAGCCCAGGCAGCGCCCGTTCTCCGGCGGCACCGTACGGACCGCCGCCACCCTCGCCCTCGCGGGCGCTGCCACCGCCACCGCCTTCGAAGGCACCTCGCACGCCGAGCCGCAGCTCAGCCCCGCACAGGTCAAGGCGGAGGTCGACCGGCTCTACGGGGAGGCCGAGGCGGCGACCGAGAAGTACAACGGGGCGAAGGCCAAGTCGGACGAGGCCGAGCGGGCGCTGACCGGCCTGCGCGAGGAGACCGCCCGCAAGACGGACCGGCTGAACACCGCCCGCAGCGCGCTCGGCTCGCTCGCCGCCTCCCAGTACCGCAGCGGCGGCCTGGGCCCCGCCCTCCAGCTGGCCATGGCCGCCGACCCGCAGGACTACCTGGACCGGGCCGGCATGCTCACCCGGGCCGGCGACCGGACCGCCTCCGAGGTGGCCGCCGTCAAGCGCGGCCTCGACGAGGTCGGGCGGCTGCGCGACCAGGCCGCCGGCCGGCTCGCGGACCTGCGCGCCCGCCAGCACGAGCTCGCCGAGCAGAAGGCCGTCATCGAGGACCGGCTCGCCACCGCCCGGCAGCTGCTGGCCCGGCTCACCGCCGAGGAGCGGGCCGCCTACGAGGCGCAGTCGGGCACCGTCGCCTCCGTCGGGGCCGACCCCGCGAGCGCCCCCCACACCCCGCCCCCGGTGGCGGCCGGCAGCGCGCGCGCCGCGCGTGCGGTGGCCTTCGCGTACGGGGCGATCGGCAAGCCGTACGTCTGGGGCGCGACGGGACCGGGCTCGTACGACTGCTCCGGCCTGACGCAGGCCGCGTGGCGCGCGGCCGGGGTGTCCCTGCCCCGCACCACCTACACGCAGATCAACGCCGGCCGACGGGTCTCCCGGGACCAGCTGGCCCCCGGTGACCTGGTCTTCTTCTACTCCGGGGTCACGCACGTCGGCATGTACGTCGGCAACGGCCAGATGATCCACGCCCCGCGCCCCGGCTCCACGGTCCGGCTGGCGCCGGTCGACTCGATGCCCTGGGCCGGCGCCTCCCGCCCGGCGTGACCCCTGCTACGGCGTCTTGACCTGCTGGCTCAGCCACCCGAAGGTCTGCGGCAGCTGCTTGGACCACGCCTCCAGGTTGTGCCCGCCGGTGATCTTCTCGGCGTGCACGGTGGTCGGGTTCTGCGCGAGGGCCTTGAGGTCGGTCCCGGACAGGTAGCCGTCGTGCTCGGCGCCCGACATCCACAGCGCGACCGCCGGCGGCGCGGGCTGCGCCTTGAGGAGTTCCTTCAGGTTGTGGGTGCGGCGCAGCTCCGGGTCCTTGGCCACCAGCGAGCTGGGCTCCTGGCCGGGGTCGTTGTAGCCGGACAGGGAGACGGCGGCGCTGTAGCGGTCGGGGTGCAGGATCGCCAGCTTGGCGGCGCAGTACGCGCCGGCCGAGTAGCCCGCGACGCCCCAGGTGCGGGCCTCGTCGGAGGCGCGGAAGTTGTCGGTGACCATCTTGCGGACGTCGACGCTGAACCAGCTGTCGGCGTTGACCTTGCCGGGGATGTTGGCGCAGCCGGTGTCGCCGTTGCCGAGGAGCATGGCGCGCGGGGAGACCAGGATGAAGGGCTGGACCTTGCCCTCCTTCATCAGAGGCTCCAGCACCTCGTGCGCCTTGAGCCCCTGGAACCAGGACTTGCCGGTCCCGGGTATGCCCGGGATCAGCTCGACCACCGGGAACTTCTTGTCCTTGTACGCGGGGTCGTCGTACTGCGGCGGCAGCCACACCATGACGTCGCCCTTGACCCCGGAGATCTTGCCGTCGAGCTCGGTCTTCCGCACCCGCCCGCCGAGGCCTTCGACGGGCGTGAACTCCTGGCGGACCTTCGGCTCCTCCCTGACCTGCTCGGCCTTCTTCCCGCCGAGCCCGTCGGGGCCGAGGTCGGGGGCGGCCTGGACGTACTTGCCGGTGCCCATCAGGTCGGCCCAGGAGACGTAGAAGTTCATCTCCCGGTTGAGCGCGAGGAAGACCAGGGCGACGGCGGTGACCTGGGCGAAGAGCAGCATCGCGGCGCGGGTGGCGACGCGTGCGGCGGCGGGGCCGCGCACCTTGCCCCACACGGCCAGCGGCAGCACGACGGCGGTCACGGTCAGGGCGGCCGCCGCCGCGAAGAGGGGGGTCCCGGTCAGGCTCATCACGCCACCCAAGACCCGCCGCGAAGCCTTCCGGTTGCCCTCCCCCGCTGCGGCGTGGATCACACCCCGGGGCCCGGCCCCGGGGCGTCATCCCCGGTTCATCCGCAGGTCAGGCCAGTCGTGAGGCCGGCCGTCAGGCCGGCCCTCGGACCATTCGTCAGACCAGCCGACGGGCCGTCGCCCAGCGGGTCAGCTCGTGCCGGTTGGAGAGCTGGAGCTTCCTGAGCACCGCCGAGACGTGCGACTCCACCGTCTTCACCGAGATGAACAGCTGCTTGGCGATCTCCTTGTAGGCGTACCCGCGCGCGATCAGCCGCAGCACCTCGCGCTCGCGCTGGGTGAGCCGGTCCAGGTCCTCGTCGACCGGCGGGGCGTCGGTCGAGGCGAAGGCGTCCAGCACGAAGCCGGCCAGGCGGGGCGAGAACACCGCGTCCCCGTCCTGGACCCGGAAGACGGAGTCCACCAGGTCGGTGCCGGTGATGGTCTTGGTGACGTAGCCGCGCGCGCCGCCGCGGATGACGCCGATGACGTCCTCGGCGGCGTCCGACACCGACAGCGCCAGGAACCGCACCGGGTTCTCGGCGGCCGCCATCAGCGGGGCGCAGCGGCGCAGCACCTCGACGCCGCCGCCGCCGGGCAGGTGCACGTCGAGGAGGACCACCTCGGGGCGGGTGGCGGTGATGACGGTGACGGCCTGGTCCACGTCGGCGGCCTCGCCGACGACCTCGACGCCCGTCCGGTCGGTCTCGCCGATCTCGGCCTGGACCCCGGTGCGGAACATCCGGTGGTCGTCGACGAGGACCACCCGGACCCTCCTGCCCGCGCCGCCCGTGGTCGCGTTGTCCTCGGTCATGCTGTCTTCGCCGCCCTCTCCATCTCCAGCTCGACTACCGTGCCGCCGTCGGGCGCGGACCGCAGCATGGCGGTCCCCCCGTTGCGCTGCATCCGGCCGATGATCGATTCTCGTACGCCCATGCGGTCGTCCGGTACCGCTTCCATGTCGAAGCCCGGTCCGCGGTCCCGTACGGACACGAACACCGTCTGTCCCTCGACCTCCGCGTACACCTGGACGGGCCCCTCGCCACCGTACTTGGCGGCGTTGACCATCGCCTCGCGCGCGGCCTGGATCTGGGCGCCGAGCTTCTCGTCGAGCGGGCAGTCGCCGACGACGACCACCTCGATCGGGACGCCGTGGTGGTCCTCCACGTCGGCGGCGGTCTTCTTCACGGCCTCGGCGAGCGTGGCGGGCTCCTCGGCCTCGTCCTTGCCGGTGCCCTCGGGCTTGTAGAGCCAGTTGCGCAGCTCCCGCTCCTGGGCGCGGGCGAGGCGGCGGACCTCTCCGACGTCCTCGGCGTTGCGCTGGATCAGGGTGAGGGTGTGCAGCACCGAGTCGTGGACGTGGGCGGCGACCTCGGCGCGCTCCTGGGCGCGGATGCGCATCAGGCGCTCCTCGGACAGGTCCTGGGTCATCCGGATCAGCCAGGGCCCGGCGAGCAGGGCTATGCCGACGAGGACGGCGAGGACGGCGGTCAGGAGGTTGCCGAGCTGGGCCGCGGAGCCGCGTACGACGATGAACACGGTCAGGCCCACGCCGACGAGGACGACGCCGGCGAGTGCCCGGCCCGCCTGGAACAGCCGCTTCTGGCGGTCGGCGGCGGCGCTCCAGTGGGCGCGGCGGGCGTTGTCGGCCTGCCGCCAGACCAGGACGACGCCGGCCCCGACGAGCAGGGTGGGCCAGATGTAGCGGCCGTTCTCGCCGCCGAAGCGGAGCTGGGAGACGAAGATGCCGGCGCCGACGGCCAGCGCGATCAGGCCGGAGACCGCTCCCTTGTCGGGCTTGCGCACCCGGCGGGTGCCGTCGTCGAGGGTCTCGAAGAAGGAGTGGTGCCCGGTCTTGCCGCCCTGGCCGAGCGGTACGAAGACCCAGAACGCCGCGTAGAGCAGCACGCCGAGCCCGTCCCCGAACATGAACATGCCGAGGAAGGCGAGCCGGACCCAGATCACGGGCAGCCCGAGGTGGCCGGCGAGGCCGCGCGCGACCCCGCCGAGCATCCGGCCGTCGGCGCTGCGGTAGAGCCTGCGCTGCGGGACGTCCTCCGGATCGGGTGCGTGCGGTGTGCGTGGAACGGCGGCAACGGGCATGTCACCAAGGGTCACATGCCCGGGCGCGGCCCGGCATCAGGGCATCCCCCCAGTTCCTCAGGGGGGATATCAGGGTTGCGCCAGGGTAGGGCCCGGTGCCGGGGGGCCGCACCGCCCGTCACCATGGACCCATGACCGACGTACAAGACGCCCCGCCCGGGGATCCCGGGGCACCGGCCCCCGCCGAGCGGCCTCCGCTGCGCCGCAGCAAGCGCGACAAGGACATCGCGGGCGTGTGCGGCGGCCTCGGCCGGTATTTCGACCTGGACCCGGTGGTGTTCCGGATCGTGCTCGGGGTGCTCGCCGTCACCGGCGGCGTCGGCCTGATCTTCTACGGCTTCGCGTGGCTGCTGCTGCCCCTGGAGGGCGAGGAGGACAGCGAGGGCAAGCGGCTGCTGACCGGCCGCGTCGAGGGCGCCACCCTGGCCGCCGTGTTCAGCGCCCTGGTGGGCTGCGCGCTGTTCCTCTCGATGCTGGACAACGGGGTGATGGGGGCCTTCTCGGTCCTGGTCATCCTGGCGCTCGGCGGCGCCTCC
Source organism: Streptomyces sp. NPDC004126 (assembly GCF_050275515.1). Taxonomy (NCBI): domain Bacteria; kingdom Bacillati; phylum Actinomycetota; class Actinomycetes; order Kitasatosporales; family Streptomycetaceae; genus Streptomyces; species Streptomyces sp. NPDC004126. Next base: position 44,016 of record NZ_JBNNPF010000040.1, on the reverse strand, counting down.
TACTGGTCCCGGCGCCACCGCGCCACCGCCGCCCCCGAGGTGCGGGACCCCGCCGCGCACCGCCCGGCGCCGCCCGAGACGCAGGCGCCGCCGGTGCCGGGCAGCCCCTCCTGGTGGCGGGACCCGCTGGTCAAGGACGGCACCACGGGCCCGGTCGGCTCGACCGGCTACCTGTGGGGCCCCGACGACAGCGACGCCGGCCGGGACCGGCCGGGCACCGCCCCTGAGAAGCCCCGCCGCGGGGCGCCCGTACGGCCGCGCGGCGGGATCGGCGGCCGGGTGTTCGTGCTGGCCCTGCTGGCGGGGGGCGTCGGCACCGCCGCGGTGTGGCAGGACAGCACCCTCGGGCACGCCCTGCAGGTGGGCCTCGCCTCCGCGCTGGCCGTCTTCGGGCTGGGTCTGGCCGTCAGCTCCGTCAAGGGCCGCACCGGTTTCGGCACGGTCCTGCTCGGCCTGCTCACCGCCGTGCTGCTCGCGGGTGCGGTGGCCATGCCGCGCGAGATCGGCACCGACTGGCGGGACGTGGCCTGGCGCCCGGCGGCGGTGGCCGACGTACGTCCCGCGTACGAGGCGGGGACGGGGCTGGCCACCTTGGACCTGAGCCGCCTGGACGTGCCCAAGGGCGCGACCGTGGCCGTCCGCGCCTCCATCGACGCGGGCCGGCTCAAGGTGGTCCTCCCCCGGGAGGTCACCGCGAAGGCCGACGTGTCGATCCGGCTCGGCGACATCGAGCTGCCCGGGGACACCGGCCCCGGCATCCGGATCAGGAGCGGGGGCGAGACCCGGCGGGCGACCCTGCCCCCGGCCGCCGGCACCGAGGCCGGCGGGACGATCGAGCTGCGCCTGGAGGCGGGCGTGGGACAGGTGGAGGTGGCCCGTGCGGCGTCATGAGTTCCAGCCGGGACGGCTGCTGGCGGGGCTGGTCCTGACCGCGGCGGGCGTGCTCTACCTGCTCGACGCGGCCGGCGAGACGGACGTGCCGTGGTTCCTGGTGGTCCCGTTCGCGATGGGCGGGCTGGCGCTGTCCGCCCTGGTCGGGATGGTCACGTACGCCGTGCGCCGGGATCAGCGCGACCGGACCATCGAGTCGAACGACCAGTAGGGCGCCCCCGCGAGGACCAGCGGGGTCCAGGCCATCAGGTACGCCAGGTCGTTGCCGTAGTAGTACGGGGTGACGGCCCAGGAGACGGTGAGCCACAGGCTGAGCGAGATCAGCAGTCCGCCGGCGGCGGCGAGGCGGGTCAGCACCCCGGCGAGCACGCCGAGTCCGACGAGGAGTTCCCCGATGGCGATGGCCACGCCGAAGCCGACGGGGGCCTTCAGCGCCAGGTCCACCAGGGCGGGGATCGCGGAGGTGTCGCGCACCCCGCGCATCATCTCGCCGATCGAGCCGCTGCCGGTCTCCGCGAGGAAGCCCGCGGCCGTCAGCTTGTCGATGCCTGCGTAGACGAAGGTCACGCCGAGGAAGATCCGCAGCGGGAAGAGCGCGTAGCGGGTGGCCAGCTCCTTGAGCGGGGTGGTCGTCCGCTGCCCGGATGGGGCGTCAGTTCGGGTCACGCCCCCATGTCTACCCCGTTCACTCGGCCACGTCGATGACGCAGCGGTTGGATTCCACCCCCGCCGCCGTGACCACCTGGACGTCGACCCGGCCCGGCTCGACCTCGGCGGGCACCGGGACGGTGAGCACCGCGTCCGACGGGTTGGTGAACCCGCCCGCCACCGGGACCAGCGGCACGTGCACGTGGACCGCCCCGACCCGTACGACCAGACGGGCGAGCATCTCCGGGGTCCGCGCGCCGGGCGGCACGAAGCCGACGCCGCGGATCTCGATGTCGTCGCCGGGCCGGACGGCCGCGTCGATGTCGCCGGGCTCGCGCCTGCGCACCACCGACAGCACCAGCGGCCGGCTGCCCTCGGCGTACTTCGCCGCCAGGTACACCGCCGCCGACAGGGCCACCAGCAGGGCCAGCGCCCACGGCAGCTGCGGCAGCCGGTCGGGGAAGCGGGCCAGCGACACCGCCGCGTAGGCCAGCACCACGGTGGAGACGAGCACGTACTGCGCGTCGGGGAAGCTGCCGCGGCCGTCGTCGTCGGTCAGCAGGTCCACCCCGCGCGGCCGGTCCGCCGGCAGCTTCTGCAGCCGCTGCCCCATGATGCGTACGGAGACCACGCGGCGGACCAGCACCGCCACCGCCGAGGTCAGCGCGACCACCGAGAGCAGCGGCAGCGCCCGCTCCAGCGCGAACCCCTGGTACAGGGCCTCGCGCTCGGGGCCGGGCGAGGAGGCGGCCAGCCGCAGCGCGGGCAGCAGCGCCGCGAACGCGGTCAGCACCAGCCAGGCGCTCGGCACCGCCTTCGAGGTGGAGAGCCGGTTGTCCTCCCCCACGACCGGCGCGAGCAGACCGCCGTGCAGCGACTGGGCGCGGGCGGCGACGGTGAGCAGCCCGGCGAGCGCCAGCGCGGCCAGCAGCCCGGCGGTGCGGGCGGTGGACCAGCCGGTGCCGAGCGCGGTGCCGACCTGCACCAGCAGCAGCACCCCGGCGGCGATCCACAGGGTGAGGACGGCCCGCCGGGAGAACAGGTACAGCCAGGAGTTCCCGGCCTCCCGGCCCCGGTCGGCGACCGTGCGGGCGGACAGGGCCAGCTCGTCGGAGACCCACTGGCGGGAGGCGCCGAGGGAGTGGGCCACCGCGGCCGGCACCCCTTGCCCGGCGGCGAACTCGTCCCGTTTCTCCAGGAACGCGGCGACCGCTCTGCGGTGCCCCTCCCGTGCGCAGTCGTCGCAGCCGCAGACGGCGGTATGGGTACTCCGGGACATCTCTTGGACAGCCACGTGCGTGCCGCCTCTCTGAACTACGGTGCAATGCCAGCGAATTGTGCACCACTGCGGCAGTGCTCCGGATTGCGCACGATGTCAGAGCAGGTGATTAACGGTTCATGATGTTGACGCCACGTCCTCGACGGTCTGCCACAGCGGCTGGTAGCTCACCCACGCGGCGAGATCACCACCGAACCGCTCCCGGGTGGCGACGGCCGCGCGGTGGTCGACGGGCACCGGTTTCCCGGCCGCCCGCGCGATCAGCTGGACCTGCGCGGCCCGCTCCGCCGCGATGAACCACCACGCGGCCGCGTCCACCGAACCGCCGACCGTCAGCAGCCCCTGGTTGCGCAGGATCAGCGCCTTGTACGGGCCGAGGGCGCGGGCCACCCGCCACGGGTCGGCGACACCGCCGCCGGGGTACTCGTCCAGCAGCGCGTGGTCCTCGTAGAAGGCGCAGGCCTCCTGCGTGACCGGGGCCAGCAGCTCGCCGAGGCAGGCCAGCGCCCTGCCGTACGGGCCCTGCGCGCGGACCACCGCGACCGCGTCGGGCCGGGCCCGGTGCACGGCGGCGTGCACGGCGAAGGCCAGCTCGTTGAGCCGCCGGCCGCCCTCCAGCACCCGCCCGCTCCCGTCGGCCAGCAGCAGGTCCCGCGGCCGCAGCCCCGCGAAGGCCCGGCCGAAGGGGTTCACCCAGTAGCAGTCCTCGAACTCGGGGTCCCGCACGGTGACGTGCCCCGAGACCCCGTCCTCGTACCCGAGGCGCCCCAGCAGCCGCAGCGCCCCGGCGAGCCGCTCCTTGCGGTGGGCGCGCTCCCGGGCCGGGTCCTCGAACACCGGCGGCATCTCGAAGGCCAGCCGGTCCACCGGCACGGGTACGGGCTGGTCCGGCATGGCTGTCCCCTCCTGCTGGATCACGGTCGCGGCGCAAGGTACCGGCGCGGCCGCCAACAGGCCATAGGAACGGCGGAGCCGCCGCCCCCCGCGGAAGGGGGGACGGCGGCTCCGTCAGGTCCTGCGGGCGGGAACTACTCCCACTCGATGGTGCCCGGGGGCTTGCTCGTGCAGTCGAGGACCACGCGGTTCACGTCCGGCACCTCGTTGGTGATGCGGGTCGAGATGCGGGCGAGGACCTCGTACGGCATGCGCGTCCAGTCCGCGGTCATGGCGTCCTCGGAGGAGACGGGGCGCAGCACGATCGGGTGGCCGTAGGTGCGGCCGTCGCCCTGCACGCCGACGCTGCGGACGTCCGCGAGGAGGACGACCGGGCACTGCCAGATCTCGCGGTCGAGACCGGCGGCGGTGAGCTCGTGGCGGGCGATGGCGTCGGCCTCGCGCAGCAGGTCCAGGCGCTCCTTGGTGACCTCGCCGACGATGCGGATGCCGAGGCCGGGGCCGGGGAAGGGCTGGCGCTGGACGATCTCCTCGGGCAGGCCGAGCTCCTGGCCGACCATCCGGACCTCGTCCTTGAACAGCTGGCGCAGCGGCTCGACGAGCTCGAACTCGATGTCGTCGGGGAGGCCGCCCACGTTGTGGTGGGACTTGATGTTGGCGGTGCCGGTGCCGCCGCCGGACTCGACGACGTCCGGGTACAGGGTGCCCTGGACCAGGAACGCGACCGCCGGGCCGTCCTCCTGGAGGATCTCCAGCTGGGCCTGCTCGAAGACGCGGATGAACTCGCGGCCGATGATCTTGCGCTTGGTCTCCGGGTCGGAGACGCCGGCCAGCGCGGTCAGGAAGCGCTCCTGCGCGTCGACGACCTTCAGCTGCACTCCGGTGGCCGCGACGAAGTCCTTCTCGACCTGCTCGGTCTCGCCCTTGCGCATCAGGCCGTGGTCGACGTACACGCAGGTCAGCTGGGAGCCGATGGCCTTCTGGACGAGGGCCGCGGCGACCGCGGAGTCCACGCCGCCGGACAGGCCGCAGATGGCGCGCTTGTCGCCGACCTGCGCCTTGATCGCCGCGATCTGCTCCTCGACGATGTTGCCGGTGGTCCAGGTGGGCTTCAGGCCCGCGCCCCGGTAGAGGAAGTGCTCCAGGACCTGCTGGCCGTGCGTGGAGTGCATCACCTCGGGGTGGTACTGCACGCCGTACAGCTTCTGCTCGTCGTTCTCGAAGGCCGCGACCGGGACGACGTTCGTCGACGCGGTGACGGTGAAGCCCTCGGGGGCGGCGGAGCAGGCGTCGCCGTGGGACATCCACACCGACTGGTGCTCGGGGGTGCCCTCGAACAGCGTCGAGCCGGGCTTGGAGACGGACAGCGGGGTGCGGCCGTACTCGCGCGCACCGGTGTTGTCGACGGTGCCGCCGAGGGTCGTCGCCATCAGCTGGAAGCCGTAGCACATGCCGAAGACGGGGACGCCGGAGCCGAAGAGGGCCTGGGCGTCGTCCAGGCGCGGGGCGCCCTCCTCGTACACGGAGGACGGGCCGCCGGAGAGGATGATCGCCTTGGGGTCCTTGGCGAGCATCTCGGCCACGGGCATCGTGCTGGGCACGATCTCGCTGTAGACGCGGGCCTCGCGGACGCGGCGGGCGATGAGCTGGGCGTACTGCGCGCCGAAGTCGACGACGAGGACCGTGTCCGGGGCGCTGTCGTGGGCGGCGGAGGGTGCTTCTGGCACGGGACGGCCTTCCGGCGGAAAGTGGTGGCTGTTTTGTCGATTCTACCGGTGGCGCCGACCGCGGATTTGTCGCACCATCCGAGGCCCACGTCACGCCGGGGCGCCCCGGCGCCCCGGACCCGCGTCACCGCCGGGGCGTCTCAGCATCCGGGCCGGGTTGGCCGGGGCGCGGGCAGGGGGCCATAATCCACACCATGCGCAAGCAGCTGAGCTTCCTCTTTACCTATGGCACCGGCCGGTCCGGTCGCCATGGGTCCGCGTGATGCTCGCTTGAGCCGCTGACTTCCCAGAGCGCCCCGGTCCGACAGGACCGGGGCGCTCTGCGTTTCCGCTCCTGCCGGGTCACCCACCCACCACAGGAGAGACGCCATGACCACGATCACCACCACCCCCGAGCAGCTGATCGCCGGCTCCCGCGAGCGCATCGACGCCCTCGACGACCGGATCATCGGGCTGATCCAGGAGCGGATGGCCGTGTCGGCCGTCATCCAGGAGGCCCGGATCGGCGCGGGCGGCCGGCGGGTGCACCTGTCGCGCGAGATGGAGGTGCTCTCCCATTGGAGCGATGCCCTCGGCAAGCCCGGGACCGCCCTCGCGATGACCCTGCTGGAGCTGTGCCGGGGCCGCGTCTGACCGGGCGGGCGCCTGTTCGTCACCCGTCCGGGCCGTGACCGGGCCGGGAGCCCTTCGTTGGTGAGGTTGTCCGTGCCAGCCAGGCGCGGGACGCGGCAGCACCACGCGTGGCTCCACGGGAGCGATGAGACGCGACGCCCGACGGCGCGCGTCGTGGGACCTCGTTCCCCTCGTGTGACCGGACGGCAGGGGACAGCAGCCCGGTCACCCCATGAGGACGGCCGGCCCGGGGGACGCCCCGGGCCGGCCGTTCGTCTGCCGTCACGCGCTTACGCGTTACGCGGTCACGCGTGCGCGCCGCCGTTGCCGCGGCGGCGGAAGGACAGGTACAGCGCGGCGCCGACGGCGAACAGCCCGGCGCCGGCGATGCCGACCAGGCCGGCCGTGCTGCCGGTGGAGGCCAGCGGGCCGCCGCTGCGGCCGGCGGCCGCCGAGGCGTTGTTGCCCGTGGTGGAACCGGTGGTGCTCCCCGCGGAGGGCGAGGCGCTCTTGGAGGCGCTCGGCGAGGCGCTGCCGGAACCGGAGGGGCTCGGCGACTTGGTCGGGGTGACCGTCGGGTTCGCCGTGAAGTCGGCCAGGTTGTTGGCCGGCACCTGGTCGAAGCCGTGCCGCGTGAGCTCGCCCTTGGCGTCGAGGGTGCCGACGGTGACGGCGCCCTTGGCGTCCTTCACGACCTTCTCGATCTTGAACTCGAAGGGGAACTCCAGCTTCTCCTTCTCCAGCACGGACGTCCCGGTGGCGCAGCGGTACAGGGTCGGCTGGACGGCGCGGCAGGCCGCCGGGGCCGTGAGGACCTTCACGCCCTTCGGGAGCGCCACGTCGACCACGGCCGCGGGGTCGCCGGTGACCCAGGCGGGGCCGTTGTTGCGCGCGGCGACGACGACCTTGGCCCTCGTGCCGGCGGCGCCCTTGACGGTGAGGGCCTCGGCCGCGAAGTCGGCGGTGTTCGCCACCTTGAGGTCGGCCGCGAGCTTGTTGTCGGTCTCGTTCAGGTCGGGGGCGCGCAGCGGGGCGGGCGCCGCCTCCGCCTTCTTGCGGGCGACCAGCTTGCGGCCCGCGGCGGTCGCGGCACCGGCCGCGTCGGGCGCCTTGGCGTCCGTGGCCTTCTGCGGGGCGCCCGCCGGGTAGATGCCGTACGTGAACCGCTCGTTGAAGGCGTTCGCGCCGGCCTTCAGGTGCAGCGGACTGTCGCCGGCCAGCTCGTAGGTGGCCTTGGCCTCGAACTCCCCCTCGACCGTGCAGACGACGGTGTTGGAGGTGCGGTCGGTGCGGTAGGTGCAGTTGTCATAGCGCTCCGGGAGCTCCAGGCCGCGGGTGGCCTCCAGCTCCAGGACCACGCCCTTGGCCGACTGCGTGCCCTCGTTGCGGAACGCGAGGGGCAGGGTCTGGCTCTCGCCCGGCTTCGGGTCCGTCCTGAGGGCCAGCTTCCGCATGACCAGGTCGGGGCCGCCGATCTGGAGGGTGGTCTCCGCGGGGGTGACGGTGGCTCCGGCGGCCGTGCCGGTCACCTTGACCGCGCCGAGAGCGCCTTCCCTGGCGTCCTTCTTGGCGGTGGCCACCAGGTTCACGCCGGGGCGCGGGCCCTTGTCCTTGCAGACCAGCTTGGTGGCGCTCTTCTCGCACTTCTTAGGTGCGGCGGAGCTCTCCTCGACGGAGGCGAAGCCGTCGACCGCGGCCAGGTCGACGGTGAAGGTGAACTCGCCGCCGAAGGCGCCGATGTCCTGCAGGTGGAAGGACACGTCCACCGGCTGCGGGGTACCCGTCGCCGGGTAGGGGCGGAGGGCGAGGGCGGACTGCCCGACCAGGCGGAAGACGGGGTCCGCGGATTCGGCGGCCATCGCGGTGGGGGCGGTCAGCCCCACGGCCACCAGGCCGCACGCGGCCAGCAGGGAGATGCGCTGTCTCATGCCCCCCTTGACCCCCGGACCGCCGTCGCGGTTGCACGCACGACCGTGTGACCGACACCACAGCTTGCCGCAAAGGATTCCGGTACAACCTTTTTCGGCAACCGCCTGTCCACTCTTGTACTGCGGCGGGCACCGCGCTCGGAGGGGGAGCGCGGTGCCCGCCGCGGTCGTCTTCCCGGGGTCAGTGCTCCGGTTCCGGTTGCCTGGGCGGGATTTCGGGGACCGCGAGGAACGGCAGCCGCAGCGCGCCGAAGGCCTCCTTGGGCACGGCCGGGGCGACCGGCTCCACCGCTTCCAGGCGCCGGTAGGCCTCCCCCTGAGCGGGACGCGGGTCCGCCTCTCCCTTGTTGGGCCAGTACGACATGGCCCGCTCGGCCTGCGCCGTGATGGTCAGGGACGGGTTGACCCCGAGGTTGGCGGAGACCGCCGAGCCGTCGACCACCGAGATGCCCGGGTGCCCGTACAGCCGGTGGTAGGGGTCCACCACGCCCTCCTCCGGGGAGGCGCCGATGGGGCAGCCGCCGAGGAAGTGCGCGGTCAGCGGGGTGCCCATCAGCTCGCCGACGTTGCTGCCGGGGAAGCCGTTGATCTCCTCGGCCAGCAGCGTCGCGGCCTCGGTGGCCTCGGCGATCTGCACCGGGTTGGGCGCCCCGTGGCCCTGGCGGGCCGTCAGCAGGCCCTTGCCGAGTCCGCCGGGCTTGCGGTACGTGGTCAGGGAGTTGTCCAGGGACTGCATGACCAGGCCGATGATGGTCCGCTCCGACCAGCGCCGGTTCGACAGGGAGCGCAGCAGCTGCACCGGGTGGGTGGCGGTGCGGGCGAACCAGGCCCGTACGCGGTGCCTGGCGTGGGGCACCTGGAGGATCGTCATGAACCCCATGGCGTTGGAGCCCTTGCCGTAGCGGACGGGCTCGATGTGGGTGTCGGCGTTGGGGTGCACCGACGAGGTGATGGCCACGCCCCGGGTGAAGTCCGCCCGGGCCCCGGCGCCGTGCCGCCTGCGGTAGCGGCGGTCGTCGGTCTGGGCGCCGACCAGGCCCTCGGAGTTGGTCCGGGTGAGGTCGCCGAGCCGGGCGGAGATCCGGGGGAGCTCGCCGAGGTCCTTCATGGTGTGCAGCAGGGTCTGGGTGCCGTAGGTGCCCGCCGCGACGACCACGTGCCGGGCGCGCAGCACCTGGGCCCGGCCCTTGCGGCGGTCGGCGGTGGGGACGATGCGGACCCGGTAGCCGCCGTCGGGGTGATCGGAGAGGGCGGTGACGGTGGTCATGGGGCGGATCTCCGCCCCGGCCTTCTCGGCGAGGTGCAGGTAGTTCTCATTGAGGGTGTTCTTCGCGCCGTGCCGGCAGCCGGTCATGCACTCGCCGCATTCGGTGCAGGCCCTGCGGGCGGGTCCGGCGCCGCCGAAGTAGGGGTCGGGGACCTCTTGGCCGGGGCGGACCTTCGGCTGTCCCGCGGCGTCCTCGCCGTCGCCGAAGAAGACGCCGACCGGGGCCATGTGGAAGGAGTCCCCGACGCCCATCTTCTCTGCGACGGCCTTCAGGTGGACGTCGGAGGGGGTGAGCGTCGGGTTGAGCCGGACGCCGAGCATCCGCTGTGCCTGCTCGTAGTAGGGGGCGAGTTCCGCCCGCCAGTCGGTGATGGAGGCCCACTGGCGGTCCTCGAAGAACGCGGCGGGCGGCACGTACAGGGTGTTCGCGTAGTTGAGCGAGCCGCCGCCGACCCCGGCGCCGGCCAGCACCATCACGTTGCCGAGCAGATGGATGCGCTGGATCCCGTACAGCCCGAGGGCGGGCGCCCACAGGTAGTTGCGCAGGTCCCAGCTGTTGCGGGGCAGGTCCTGGCGGGTGAAGCGGCGTCCTGCCTCCAGGACGCCGACCCGGTAGCCCTTCTCGGTCAGGCGCAGCGCCGAGACCGATCCGCCGAACCCCGATCCGATGACGATGACGTCGTAGTCGTACGAAGAGTCGCTGTCGTGCGGCACGGGTTCCCCTTAGCGCAGTCGGAGGGCCTTGAGGACCTTGAGGCTGCTCGTCATGAAGCGGGCGTACTGCTCGTCGTCCATGCCGAGCGAGGGCGCCATCGGGAGCAGCCGCTGGTGGGCGACGGTCTGCGCCTCGGTGTACTTGAGGATGCCCTCGGAGCCGTGCCGGCGGCCGAGGCCGGATTCCTTCATGCCGCCCATGGGGGCCTGGGCGCTGCCGTAGGCGGGGGCGTAGCCGTCGTTGATGTTGACGGTGCCGGTGCGCAGCCGGGCGGCGACGGCGTGGCCGCGCCGGGCGTCCTTGGTCCAGACGCTGGAGTTGAGGCCGTAGGGGGTGGCGTTGGCCTGGGCGACGGCGTCGTCCTCGTCGGTGAACCGGTAGACGGAGACGACCGGGCCGAAGGTCTCCTCGGCGCAGACCGACATGGGGGCCTCGACCCCGTCGAGGATGGTGGGCTCGTAGAAGAGCGGGCCGATGTCGGGGCGGGCGGTGCCGCCGGCGACGAGGGTGGCGCCCTTGGCGACGGCCTCGTCCACGTGCCGCTGCACGGTCTCCAGCTGGCGTTCGCCGACGAGGGAGCCCATGTCGGCGCCGTAGGCGAGGGAGGCGCCGAGCCGCATGGCCTTGGTGCGGGCGGCGAAGCGCTCGACGAAGGCGTCGGCGATCGAGGCGTGGACGTAGAGCCGCTCGATGGAGATGCAGAGCTGGCCGGCGGAAGAGAAGCAGGCGCGGACGGCTCCGGCGGCCGCCTTCTCGACGTCGGCGTCGTGCAGGACGAGCATGGCGTTCTTGCCGCCGAGTTCGAGGGAGACGCCGACCAGGCGGGCGGCCGCGCCCTGGGCGACCTCGCGGCCGGTGCGGGTGGAGCCGGTGAAGGAGACGTAGTCGGCGTGCCGGACCACCTCGGGGCCGACGACGGGGCCGTCGCCGAGGACGACCTGGAAGACCTCGGCGGGCAGTCCGGCCTCGATGAGCAGGTCGCGGGCCCACAGGGCGGTCAGCGCGGTCTCGGTGTCGGGCTTCATGACGACGGCGTTGCCCGAGACGAAGGCGGGCAGGGCGTCGCCCACGGAGAGTTCGAGGGGGTAGTTCCAGGGGGCGATCTGGCCGACGACCCCGCGCGGCTGGCGCAGCTCGGTGACCTTGGTGAGGGTCGGCATGGCGCCGGTGTGGCCCTTGGGCCGCAGGTACGAAGGGGCCTTGCGGCCGTAGTGGCGTGCGGCGACGGCGACGGCCTGGACCTCTTCGTGGGCGTGCAGGCGAGCCTTGCCGGTCTCCAGCTGGATGAGGTCGAGGACCTCGGACTGGCGGGCGAGGACCAGGTCGTGGAAGCGCAGCAGGACGGCGGCGCGCCTGCGTACGGGGACGGCGGCCCAGTCGGGCTGGGCGGCGCGGGCCTTCGCGAAGGCGGTGGCCACGTCCTCGGGGGTGGCCTCGGGCAGGTCCGCCAGCTTGGCCCCGGTGAAGGGGGTGTGGTTGGCGGTCCGGCCGGAGCCGATCACTCCGCGGGTGAGCCGGGTGACCAGGGCGGGGGTCACCACGTCGGCGGCAGTGCGGGCGCCTGCCGGGGCCGGGGCGACCGGGTTGGTGGGCTGCGGTGCGGAGCGGAGGGTGGCGGCGGGGGCCTGCGAGTCCGTCATGGCGGTGAGCGTATTGGGCGGACGGGCCTTTGGGTACCCGTGGGTAACCGGATTTTGCCAAATCTGCCAGTAATCGCTGGCAGGATGGCGTGCCCGGGCCCTCCGGCTGCCGTCGGACGGCGGCCCCGTCGACACGGGGCACGACCGGCGGGAAAATGGGACCAGCGGTGCGGCGGCCCGACCGGGAGTCCGCGGGCCACGCACTCCCCCGCGCCGGATCCGCCCATGGCGCCCATGACGCCGGGCGGCGGCGCACGACACCCTCCCGCCTCCCCCGGGAACGGGGTTCCCATGTCCGTCACCACGCAACTCCGCCGACTCCGCCGCGTGGCGGTGGCGAGCGGCACGGCCTGCGGTCTGGCACTCGCCCTGGCCGCGCCCGCCGCGCCCGCCGCGGCGGCTCCGCGCCCCGTACCCCAGGGCGCGCGCATCCTGGGCCTGGAACTCAAGGCCCCCAACCTGACGATCACCTTCCAGGACCTCAACCCGGACTCGGTCAGCCACAAGCTCCTCCTGAAACCCCAGGGCCGGGAGCGCGAGTACGAGCTCGGAGTGCCGGGCGAGGGGCGGGTGCTCACCCAGACCTTCGACGCCGGGCTCCTTCCCGGCACGGGCTACTGCGCCACGATCCGGACGCGCTCCAGGTACGGCAGGGTCAACCCGATCTACTACGAATACTGGTCCGAGGAGAAGTGCGCCCAGCCGAGCGGGTCGGCCCAGAACCCGTCCGACGTCTCGGTCGGCTCCATCGAGGGCGACGCGGCCCCGCCGCCCGGTTCCACCCGGAACTACTGGATCAACTACTACAACAAGGGCGCCGAGGCCAAGGACATCACCATCGAGGTCCAGCCCACCGGCACGATGACGATGCGCAAACCCCCCGACTCGGGCACCTTCAGCGGGTTCCAGTGCGCCGCGGCGGGCGCCGGCTACCGCTGCACCGGCGGCAGCCTGCCGAACGGCGGCAAGGCGCAGATCCCGTTCCTCGGGAGGGTCACGACCGCCGGGCCCGGAGCCATCCACGTCACCATCAGCGTCGCCGGCGACTCCAACTCCACCAACAACCAGCAGACGCTGACGACCCTCTCCGCGCCCTGACGTCAGCTCTTCCCGGCCGGCACCCAGCCGCTGAGCACGGTGTCGAACTGCTCGCGGGTCGTGGCCCAGTCGGACACGGGGCCCGTCATGTAGATCGCGTACTCGGTGCCGTTCGGGGCGTAGTACATCTGCTCGATGGCCCGGCGCGGCCCGGCGTGCGTCCCCTTCTCGGTCCACGTGAAGTCCCACAGCACGGCATCGGTGCTCCCCCGGAACGTGTTCGGGGCGAGCTTCTGCCGCTTGTAATCCGTCCGCTTCGCCACCTGCTTCTCCAGGTCGAGCACGTGCGCGTACGGGTCCTTGAAGTCCGGGGTGGGGTCGGCGGCGATCCGGATGTAGTGCTTGCCGTCGTCCCCGGTGTAGTCGATCTGGCTGCCGAACACCTGGCGCTTCCAGCCCTTCGGGACGAACAGCGTGAAGCCCGCCTCCGGGTCCGTGACCTTCTCCCACCCGGCGGGCGGAGTGGCGGCGGCCTGCTGCCCGGTCTGGCCGGTCTGGCCGTCGGTGGCACTCGTGTTCTTGTCGGAGCCGCCGCCCTTGTCCGCTTCCGCGTCCCCGTCGCCGGTGAACTTCAGCAGCCCGAACACCGCGCCGCCGCCGAGCAGCGCCGCCACCAGGGCCACCGCGGCGACCCGCCGCAGCCGGCCCGGCGGCCCGGCGGGGGCCGCGGGCCGCTCGGGCAGGGCGGTGGTGGCGGCCGGGGCGGGCGCCGGGACCGGGGCGGGGTCCTGGGCGGGGGGCTCGGGCGCCTGCGCGGAGGCCCGCTCCTCGTCGGTCACCGCGCGCGTGGGCACGTACGCCTGGGCGGCCTTCGGCTCGCGGCCCTCCATCGCCTCCAGCAGCATCCGCTCGGCCTCCGCGGCCGACGGCCGCTCGGCCGGGTCCTTGCGCAGCAGCGCCGTGATGACCGGGCCCAGGGCGCCGGACTGGCGGGGCACGGGCGGCTCGTCGTTCACGACGGCCTGGAGGCTGGAGATGGGCGAGGTCCGGCGGAACGGCGAACGGGCCTCGACGGCCGTGTACAGGGTGGCGCCCAGCGACCACAGGTCGGAGGACGGGTCGGGGGCACCGCCCGTGACCCGCTCCGGGGCCAGGTAGTCGATGGAGCCGACGAGTTCACCCGTCCGCGTGATCGAGGAGTCGCCCTCGATCGCGGCGATCCCGAAGTCGGTCAGCAGCACCCGGCCGTCCTTGGCCAGCAGCACGTTGCCCGGCTTCACGTCCCGGTGCATCACCCCGACGGCGTGCGCGGCGCGCAGCGCGCCCAGCACGTGCAGCCCGATCCGGGCCGCCTCGCGGGGCTCGATCCGGCCGGCGGCCTTGGCCGCCTCGGCGAGGGAGGGGCCGTCGATGTGCTCCATGACGATCCACGGCCGGTCGTCGTGCTCCAGCACGTCGTGCACGGTCACCACCGCCGGATGCTGGATCCGGGCCGCCGCCCGCGCCTCCTTCTGCGTGCGGGCGTGCATCACCTCCCGGTCGGCCTGGGACACGTAGAGCCCCGCCGTCAGTTCCTTGACCGCGACCGTTCTGTGCAGCAGCTCGTCATGCGCGCGCCACACCTTCCCCATGCCCCCGCTGCCGATGGGCTCCACGAGCCGGTACCGGCCTGCGAGCACCGCACCCGCGCCTGTCTGCTGTTCCACGAATTCCCGCCGCTCTGTGCACTCCACGCCAGATTACGGAGCCTGCGGGCGCTGCCGGAACAAGGCGGGGCCCATAGGACAGCACTGTGACGCAATCGCCGTACTGACCGCCCGTCAGCCGCCCGCTTTGTAACTCGCCGTCGCCTTCTCGAAGACGTCGGTGACCTTGTCCTGGTTGTCCTCCGGGCCCGTGACCATGACGACGTGGTACGCGCCGCCGAGCGCGACGACGAAATTGCGGGCGAACAGGGACCGGCCCGCCGCGTCGATCCAGGTGTAGCGGCCCGTGACCCGCAGCTGCTGACCGACCTTGGTGGACTTCACGTCCCCGCCGGACGCCCAGGTGGAGTTGCGGTACGGGGCCAGCTCGGGCTCCTTGTCCTTCTGGTAGCCCAGCGGATCGGGATCGCCGCCCTCGACCCGGTCCCGGCCCGGTACGACGATCAGGGTGAACTGGCCCTGGGTGTAGCGCACCTGCCCGGCCTCGTTGATGGACTGGCGCTCCCACCCGTTGGGTACGGCGATGCCGAAGTGCGCCGGGTCCTGCTGGACGGTGTAGCCCTCCGGCGCGGGCGCGTCGCCCTGCGGGGCGGGCTTGGACTCCGGGGCTCCGCCCGGGGTGCGCCCGGGCGTCTGCGCCGGCTTGGACGCCGGGCCCTGCTGGGAGCTGCCCGGGCCGGGGGCGGACGCCGCCGGGCTCTGGGCGGCCGTGGGCTGCTGCCCGGAGTCCGCCGCGCGGGGCAGGAAGAGCATCGCGTACGCCACCCCGCCCGTGAGCAGGACCAGTACGCCGACCAGCAGGAGCCGGCCGAGGGAGCGCGGCTTGCGGGGAGCGGCGGGGTTGCGGTGGCGGCCGTGCAGATCGCCGCGGCGGCGTACGACGGGCAGCCGGGCGGGGTCCGGCTCGGGCATCGGGAGGCCCGCGAAGTCCCCGTCGGGCTCGGGGGCGGAGCGGATCAGCGAGCGCAGCCAGCCGCGGAGCTCCTCGAAGTCGGGCCGCTCGGCCGGGTCCTGGCGCAGCAGGGACTCCACGACCGGGCGCAGCGGGCCGCAGTCCTCGGCGAAGGCGGGCGGCTCGGCGCAGACCATCTCGACGAGTTCCGCGACGCTGTCCTCGGGGTACGGGGCGTGCCCCTGGACGGCGCGGTACAGCAGGGCCCCGAGGGCCCAGAGGTCGGCGGCGGGGCCGACGGGCGCGGCCAGCTGCCAGTTGCCGTGGACGGGGCCGGCGGCCTGTTCGGGCGCCCAGCGCTCGGTGAGGGGGCCGACGACGGCCATCCGGGTCTGCCGGGCCCGCTCGGCGTCGAGGCCGGTGCGGGGGCCGCCCCAGGCTCCGCCGGTGTCCGCCCGGCCGACGGGGGCGGGCGCGGGGGCCGCGGCGGGGCGCGGGGCCGGCGGCCGGGCCGCCTGCCCCGGGGGTGCGAAGGGTGCGGGGGGCTCGGCCTGGCGGTAGCCCTGCGGGAGGGCGAGCTGGGCGGGGAGCGCGGGCCGCGCCGGGGCGGGCTCGGGGGCGGGATCCGGCTGCCGTTCGGCCTGCGGCGGCTCGGGCTCGGGCTGCGGCGGCTCGGGCTGCGGCTCCGGTTCCGGCGGCCGCTGCGGCTCGGCCGGGCGGCGGGGGGCCACCCCGTGCCAGGGCGTGGCGGCGGCGGTGTCCGGCCCCCCGTACGGGTACGCGTACTCCTGGGGCAGGTTGGCCCCGGTCGGCGGCAGCACCGGCACGACCACGGGGCCGCGCCCGCCGCGCTGCCGCGCCACCTCGGCGGAGGCCGCCCGGGTCCCGGCCCGGTACGCGGCGACGGTCCCGGCGCGGGCGGCCGCCTCGGCCGCGGCCCGGTCCTGCCGGGGCGGGGCGGCGGGTGGGGCCGGCTGCGGTTCCCGCTCCGGTCCCCGCTCCTGTTCCCGTTCCGGGGTGATGTGGTCCGTGTAGCGGGGGCCGGTGTCGTACCCGGGCGCCACCAGCGGCGCGTACCGGGGCCCGTCGTCCCGGGCTCCGGCGGGCGGGGGCTCCGGCGCGGGGGCCGGCGGGGACGGCGGGGGCGTTTGGGGTGTCTGGGGCGTCTGGGGCGGCGTTCCCCAGGCGGCGTCCGCGCCCGCGTCCCCTCCCGGCTCTCCCGTGTCCGGCGGCGGCACCGGGTCGTACCCGCACAGGGCCTCCTCGGCGGCGCCCGCCGCCAGCCCCGTCAGGACGACCCGTCCGTCCTCGCATATCAACACGGTCCGGGCCGTGATGTTGCGGTGCGTCCAGCCGTGCGCGTGCAGCACGCGCAGCGCGGTCAGCACGTCGGAGGCGACCTCCGCCGCCCGGTAGGGGCTCAGCGGCTCGTCGGCGATGAGCGCGGCCAGCGGCCTGGCGGGGACCAGTTCGCTCACTATCCACAGCGAGCCGTCCTCCGCGAACACGTCGAAGACCTGGTCGAGGCGGGGATGGTCCGGTACGGAGGCGGCCGCCTGGGCGGCGGCGATCGCCCGCCGGACGGCGGGCAGTTCCCCGGCGGCCACGGCGTGCGCACCGGATCCGTCGAGGAGTTCGGCGTCCACCACCTCGGGCAGCGGCACCTGCCGGACGAGTACTTCCTGCCCGCTGCGCGTGTCGAAGGCGCGGGTCTCTATCAGCTCGTACTCGTCGGAAGGCGGAATCGGCAGACGGTAGCGGTCGGACAGGATCCGGCCGGCGTAGTCCTCCACATCGCCTCCCCCGAGTGCGGTCCCCCATGGCCCCCGCTGGACACGATACGTCGCCGGGGCCGCCCGCGTCCCGGGCTTGGGAGGCCCGTCAGCCCAACGGCTGGAAGGTCTGGAAGGCGGTGTCGCGCAGTTGCGTGCACTCGGGGCCGTCCCACTGGTCGGCGGCGCAGGTGATCATGATGGCGTAACCGTGGGTGGCGTCGGCCTTGAAGCCGCGGTTGAGGACGCGGACCCGCGTGCCCTGCTGCTCCCGCTCGAACTCCCAGTCCGCGACGGTCGGGTAGTTGCGGTAGTTCACCGCGTCCAGGCGTATCAGGCGGTAGTTCTTGCTGCTGCCGGCGACGGCGGGGGCGAGCTTGGACCAGGCGAGGCGGGCGTCGTTGCCCGGGCTGCCGGTGTAGTCGACCTGGATCCTCGGGAAGCCGCCGTCGCGGCTGTATATCGCGCCGGAGTTCTCGCCCGCGGTGCCGGTCTGGCGGAAGCCCTCGGGCATCGCCATCGAGAAGTGGAACCCGAGGTCCGTCACGGTGGCGAAGCCGGCCGGGAGTCCGCCGGCCGGGCCGCCGGGGCTGGCGCCCTGGCCCTGGCTCTGGCCCTGCGCCGGGTTCTGGCCCTGGCCCTGGCCCTGTCCCTGGTCGGCGGCGCCGGGGGTGCCGCTGGGCGCGGGGGTGCCCGGGGTGCCGCTCGGGTTCGCGCTCGGCGAGGAACCGGCCGACGCGGCGGGGCTGTTGCCCGCGGAGGCGCCGGGCGAGGGGTTGCCGGAGGCGACCGGGCCGCCCTTGCCCTCGTTCTTGCGGCCGGCGTCCTTGCCGTCGCCCTTGATCATGTACGCGATGAGCGAGCCGACGACCGCGAGGACGACGACCACCGCGGCTATGGCGAGCACGATGGTGCGGCGCGACACCACGTCGGTGAGCGAGGGACCGGGCTGCGCGGGCCGGGCCGGGGGCGCCTCGGCCGCGGCAGCGGCGGCGGCCTCGGCGGCGGCCGCCTTGCGGGCGGCCTTCAGCGCGGCGCGGGTCCGCTCGCGCTGCTCGCGCTCACGGCGCTCGCGCTCCTTCTTGGCGGCCTTCTCGGCCGCCGCGTCGGCCTTGGTGAGGGAGATCGGGCGGGTCTCCTCGACCGGCGGGGCCGGCGGCGGCTCCGGGGCGGCGACCGGCTCGGGGGCGTTGATCACGGCGGTGAGCATCGTCCGCGCCTGCTCCTCGCCGAGGCGCATGGCCGGGTCCTTGACCAGCAGCCCGTAGATGACCTCGGTCAGCTGGGCTCCGGCGTTCTGCGGCGGGTCGACGGGCTCGGTCATCACCGCGGTGAGCGTGGCGAGCGCGTTGCCCTTGTCGTACGGGGGCACGCCCTCGACGGCCGCGTACAGCAGCCCGCCGAGGGACCACATGTCGGCGGGCGGGCCGGGCTTCTGGCCGCGGGCGCGCTCCGGGGAAATGTACGAGGGGGCGCCGACGAGCATGCCGGTGGAGGTGATGGAGGGGTCGCCCTCCACCTGGGCGATGCCGAAGTCGGTGAGCACGACGCGGCCGGAGGCCGCGATGAGCACGTTGGACGGCTTCACGTCGCGGTGCAGGATCCCCTGGCGGTGCGCGGCGCGGAGCACGTCGAGCACGGCGAGGCCGACCTCGGCCGCGCGGTGCGGGGTCAGCGGGCCGTTCTCCCGGACGAACTCGGCGAGCGAGGGGCCCTCGATGAGCTCCATGACGATCCAGGGGCGGGCGTCCTCGTCCACGACGTCGTAGACGGTGACGGCCCCTTCGTTGCGGATCCGCGCGATGGCCTTGGCCTCGCGGAGGGTCCGGGTGATGAGCCGGCGCTTCTCGTCCTCGTCGACGCCGTTGCCGAAGCGGAGTTCCTTGACGGCGACCGTCCGGCCGAGGACCTCGTCCTCGGCGCGCCAGACGGTGCCCATGCCGCCCTTGCCGAGCACGGCACCCAGCCGGTACCGCCCGGCCAGCAACCGCCCCTCGCGCCGCGCTTCTTCGACCTCACCGCCCCCTTCGACCGCCTTCCCGGACCCGCCCTCGGCCGGGGCTGCCGCGGCGGGCTCCCCCTTCTCCGGGCCCGCCTTCTCCGGGCCCGCCTTCGCGGGAGCGTCCTTCGCGGGCACCGCCTTCGCGGGAGCGTCCTTCGCGGGCACCGCCTTCGCGGGGGCGTCCTTCGGAGACCCGCCCTCCTCCGGAGACGCCTTGGCGGGCGCGTCCACGGCGGGCGCGTCCACGGCGGGCGCGTCCACGGCGGGCGCGTCCACGGCGGGCGCGTCCACGGCCGGGGCTGCCGTAGCCTGTTCCGCCTTCTTCAGGCTCGCCTTCGCGGAAGCGCCCCCGGCGGGGGCCGCCTCGGCGGACGTGTCCTTCGCGGGGGTGCCCTTCTCCGCAACCGCCTTGCCGGGCGCCGGCTTCGCAGGGGCGTCCTTCGGGGACTCCCCCTTCTCCGAAGCCGCCTTGGCGGGCTCGTCCATGGCGGACCCGCCCTCGGCCGGGGCTGCCGCGGCGAGCTCCGCCTTCTCCACTCCCGCCTTCGCGGAAGCGCCCTCGGCGGGCGCGTCCTTCGCGGGCGCGTCCTTCGCGGGGGTCGCCTTAGCGGACGTGTCCCTCACAGGGGTCGCCTTAGCAGAGGTGTCCTTCGCGGGGGTCGAGTTCGCGGGAGCGTCCTTCTCGGGCGCGCCCTCCGCAGGGGCCGCCTTCGCGGGAGCGTCATCCGCGGTGTTCGCCTTCGCGGGCGCATGCGGTGCGGGCTCGTCCTCCGCAGGGGGCGCGGACCGGGTCGGCTCGGCGGGGGGCTCAACGCCCGCGGCCGGAGCGGCCTTCGGCACCGGCGCCTTCCCAGCGGCAGCGGAAACGGCGGAACCGGCGGAACCGCGCGGCCGGGGCACCGCGGCGGGTTCGGCCGCCTCGGCGCCCCCGGCCGGACCGGCCTTCGGCACCGACGCCTTCGCAGCGGCAGCGGAAACGGCGGCCCCGTCATCCAGCTTCGCCGCAGGCGCCCCGGCAGACGACTCGGTGTGCTCCGGCTTCGACATGCGTCCCCTCTGCGATCGTGCAGCCTGCCCCGGCTGCCTCGGCAGCCGCCGGAGGGCACGGTAATCCACCCCGGCAGAAACCTCATTGTTGCTCACTCCGCATCCGACGGGAGCCCCGGGTCCGCCGGTTCCGCCTCCTGTATCTCGGAGTTACAACGGGACGATGTCGGGCGCCCCCAACCGTGCCGCGTCCGCCGTCTGGTCGTCCGGCTGGCGTTGTGATTCCCGCTCCGCCTGGACCCGCTTCTCGTAGTGCTCGACCTCCTTCTCGATCTGCTGCTTGTCCCAGCCCAGCACCGGAGCCATCAATTCCGCACACTCGCGCGCCGATCGGGTCCCCCGGTCGAAGGTCTCGATGGAGATCCGGGTCCGTCGGGTCAGCACGTCGTCCAGGTGCCGGGCGCCCTCGTGCGAGGCGGCGTAGACGATTTCCGCCCGCAGGTAGTCCTCCGCCCCGGTCACCGGCTCGGCGAGCCCCGGGTCGGCCTCGATCAGGCCGAGCAGTTCCTCCGTCAGGGACCCGTAGCGGTTCAACAGGTGTTCCACCCGCACCACATGGAGCCCCGTCCGCGCGGCGATGCGGGCGCGGCCGTTCCACAGGGCCCGGTAGCCCTCCGCCCCCACCAGCGGCACGTCCTCCGTCACGCACGCCGCGACCCGCTGGTCCAGCCCGTGCACCGCCTCGTCGACCGCGTCCTTCGCCATCACCCGGTACGTCGTGTACTTGCCGCCCGCCACCACCACCAGGCCCGGCACCGGATGGGCCACCGTGTGCTCGCGGGAGAGCTTGCTCGTGGCGTCCGACTCCCCGGCCAGCAGCGGCCGCAGGCCCGCGTACACGCCCTGGACGTCGTCCCGCGTGAGCGGCACGGCCAGCACCGAGTTCACGTGCTCCAGCAGGTAGTCGATGTCCGCGCTCGACGCCGCCGGATGCGCCTTGTCCAGGTCCCAGTCGGTGTCGGTGGTGCCCACGATCCAGTGCCGGCCCCACGGGATCACGAACAGCACCGACTTCTCGGTCCGCAGGATCAGCCCGGTGCTGGAGTGGATCCGGTCCTTCGGCACGACCAGGTGGATCCCCTTCGAGGCCCGCACGTGGAACTGCCCGCGCTCCCCGATCAGCGCCTGCGTGTCGTCCGTCCACACGCCGGTCGCGTTCACGATCTGCTTCGCGCGGATCTCGTACTCGCCACCGCCCTCCACATCACGCACCTTGGCCCCGACGACCCGCTCGCCCTCACGCAGGAAGCCGACCACCCTCGCCCGGTTGGCGCAGTGCGCCCCGTACGCCGCGGCCGTCCGGACGAGCGTGGCGACGTAGCGCGCGTCGTCCATCTGGGCGTCGTAGTACTGCAGCGCGCCCACCAGGGCGTCCTTGCGCAGGGCCGGCGCGATGCGCAGGGCCCGCTTGCGCGTCAGGTGCCGGTGCGTGGGCAGTCCGCGGCCGTGTCCGCTGGAGACGGACATCGCGTCGTACAGGGCCACGCCCGAGCCTGCGTAGAAGCGCTCCCAGCCCTTGTGCTGGAGGGGGTACAGGAAGGGCACCGGCTTCACCAGGTGCGGGGCGAGGCGCTCCAGCAGCAGCCCGCGCTCCTTGAGCGCCTCCCGTACGAGGGCGAAGTCGAGCATCTCCAGGTACCGCAGGCCGCCGTGGATGAGCTTGCTCGACCGGCTCGACGTCCCGGACGCCCAGTCGCGGGCCTCCACCAGGCCCGTGGACAGGCCTCTGGTCACGGCGTCCAGCGCGGTACCCGCGCCGACCACGCCCGCGCCGACGACCAGAACGTCCACTTCCCGTTCGGCCATCCGGGCGAGCGCCTCCGCGCGCTGTGCCGGTCCCAGTGTCGCTGTCCTCACGGCTGCCTCCCGTTGGTGCGGGCCGTACCCACTCGGTGCGGGTGATCCCGCTCACATCCCCCGCTTCTCGATTCTGACCGGCCGCACCCACATCAGCCACCGCCTGTGGACAACACAACGGCGACCACCACCCCACAATGCGACATATCTGTCATATATACGCCTAGTCTGACATTGCGCCAGCTCCAGTCGTCCACAGGACTTGCGCGCACCGCCCCCTCATGCATGCCAGGGAAGGGAAGGGACGGCCCCCCATGCCCGCAGATCTCGCCGTCATCGGACTCGGCCACCTCGGCCTCCCCCTCGCCCAGGCGGCCGTCGCCGCCGGAATCGAGACCGTCGGCTACGACAGCGGCCCCGCCACGGACAGCACCCTCACCGCCGCCGAGATCCGCCGCATGTCGGCGGCCGGCTTCCGGGTCACCACGAACCCCGCCGAACTCGGCCGGGTCCGCACCGCCGTCATCTGCGCCCCCACCCAGCTCGGCGCCGACCGCGCGCTCGACCTCGGGGCCGTCGGCGAGGCGGGCCGCACCCTCGCCGCCCGGCTGCGCCCGCACACCACCGTGATCCTGGAGTCCGCCGCCCACCCCGGCGTCACCGAGGACTACCTGCGGCCCATCCTCGAAGAGGGCTCCGGCCTGCGGGCCGGCCGGGACTTCCACCTCGCCTACTCCCCCAGCCGCCTCGACCCCGGCAACCGGACCCACACCATCTCCAACACCCCCAAGGTGATCGGCGGCCTCACCCCCGCCTGCACCGAGTCCGCGCACGCCTTCTACGCCCGCCTCACCGAGAAGGTCGTACGCGCCCGCGGCCTGCGCGAGGCCGAGACCGTGCAGCTCCTGGAGACCAACTACCGGCACGTCAACATCGCCCTGATGAACGAGATGGCCGTCCTCTGCCACGACCTCGGCGTCGACCTGTGGGACGTCATCCGCTGCGCCGAGACCAAGCCGTACGGCTTCCAGGCCTTCCGCCCCGGACCCGGCGTCGGCGGCCACGGCGTCCCCCTCGACCCCAACTACCTCCCCCACACCACCCGCACCCCCGGCCACCCCCTGCGCATGGTCGGACTGGCGCAGGAGATCAACAACCGGATGCCGCAATACGTCATCCAGCGCTGCGCCACCCTGCTGAACGAGCACGGCAAGTCCGCGCGCGGCGCCCGCGTCCTCCTGCTGGGCGTCACCTACAAGCCCGACCTCGCCGACCAGGAGGGCTCCCCGGCCCGGGAGATCGCCAGCCGGCTCCTCGACCTGGGGGCCCTGATCAGCTACCACGACCCGTACATCGCGGGCTGGCGCGTCCGCGACCAGCCCGTGCCGCGCGCCGACTCCCTCTACGAGGCCGCCGCCAACGCCGACCTGACGATCCTGCTCCAGCACCACCGCACCTACGACATGCAGGGCCTGGCGGTGAAGGCGCAGCTCCTCCTCGACACCCGCGGCGCCAGCCCGGCCGGCGCCGCCCACCGCCTCTGACCCCGCCCCCCGCCCCGGCCCAGGTCACGACCTGATCCCGGTCCGATCACCCGACCGAAAATCCCCGGGTGGAACTCCACCACCCCCTGTTAGCCTGCGGCGTCACTTATCCCGCACTTACGCCCTCCGGGCCCCGTGCGCCGAATCCCTGGGGGGGATTTCCGAATGAGCCAGAACTTCCAGCCGCCCGCACCCACACCCACCCCCTACGCCGAGGCCGTGGCCCCGGCCCCGGCCCGCGGCGGGAACCTCGCCCTCGCCGTCGTGGCCGCCGTCGTGGCGGCGCTGGCCTCGGCGGCCGCGTACGGCGGCATCATGAACGCCATCGACCGCGAGATCGGCTACGCGGCCGCGGGCGTGGGCGTGCTCGTGGGCCTGGCCGCCGGCAAGCTCGGCGGCCGCAACCCGGTCCTGCCCGTGGTCTCCGCCCTGCTCTCGATCGGCGCCGTCTACCTCGGCCAGCTCTTCTACATCGCGCTCGCGATGGCCAAGGTCGGCAACATGGGGGTGCTCGACGTCCTCGACAAGATCGGCGTGTCCGGTCTGAACACCGTCTGGAAGGACGGCATGGACTTCATGACCCTCCTCTTCCTCGGCCTCGCCGCGTTCGTCTCCTTCGGCGCGGCCAAGAAGGCCGGCGACTGACACGCCCACCCGGCACGAGAGCGGCCACGGCCGGCCCGGACACCCGTCCCGGACCCCCCTGCCGGGGGCGCCCGCACCACTCATATGATCCGCGCGTGTCCGCTCTCACGCCGCCAGGCCAACCCGTCACCGATCCCGCCGAACGCGTCCCGGCCCTGGCCGCGCTGCGCTCCTGCGTCCAGCGCAAGGACTGGGACGGCGTGGCCGCCGCCTTCGCCGCGCTGCCCGACGAGGACGACAGGGCACTCGCCTGCCGGACCGTCGCCGAGTGGCGCGGCTCCGAGGTCCTCCTGCGCGAGGCCGCACTCCGCCTCCCCGGGGACCCGCTGCCCCGCACCCTGCACGCCGACCGGCTGATCCAGATCGGCTGGGGCGTCCGCACCAGCCTGGGAGCCGAGCACGTGACGAGGCGGCAGTTCGACGAGTTCCACGCCTACCTGCGGCGTGCCGAGCTGCTGCTGATCGACGTCTGTGCCGAGCACCCCGACCACGCCCTCGCCTGGTACCTGCGCCTCATCACCGCCCGCGGGCTCGAACTGGGCCAGGGCGAGGCGCGCCGCCGCTACGAACGGCTCGCGGAGCACCACCCGTCCCACTTCTCCGGCCAGATGCAGCTGCTCCAGCAGCTCTGCCCCAAGTGGGGCGGCAGCTGGGAGGCCGCGCACGGCTTCGCGCAGGAGTGCGCGGCGAAGGCCCCCGACGGGAGCCCGAACGGTTCGCTGGTCGCCATCGCCCAGATGGAGCAGTACCTGGAGGCGGCCGAGAAGCAGAACAAGCGGGCCGCGAAGGCCTACCTGCTGGAGCCGGAGAACCGGGCCCGGCTGCTCGCCGCCGCCGAATCATCCGTCCTGCACCCCGCCGCCCGCCCCGACGCCTTCCACGCCGTCACCGCGCACAACGCCTTCGCCTGCGCGCACAGCGCGGCGGGCCTGCCCGCGGCCGCCGCCGCCCACTTCCGGGCCCTCGGCGACCACGCGAGCGAGTTCCCCTGGGGCTACCTCTCCAACGACCACACCGCGGAGTTCGTCCGCCACCGCAGAGCCGCCCTGGCCAAGGGCTGAGGACACACCACCATGACGACCGAGACCGGGCCCGACCGCACCACCGCCGACGGCATCGTCCACACCACTGTCGACGGCATCCGCACCGTCCTCGCCCCGGCCGCCGGCCCCGTGACCGCCGGACTGCTGTTCCGGGTGGGCCGCGCCGACGAGACCCTCGCCACCAGCGGCGTCACCCACCTCGTCGAGCACCTCGCCCTGCACCGGCACGGCCTGGGCGACCTCCACTACAACGGCGCCACCGCCTCGGCCTACACCCACTTCCACGTCACCGGGACCGCCGCCGACGTGGTCGAGTACCTCAACGGCGTGTGCGCCGCCCTGCGCAACCTCCCCCTGCACCGGCTGGCGACCGAGAAGGAGATCCTGCGCACCGAGGCCGCGCACCGGCCCAAGGGCCACACCGACGACATGCCCCTGTGGCGTTACGGCGCCCAGGGCTACGGCCTGACCAGCTACGGCGAGACCGGACTGCACCGACTCACCCCCGCCGACGTCCACGACTGGGCGGCAACCCGGTTCACCGCCGAGAACGCCGTCCTGTGGATCACCAGCGACACCGTCCCCGAGGGCCTCGACCTCACCCTCCCCACCGGTGAATGGCGCCCCGCCCCGCAGCCCACCTCCGCCCTGCCCGCCACCCCCGCCCACTTCGGGGGCCCCGACGGCGTGCTCGTCCTGACCTCCGTCATCCCCCGTTCGACGGCCGGCAGCCTGTTCGCCGACGTCCTGGGCAAGGAGCTCTTCCGCGAGCTGCGCCAGAAGGGCGGCTACTCCTACACCGCGGCCGCCGACTACCAGGCGCGTGACGCCGACTTCGCCACCGTCACCGCGTTCGCGGACGCCCTGCCCGAGAAGCAGGACGCGATGGTGGGCGCCTTCGTCGACGTCCTCGCCAAGCTCCGGGCGGGCCGCATCGAGGAAGCCGACCTGGAGTCCGTACGGACGGCCGCGCTCGCCCGGTTCGACATCCCCGAGCCGGCCGTCGCCAAGCTCCCCTCGGAGGCCATGGACCTGCTGCTGCGCCACCCCTCCCTGACCTTCGCCGAGGCCCGCGCCGAGATCGAGGCCGTCACCGCCGCCGACCTCCAGCAGGTCGCCCGTGCCCTGTGGGCCGACGCCCTGGTGCAGGCCCCCGGCCGGGGCGTCGACTGGGCCGGCCTCACCGCGGCCCCCACCCAGTCGGCCGAGGTGGTCACCGGACGGCGCTACTCCTCGGTGGCGGACCGCAGGACCGCCCTCCTCGTCGCCGACCACGGCGTCAGCCTGAGCGGCCCCGGCAACCAGGTCACCGTCCGCTACGACGCCTGCTCCGTCATGCACGTCTACCCCGACGGCGCCCGCCACCTGATCGGCCACGACGGCTTCACCCTCGGCATCGAGCCGACGCTCTTCGGGATCACCGCCGCCGAACTGGCCCCGCTGGACGCCGGTGTGCCGCCCGCCGCCGTGATCCGGATGCCGCCCCGCGACCCGGACCGCATCCCCCGGCCGGTCGCGACGGCCAAGCCGCAGGGGCCGCAGCCGCGCAGGGCCTGGCTCACGGCGGTGCTCTGGCTGCTCGGCATCCCCGCGCTGCTGACCGGCGCTTTCGCGGCCATAGCCGCCCTCGCCATGCTGTCCGAGCCGGATGCCCAGGACAGTGACGACTGGATCGGCCTGGCCATCATCTGGATCCTCGCGGCGGTGTTCCTCGTCCCGTGGTCCGTCCTGCTGCGCCGTCGGCAACGCGGGCTCGGCTGAGGAACGCCGGAGGGCCGGCACCCCACTCGGGGTGCCGGCCCTCCGGCATGTGTACGGGACGACGGGTCAGCGGCTGTGCTGCGAGTCCGCGACCGTGACCTCGACGCGCTGGAACTCCTTGAGCTCGCTGTAGCCGGTGGTGGCCATCGAGCGGCGGAGCGCGCCGAAGAAGTTCATCGAGCCGTCCGGGGTGTGCGACGGGCCCGTGAGGATCTCCTCGGTGGTGCCGACGGTGCCGAGGTCGACCTTCTTGCCGCGCGGCACGTCCTCGTGGACGGCCTCCATGCCCCAGTGGTTGCCCTTGCCCGGGGCGTCGGTGGCGCGGGCCAGCGGGGAGCCCATCATCACGGCGTCGGCGCCGCAGGCCACGGCCTTCGGGATGTCGCCGGACCAGCCCACGCCGCCGTCGGCGATGACGTGGACGTAGCGGCCGCCGGACTCGTCCATGTAGTCGCGGCGGGCCGCGGCCACGTCCGCGACGGCGGTGGCCATCGGGACCTGGATGCCGAGCACGTTGCGCGTGGTGTGCGCGGCGCCGCCGCCGAAGCCGACGAGGACGCCCGCGGCGCCGGTGCGCATCAGGTGCAGGGCCGCCGTGTAGGTGGCGCAGCCGCCCACGATGACCGGGACGTCGAGCTCGTAGATGAACTGCTTGAGGTTCAGCGGCTCGGCGGCGCCGGAGACGTGCTCCGCCGACACGGTGGTGCCGCGGATCACGAAGATGTCGACGCCCGCGTCGACGACGGCCTTGGAGAACTCGGCCGTGCGCTGCGGGGAGAGCGCGGCGGCGGTGACGACGCCGGAGTCGCGCACCTCCTTGATCCGCTGCCGGATCAGGTCCGCCTGGATGGGCGCGGCGTAGATCTCCTGGAGGCGGCGGGTCGCGGTCGCCTCGTCCAGCTCCGCGATCTCGTCGAGCAGCGGCTGCGGGTCCTCGTAGCGGGTCCACAGGCCTTCGAGGTTCAGCACGCCGAGGCCGCCGAGCTCGCCGATGCGGATCGCGGTCTGCGGGGAGACCACCGAGTCCATGGGGGCGGCCAGGAAGGGGAGCTCGAAGCGGTACGCGTCGATCTGCCAGGCGATCGAGACCTCCTTCGGGTCCCGCGTACGCCGGCTGGGGACGATGGCGATGTCGTCGAAGGCGTACGCCCGGCGGCCGCGCTTGCCGCGCCCGATCTCGATCTCAGTCACGTGTGGTGGCCTTTCCTCTGGGTCTGCCCGTCCAGTATCCCCGAACGGCGGGGGGCCGCGTTCCGGTGACCGCTGTACGGACGACCGCGGCGCCACGGCCGGCCCCGGGCACGCCCGAGGGGGCGGGCCCGGCCGGGCCCGCCCCCTCGGGCGATCGTCGTGCTCAGCCCTTGCGGCTGTAGTTCGGTGCTTCCACCGTCATCTGGATGTCGTGCGGGTGGCTCTCCTTGAGGCCCGCCGAGGTGATCCGGACGAAGCGGCCCCGGTCCTGCAGCTCGGGGACGGTGCGGCCGCCGACGTAGAACATCGACTGGCGCAGGCCGCCGACCAGCTGGTGGACGACCGCGGAGAGCGGGCCGCGGTAGGGGACCTGGCCCTCGATGCCCTCGGGGATGAGCTTGTCGTCGCCGCCCACGCCCTCCTGGAAGTAGCGGTCCTTGGAGAAGGACTTGCGGTCGCCGCGGGACTGCATCGCGCCGAGCGAACCCATGCCGCGGTACGACTTGAACTGCTTGCCGTTGATGAAGAGCAGCTCGCCCGGGGACTCCTCGCAGCCCGCGAGCAGCGAGCCGAGCATCACGGTGTCGGCGCCCGCGACGAGGGCCTTGGCGATGTCGCCGGAGTACTGGAGGCCGCCGTCGCCGATGACGGGGACGCCCGCGGCCTTGGCGGCGAGGGCGGCCTCGTAGATCGCGGTGACCTGCGGGACGCCGATGCCGGCGACGACGCGGGTGGTGCAGATGGAACCGGGGCCGACGCCGACCTTGATGCCGTCGCAGCCGGCGTCGACGAGCGCCTGGGCGCCGTCGCGGGTGGCG
Organism: Streptomyces sp. NPDC004126; assembly: GCF_050275515.1. Classification (NCBI taxonomy): domain Bacteria; kingdom Bacillati; phylum Actinomycetota; class Actinomycetes; order Kitasatosporales; family Streptomycetaceae; genus Streptomyces; species Streptomyces sp. NPDC004126. Next base: position 15,159 of record NZ_JBNNPF010000040.1, on the reverse strand, counting down.
ACGTTGCCGCCGATGACGTCGACGGAGGAGTTCGACTTGATCTTGGAGACCATGTCGCCGACCAGGCGGGAGTGGCCGTGGGCGGTGTCGACGACGATGAAGTCGGCGCCCGCCTCGATCAGGGCCTGGGCGCGCTCGTACGCGTCACCGGCGACACCGACGGCGGCGCCGACCAGCAGGCGGCCGTCCTTGTCCTTGGCGGCGTTCGGGTACTTCTCGGCCTTGACGAAGTCCTTGACCGTGATGAGGCCCTTGAGGATGCCCGCCTCGTCGACCAGCGGAAGCTTCTCGATCTTGTGGCGGCGCAGCAGCTCCATGGCGTCCACGCCGGAGATGCCGACCTTGCCGGTGACCAGCGGCATCGGGGTCATGACCTCGCGCACTTGGCGGCTGCGGTCCGACTCGAAGGCCATGTCGCGGTTGGTGACGATGCCGAGCAGCTTGCCGGCCGGGTCGGTGACCGGGACGCCGGAGATGCGGAACTTGGCGCACAGCTCGTCGGCCTCGCGGAGCGTCGCGTCCGGGTGCACCGTGATCGGGTCGGTGACCATGCCGGACTCGGAGCGCTTGACCAGGTCGACCTGGTTGGCCTGGTCGGCGATGGAGAGGTTGCGGTGCAGGACGCCGACGCCGCCCTGGCGGGCCATCGCGATGGCCATGCGGGACTCGGTGACCTTGTCCATGGCGGCGGACAGCAGCGGAACGTTCACCCGGACGTTGCGCGAGATGCGGGAAGAGGTGTCGATCTCGTCCGGAGCCATGTCCGACGCGCCCGGCAGCAGCAGCACGTCGTCGTAGGTCAGTCCGAGCGTGGCGAATTTGTCGGGTACTCCGTCGGCGGTCATGACACCTTCCAAATGGTCTTGCTCAGCGCGGATGTCCATGCTAACGGGATCCCGGGGCGTCTCATTCCACGACCAAGGTCAACCACGATTTTCGTCGTTTCCTACGACAGAAAACGCCGCGAAAGGGAATCCACGCCTCCGGTGGAGGTCACTGCTCGGCGAGCGCCCGGAGCCTGCTGAGGGCCCGGTGCTGGGCGACGCGCACCGCTCCGGGGGACATGCCGAGCATCTGCCCGGTCTCCTCCGCGGTCAGCCCGACGGCCACCCGCAGGACGAGCAGCTCGCGCTGGTTCTCCGGCAGGTTCGCGAGGAGCTTCTTGGCCCAGGCCGCGTCGCTGCTGAGCAGCGCCCGCTCCTCGGGGCCGAGCGAGTCGTCCGGCCGCTCCGGCATCTCGTCGGAGGGCACGGCCGTGCTCCCCGGGTGCCGCATGGCGGCCCGCTGGAGGTCGGCGACCTTGTGCGCGGCGATGGCGAAGACGAAGGCCTCGAAGGGCCTGCCGGTGTCCCGGTAGCGGGGCAGTGCCATCAGCACGGCGACGCAGACCTCCTGCGCGAGGTCCTCCACGAAGTGACGGGCGTCACCCGGGAGCCGCGACAGCCGGGTGCGGCAGTAGCGCAGGGCGAGGGGGTGCACGAAGGCCAGGAGGTCGTGCGTGGCCTGCTCGTCCCCCTCGACGGCACGGCGTACGAGCGCGCCGACGGCCCCGGCGTTGCCGCCTTTGGCGGCGCCGGTGGGGCCTGTGGCCGCGGGTGACCCCAGGGCCTCGTCGTCGCGCATCAATCCATGGTGCCTTGGCGCGGGAGCGTTCGCGGCACCGCGGTCCGTGTTGTGCATCGAAGCGTTATGAGCGGGTGCGCCGGAACTCGTCATTTGCGCCCTCCCCTCCGCTCGGCCCGAATCGTCGTCCCGCGGGACTCGACCTCTCCAAGAATGCGGCACACCATCAAGCATGCGGCATCGCGCCCGAAGCGACACGTCCCCCGGATTGTGCCCCGCCAATCCCCGGCGTGACACCGGTCGCGGCGGGACTTCCGCGGCTTTCCCGCGTTTCCCGGTTTCCGCCCCCGGCGGCGCCGGCGGACGCCTGCCGCCCCGTCCGCCGTCGGCGGACGGGACCGCGGCCGCCGCCGGCCGCCGGTGTCGCGGTCAGCGGACGAGACCCCAGCGGAAGCCGAGCGCCACGGCGTGCGCGCGGTCCGAGGCGCCGAGCTTCTTGAACAGCCTGCGGGCGTGGGTCTTGACCGTGTCCTCGGAGAGGAAGAGCTCGCGCCCGATCTCCGCGTTGGACCGGCCGTGGCTCATGCCCTCCAGCACCTGGATCTCGCGCGCGGTCAGGGTGGGGGCGGCCCCCATCTCGGCCGAGCGGAGCCGGCGCGGGGCCAGTCGCCAGGTGGGGTCGGCGAGCGCCTGGGTGACCGTGGCCCGCAGCTCGGCGCGCGAGGCGTCCTTGTGCAGGTAGCCGCGGGCGCCGGCGGCGACCGCGAGGGCCACCCCGTCCAGGTCCTCGGCGACCGTCAGCATGATGATGCGGGCACCCGGGTCGGCGGACAGGAGCCGGCGGACCGTCTCGACACCGCCCAGGCCGGGCATCCGTACATCCATCAGAATCAGGTCGGAGCGGTCGGCGCCCCAGCGGCGGAGGACTTCCTCGCCGTTGGCAGCCGTCGTCACACGCTCGACGCCGGGCACGGTGGCAACCGCGCGACGGAGCGCCTCTCGGGCAAGCGGGGAGTCGTCGCAGACGAGGACGGAAGTCATGACCGCCCTCCGCAGCTGCTGATGCGCGTCACCTTGAGCCTCCAGGCTGGTACGTATCGTCACCTGTGCGGTCGATGCCCTCGGACACCTGTCCGGGAACCTCTCGTTTCAACCGCACTCGCTCTCTCAACGATGGTCACTCGAAAGAGTTACGGGTCGGACGGACACCTTCGGCACTCTACGTGAGGAACCGATCACCACGCCGGAGCCACGAGCCAACTGTCCTCCATCTGGAGCTATGCCCTATTTGGCGGCTTTCCTTCCGTTTGCCATGTGTCTGAGGCTAGGGTCCCAATGAGTCATATTTACATCTACTACGACAGTAGGTGTGGAGACATGGACCGTATCCGCGTAGTACCCGGCACCAAGAGGACTACCAATGGCAGATTTCTCCCGCCTCCCCGGACCGAACGCCGACCTGTGGGACTGGCAGCTGCTGGCCGCCTGCCGCGGAGTCGACAGCTCCCTCTTCTTCCACCCGGAAGGCGAGCGGGGCGCGGCCAGGAGTGCGCGCGAGGCCTCGGCTAAAGAGGTCTGCATGCGCTGCCCGGTGCGTTCGGAGTGCGCCGCGCACGCGCTCGCCGTCCGAGAGCCCTACGGGGTGTGGGGAGGCCTCACCGAGGACGAACGCGAGGAACTCATGGGCCGCGCACGGCACCGGCTGATCCCCGCCTCCAGCACGATCGGCCCCGTCCCGCCGCACTGACCGCCTGAAGGAACGTTCCCTCACATCCGCACGCAGGCAAACGCGCCGCACGCACGCCGTGCACGCGGCCACGGCCCGGGCCCGGGTCCGGGCCCGGGCCGTCACCCGTCCGGCCGTACGCCCCCGTACGGTCAGCGGGCGGCGGCCCGCACCAGCTCGCCCAGGGTCGCCGCCACCGCCGGTACGCGCGCCAGGTCCGGCAGCGTCAGCGCCACGACCTCCCGCTCCACGGCCGGCTCCACGGCCAGCGTGCTCACGCCCTTCGCCCGTACGGACTCCACCGCCAGCTCCGGCAGCACCGCCACCCCCAGCCCCGCCCCGACCAGCCCGACCACGGCGGGGTAGTCGTCGGTGGCGAAGTCGATCCGCGGGGTGAAGCCCGCCCCCTCGCACACCTCCACCAGATGGCGGCGGCAGCGCGGACAGCCCGCGATCCAGGGCTCGTCGGCCAGCTCCGCCATGCCCACCCGCCCGGCGCCGGCCAGCCGGTGCCCCTCGGGCACCAGCCCGACGAGCCGGTCGGTCAGCAGCGGGGTCACCACCAGGTCGTCCCACTCGGCCACGGCCGAGGCCCCGGCGTAGCGGAAGGCCAGCGCCACGTCGCAGTCGCCCTCGCGCAGCATCTCCACCGACCGCGGCGGCTCCGCCTCGACCAGGGAGATGCGCGTGCCCGGATGCCCGGCGCGCATCGCCGCGAGCGCGGTGGGCACCAGCGTGGAGCTGCCGCTCGGGAAGGAGACGAGCCGGACCCGGCCCGCCCGCAGCCCGGCGATGGCCGCGACCTCCTCCTCGGCCGCCGTCAGCCCGGCCAGGATCCCGGCGGCGTGCCGCACCAGCGCCTCTCCGGCCTGGGTCAGCCGCATCTCGCGGCCGGCGCGCACCAGCAGCGGGGTCCCGGCCGACTGTTCCAGGGCCTTCATCTGCTGGGAGACGGCGGGCTGGGTGCAGCCGAGCTCGCGGGCTGCGGCGGAGAAGGAACCGGTCCCGGCGACGGCGCGCAGGATCCGGAGGTGGCGTGCCTCGATCACCCTTCGAGCATAAGACCGGCTTTGACCCGGGCGCCAATCCCCCAGCCGCCGCTTTGGGAGGAGGGTCCGGGGGCCGGCCCGCGCGGGTGTTCCGCGGGCCCGGGGGAACCCCGGGGGAACACGGGATCGCACGCACGTACCCGCGGACGCCCGCCGGTCGGCGCGGGCGGCTATTTTGCGCACATGACGACTGCGCTGATCACTGGATCCACGGCGGGCATCGGCGCCGCCTTCGCCCGGCGGCTGGCCTCCCAGGGCCACAACCTCGTACTGGTGGCCCGCGACACCGAGCGGCTCGCCGAACAGGCGACCGAGCTGCACGACCGGCACGGCATCGAGGCCGAGGTGCTGGCCGCCGACCTCTCCACCGAGGAGGGCATCAAGGCCGTCGAGACCCGCCTCGGCGACCGTACGCACCCGGTGGACCTGCTCGTCAACAACGCCGGCTTCGGCAACAAGGGCCGGTACCTGGAAGTCTCCATGGCCGACGAGCTGACGATGCTGAAGGTGCACATCGAGGCGGTGCTGCGGCTGACCTCGGCGGCGACGGAGTCGATGCGCTCGCGCGGCCGCGGCGGGGTGGTCAACGTGGCCTCGGTCGCCGCCTTCGTGCCGCGCGGCACCTACGGCGCCAGCAAGGCCTGGGTCGTGCAGTTCACCCAGGGCGCGGCGCGGGACCTCGCCGGTTCCGGGGTCCGCCTGATGGCCCTGTGCCCCGGCTTCGTCCGGACCGAGTTCCACCAGCGGGCGGGCATGGGCACGGACAACATCCCGGGCTGGCTGTGGCTCGACGCGGACAAGCTGGTGACCGCCGCGCTCGCCGACCTGGCGCGCGGCAAGACCGTGTCGATCCCGGACCCGCGCTACAAGGCCCTGATGGGCGTGGTGAAGCTGACGCCGCGCGGGCTGCTCGGCGGGGTCTCCTCCCGCACGGGCCGTAAGTACGGGCCCCAGTGACCCGCGGGTAGACCAGGCTGAACGGGTGAATTCTCCCTAAACTGGACACGTCCCATCCAGCACGGGAGCCCACCATGACATTCGTACAACTGGTTGATTACAGGACTCACCAGCCCGAGGCGATGAACGACCTGCTGGACAAGTACGTCGCCCAGAGCCAGGGCAAGCGCACGGTCACCCACAGCGTCGTGGGCAAGGACCGCGACCAGACGGACCACTACGTGAACTTCGTCGAATTCCCTTCGTACGAGGAGGCCATGAAGAACTCCAACCTCCCCGAGACGGACCGAATGTTCCACGAGATGACGGCCTTGTGCGACGGCATGCCGACGTTCACCAACCTCGACACGGTCCGCGACGAGCACCTCAACACCATGATGGTGAACCGGATGTACGACGACATCGCGATGAAGGGCGACATGGCCGTCATCGAGGAGATCTTCGCCCCGGACTACCACGACCACGACATCTCCAACCCCGAGGACAAGCACGGCTACGCCGCGATCAGCGAGGACGTCGCGATGTGGCGCGCCGCCTTCGACTTCTCCTTCACCCGTGACGCCCAGATGGCGCAGGACGACTACGTCACCACGCTGTGGACCTGGACCGGCACGCACAAGGGCGAGTTCATGGGCGTCGCCCCCACCGGCAAGACCTGCACGATGACCGGCACCACGGTCTTCCGATGTCAGGACGGCATGATCAAGGAAGGCTGGTGGCACTACGACGCCATGGCCCTGATGCGGCAGCTCGGCATGATGGAGTGACGACCGCTCAGGCGGCCCCGGACAACGGGAAGGCCCCCGCCCCACCGGGTGAACGGTGGGGCGGGGGCCTTCCTGTCGAAGCGCCGGGGCGCGTCAGTGGCTGTGGCCGTGACCGTGGCCGTGACCGGCCTCGGCCTCTTCCTCCGCCGGCTTCTCGACGACCAGGGTCTCGGTCGTGAGCAGCAGGGAGGCGATGGAGGCGGCGTTCTCCAGGGCGGAGCGGGTGACCTTGACCGGGTCGATGACGCCGGCCTTGACCAGGTCGCCGTACTCGCCGGTGGCGGCGTTGAAGCCCTGGCCCTTGTCGAGCTCGGCGACCTTCGAGGTGATGACGTAGCCCTCGAGGCCCGCGTTCTCGGCGATCCAGCGCAGCGGCTCGACGGCGGCGCGGCGGACCACGGAGACGCCGGTGCCCTCGTCGCCGGTCAGGCCGAGGTTGCCCTCCAGGACCTTGACGGCGTGGACGAGCGCGGAGCCACCGCCGGAGACGATGCCCTCCTCGACCGCGGCGCGGGTCGCGGAGATGGCGTCCTCGAGACGGTGCTTCTTCTCCTTGAGCTCCACCTCGGTGGCGGCGCCGACCTTGATGACGCAGACGCCGCCGGCGAGCTTCGCCAGGCGCTCCTGCAGCTTCTCGCGGTCCCAGTCGGAGTCCGTGGACTCGATCTCGGCCTTGATCTGGTTGACGCGGCCCGCGACGTCAGCGGCGTTGCCGCCACCGTCGACGATGGTCGTGTCGTCCTTGGAGATGGTCACGCGGCGCGCGGAACCGAGGACGTCCAGACCGGCCTGGTCGAGCTTGAGGCCGACCTCCTCGGCGATGACGGTGGCACCGGTGAGGGTGGCCATGTCCTGCAGCATCGCCTTGCGGCGGTCGCCGAAGCCCGGGGCCTTGACGGCCACCGCGTTGAAGGTGCCGCGGATCTTGTTGACGACGAGGGTGGAGAGGGCCTCGCCCTCGACGTCCTCGGCGATGATCAGCAGCGGCTTGGAGCCACCCGCCTGGATGACCTTCTCCAGCAGCGGCAGGAGGTCCTGGATGGAGGAGATCTTGCCCTGGTTGATCAGGATGTACGGGTCGTCGAGGACGGCCTCCATACGCTCCTGGTCGGTGACCATGTAGGGGGACAGGTAGCCCTTGTCGAAGGCCATGCCCTCGGTGAACTCGAGCTCCAGGCCGAAGGCGTTGGACTCCTCGACGGTGATGACACCGTCCTTGCCGACCTTGTCCATCGCCTCGGCGATGAGCTCGCCGACCTGGGCGTCCTGCGCGGAGAGCGCGGCCACGGCGGCGATGTCGGACTTGTCCTCGATCGGGCGGGCGGTCGCGAGGAGGTCCTCGGACACGGCCTTGACCGCGGCGTCGATGCCCTTCTTCAGGGAGGCCGGGGAGGCGCCGGCGGCGACGTTGCGCAGACCCTCGCGGACGAGCGCCTGGGCCAGCACGGTGGCGGTGGTGGTGCCGTCACCCGCGATGTCGTTGGTCTTGGTCGCCACCTCCTTCACCAGCTGCGCGCCGAGGTTCTCGTACGGGTCGTCCAGCTCGACCTCGCGGGCGATGGTGACACCGTCGTTGGTGATGGTGGGGGCGCCGAACTTCTTGTCGATGACGACGTTGCGGCCCTTGGGGCCGATCGTCACCTTGACCGTGTCGGCAAGCTTGTTGACGCCGCGCTCGAGGGCGCGACGGGCGTCCTCGTCGAACTTCAGGATCTTCGCCATGGGAGCGGTTCAGCCCTCTCGAAAACTCGGGTTTAACGAACCGCGCCCCTCGCCGCCCGGCAATCAGCGGGGTGACCAGGGGCGCAGTTCAAAGCAATGCGTGAGAAGTGATTACTTCTCGACGATCGCGAGCACGTCGCGGGCCGAGAGGACGAGGTACTCCTCGCCGCTGTACTTCACTTCGGTGCCGCCGTACTTGCTGTACAGCACGATGTCGCCGACGTTGACGTCCAGCGGGAGACGCTGGCCGTCCTCGAAGCGGCCCGGGCCGACCGCGAGGACGACGCCCTCCTGGGGCTTCTCCTTCGCGGTGTCCGGGATGACCAGGCCGGAGGCCGTGGTCTGCTCGGCGTCGAGCGGCTGGACCACAATGCGGTCCTCAAGCGGCTTGATGGCAACCTTGGAGCTGGCGGTCGTCACGATCCGACCTCCCCCTTCGGAGATCCGGGGTTAACTGTCTGAGGTGGCGACCAGGTCGATCCGTCGTCGCGGGTGCCGGACCAGCCTGTCGCTGTGTTGGCACTCACCGGGGGCGAGTGCCAGGTGTGACACTATTCCGGCGATTAGCACTCGGTCAAGCGGAGTGCCAACACGGTCCGCTCCTTCCACGTATTCCGGCCGCCGAACCCCCCGTTCGGCTGAACCCCGACCCACCGGGAACCTGACCTCGGCGCCCCGGGGCCCGGGGAGCCGCTGCCCGGTATGTGAGGCTTGGGGCGTGCGCATCCTCGTGGTCGAAGACGAAGAGAACCTGGCCGAATCCCTCCGCCAGGGCCTGTCCGCCGAGGGCCACCGCGTCGAGGTCGCCCACGACGGCCACCGCGGCCTCGAACTGGCCCTCACCGGCGGACCGTACGACGCCGTCCTGCTCGACCTGATGCTCCCCGGACCCGGCGGCGCCGAGATCTGCGCCCGGATGCGGGCCCACGGCGACCCCACCCCCGTCCTGATGCTGACCGCCCGGGACGGCGAGCACGACGAGGCCGAAGGACTCGACGCCGGCGCCGACGACTACCTCACCAAGCCCTTCTCCTTCCTGGTGCTGGCCGCCCGGCTGCGCGCCCTCGCCCGCCGCGCCGCCGCCCCCGAACCCACCGAGCTCCGGGCCGGGGACCTCTTCCTCGACCCGCTCGACCGCCGCTGCCGCCGCGGGAGCCGCGACATCGAACTCACCGCCCGCGAAGTCGGCGTCCTCGCCTGCCTGATGCGGCGCCCCGGCCGGGCCGTCGCCAAGCAGGACGTCCTCGACGAGGTCTGGGACGCCCCGCACGGCATCGACCCGAACATCGTCGAGGTCTACGTCTCCTCCCTGCGCAAGAAGATCGACGCCCCCTTCGGCCGCCGCTCGATCCTCACCGTCCACGGCACCGGCTACCGCATGGCTCCCGACGGTGGATGAGGAGCCGGGGGCGGACGGCAGCAGCCGGCGCGGCCGCCTCGTCGGCAACCTGCGCGCGCGGACCGCCCTCGCCGCCGCCCTCGCGATGGCGGCCGTCCTCAGCGCGGGCGGGCTGTGGCTCTACAGCCTCATGCGCACCAACCTCCTCGACAACACCACCGGCCGCACCGAGCTCGCCGCGCGCAAGGTCGCCGCCCAGCTCGACACCCGGACCCTCCCGCCCGGCGGCCGGCTGCCCGCGCCCGACGGCGGCGTCGACCTGGTCCTCGTACGCGACGCCCACGGCCGCGACGTCGCCAGCACCGCCGCCGGAGCACCCAAGGACCCCCCGCGCCTCGACGGACTGCGCCCCGGCCCCGGCCAGGACTCCCGCTCGGCCGTACTCCCGCCCGCGCACCCCGGCGCGCAGCGGCGCGTGGTCGTCGCGGTCGAGGCCCCCGGCCCGCCGGACGCGCACGACCCGCACACCGTGTACGCGGTCACCGTGCTCGGCGACGTCGACGACGCCACCCGCGCCATCGCCATCGGCTTCCTCGCCGGCGCTCCCCCGCTGACCGCCTTCGCGGCGGCCCTGGCCTGGTGGGCCACCGGCCGCGCGCTGCGCCCCGTCACCGCCATCCGCACCGGGCTCGCCGCCGTCACCGCGAGCGAACTCGACCGGCGCGTCCCCGACCCCGGCGGCGACGACGAGATCGCCGAGCTGGCCCGGACCGTCAACGACACCCTCGACCGGCTGGAGCGCTCCGACGCCCGGCAGCGCCAGTTCACCGCCGACGCCTCGCACGAGCTCCGCAACCCGCTCGCCGCCGTCCGCTCCCGGCTGGAGGTGGCCCTCGCCATGGAGCGGCCCGACCGGGCGTCGGTCGCCGCCGCGCTCGCCGACACCGAGCGGCTCCAGCGCATCGCCGCCGACCTGCTGCTCCTGGCCCGCCTCGACGGCGGACCCGCGCCCCGCCCCGAACCCGTGGACCTCGCGCTGCTGGCGGCCGAGGACGCGGCGCGGCGGCCCGCGCCCCGGGTGCCGCTGCGGCTGGAGGCGCCCGCGCCGGTGCCGGCGTACGGGGACCCGGCGCGGCTGGAGCGGGCCCTGGCCAACCTGGTGGACAACGCCCTGCGGTACGCGGACGCCGGGGTCGTGGTGCGGGCCGCCGCGCGGGACGGGCGGGCGGTGCTGGAAGTGGCCGACGACGGCCCGGGGATCCCGGAGGCGGACCGCGACCGCGTCTTCGAGCGGTTCGTACGCCTCGACGCCGACCGGGGCCGGGCCAGCGGCGGCACCGGGCTGGGCCTGGCCATCGCCCGGGAGATCGCCCGGGCCCACGGGGGCGGCGTACGCGCCCTCGGCGCGCCGGGCGGCCGGGGCGCGCGGCTGGAACTCTGGATCCCGTCGGGGCAGGGCGGGCAGCGCGGCCGCTGAGGGGGGCCGGGCCTTCGGGGCCTTCGGGGCCTTCGGGTTTCAGGATTCCTTCAGCGCGGGTGCGCCAGGATCGAGCGCCATGAGCGCTGCACGGACACGGACGAAGACCGGACACCGCAGGCCCTCACGGCGCCGGAGGCTCGCGCGCACGCTGCTGACCACCAGCTGCGCGCTGACGGTGATGGCGGGCGGCGGCGCCTGGTACCTCTACCACGACCTCGCCTCGGGCATCGCCGGCTCGAAGGCCCTGGACGGCGCCGAGAAGTCGGCGCACGGCGATGTGAACATCCTGCTCATGGGCCTGGACAGCCGGCGCGACCAGAACGGCGACCCGCTGCCCGAGGAGATCCTCGACGAGCTGCACGCCGGGAGCTCGGACATCGGCGGCTACAACGCGAACACCATGATCCTGCTGCACGTGCCGGGCGACGGCGGCGAGGCGAAGGCCTTCTCGATACCGCGCGACGACTTCGTGGAGATCGCGGGACAGGGGCCGGGGCAGGGGGCGGGCCGCAAGGACAAGATCAAGAAGGCGTACGGGCTGGCGAAGGCCGCCAAGGAGGAGCAGCTCTCCCGGGCCGGCGTCCAGGACCGGCGCCGCCTGGAGCGGGAGGGGCGCGAGGCGGGGCGCAAGGCCCAGATCGAAACGGTGCGCAACTTCCTGGGCGTCCCGGTCGACCACTTCGCCGAACTGAACCTGGCCGGCTTCTACCACCTCGCGGACGCGCTGGGCGGCGTACCGGTGTGCCTGAAGAAGCCGGTGAAGGACCCGTACTCGGGCGCCGACTTCCCGGCGGGCCGGCAGACCCTGAACGGCCGGCAGTCCCTGGCCTTCGTACGGCAGCGGCACGGGCTGACGATGGGCGACCTGGACCGGACGAAGCGGCAGCAGGCCTTCCTCGCGGGTGCGACGCAGAAGCTGAACTCGGCCGGGACGTTCACGGACCCGGTGAAGCTGCTCAAGCTGATCGACACGGCGAAGAAGGACGTCGTGACGGACGAGGGATGGGACCTGCTGTCCTTCGTGAAGCAGGCGAAGAACCTGTCCGGGGGCAAAATGCGGTTCACGACACTCCCCATCGAGGGCTTCGGAAGGAACCATGGGGAGGACATCAACGTCGTAGATGATATGAAGATAAAGCGCCTCATTGCCGAGCAGATCGGTCCCCGGTCGACCACTGCGACGACCCCGGGCGCGCCGGACGCCGCGCCGTCCTCTTCTTCCCCCTCTTCTTCCCCCTCCCTTTCCTCTCCCCCCGCATCGCCCCCGTCATCCGCCCCTCCGCCGCCGCCCCGGCCGGAGAAGGGTGAGATCGACGGCGGCGGTATCCCGTGCGTGGACTGAGGCCCCGGACGGTGGCCGGCGCCCGCCGTCGCACCGAAGCGCTGCTGCTGCTCCTGGTCATCGGCATCGCCGTCTTCGGCCACATCAGCGCCGGGCTGGCCATGAACGGCGAGCTGCCCCAGCACCTCACCAGCTTCGTCATCAGCATGACGCTGCTGTCCCTGGTGGGGCACCTGGGCATCCGCCGGTTCGCGGCCTACGCGGACCCGCTGATCTTCCCGCTCGCGATGCTGCTCACCGGACTGGGGCTGGTGCTGATCCACCGGCTCGACCAGGGCTACATCGAGCGGTACGAGTCCGTGGCCAACGCGCCCGACCAGCTGATGTGGACGGTGGTCGGCGTCGCCGCCTGCATCCTGGTGGTGGCGCTGCTGCGCGACCACCGGCTGCTCCAGCGCTTCATCTACATCACGATGGCCGTCGCGCTGGTGCTGCTGATCGCGCCGGCGTTCTTCGGCGCGGACACGTACGGCGCCAAGCGCTGGATCATCCTCTTCGGCTTCTCGCTCCAGCCCGGCGAGTTCGTGAAGATCATGATCGCGGTCTTCTTCGCGGGCTACCTGGTCATCCACCGCGACTCCCTGGCCCTGACGGGGCGGAAGTTCCTGGGCATGCGACTGCCGCCGATGCGGCAGCTCGGGCCGATCATCACGGTGTGGATCATCTCGCTGCTCGTGCTCGTCTTCGAGCGCGACCTCGGCACGTCGCTGATCTTCTTCGGCGTCTTCGTGGTGATGCTGTACGTGGCCACCGAGCGCACCAGCTGGATCGTGTGCGGCCTGCTGATGGCGGCCGTGGGCGCGTTCGTGGTCGGCTCGACGGAACCCCACGTCAAGGCCCGCGTCGCCGCCTGGCTGAACCCCCTGGCCATCTACTCCCCGAACCCCCCGCAGGGCCTCAACTCGGAGCAGTCCGCCCAGGCGCTGTTCAGCTTCGGCACCGGCGGCGTCTCGGGCACCGGCCTCGGGATGGGGCACCCGGAGCTGATCAAGTTCGCGGGGCGCAGCGACTTCATCCTGACGACGGTGGGCGAGGAGCTCGGCCTGGCCGGGGTCATGGCCGTACTGATCATCTACGCCCTGCTCGTCCAGCGGGGCCTGCGCATGGCCCTGGCCGCGCGGGACCCGTTCGGCAAGCTCCTGGCGGTGGGCCTGGCGGCGGCCCTGGCGCTCCAGGTCTTCGTGGTCGCGGGCGGCGTGACGGGCCTGATCCCCCTGACCGGCAAGGCCCTCCCCTTCCTGGCGAAGGGCGGCTCGTCACTGCTGGCCAACTGGATCATGATCGCCCTGCTGCTGCGCATCAGCGACAGCGCGGAACGCCAACGCGAGGCCGACGCCAGGGGCCCGGCGGAAACGACGATCACCCCGGTGGTGACGGCGGGGGCGGCGGTGCACTGAGAGAACTCGCGGGGTGGGGCGGGGTTGGACGAGCGGGATCCCCCTGGACCGGATCGGGGAGGGTTTGGGGGTTTCCCGTCAGTCCCATCGTCCTTCCGCTTCGGCCCGGTCCCTCAAGGGCGCTCCTTCGTCGCGTCGCTTCGCGATGTCGCTGCGCTCCACCCTTGACCGACCGACCCGAACCGGAAAGCCGAAAGACTGCCGGGAAACCCCCAAAAGGAACGGTCACAGGGGGAGAGAAGCGAGAAACGGTTCCGTCGGAGACGAGACGAGGGGCCGGATGTCGGCTCGCCAAGCATCCGGGCCCTCAGGTCTGCGATTCCGGGCCGGGTGCGCGACTACCCGCACGAGAGGCCGATCAGAGCGGCCTGGCGGGCCCCCAGGCGCAGCAGATCGCTACGCGCTCCTCCCGCCTCAGCGTCCGACGACCGCCCTGGGCTGATACCCGCACGAGAGGTTGAAAAGACCAGCCCAGGGAGCCGACAGGCGCGACAGATCGCTACGCGCTCCCCTGGTCTCGGCGTCCGGCGGCCGTCTGGGGCTGATACCCGCACCAGAGGACGAACAGAGCAGCCCAGGCGGCCGATGGGGCGGCTAGTGGCCGTAAGGGCTGCGCATATCCACGAAGCGGAGCTCCACATCGGTGGTCAGGTAGTCCATTCGACGCTCCCAGAAGTCCTGCATGTGCGGGAGCGCCAGGTGGGCGTCCAGATCGGCCTGGCTGCGCCACACCTCGTAGAACACGAAGACACCGGGCTCCTGCCGGTCCTCGTGGAAGTGGTACTCCAGGCAGCCCGGTTCCTGCCGGGTGGGTTCGACGAAGGAGAGCAGGAGGTCCATGACCTCCTGGGCGCGTTCCGGCTTGGAGCGGGCGACGCCAACGAGCGAGACGAGCTGGTCCATCAGAGTTCTCCCCCACAGGTAGGTACGACCAAGTTCGTACCTATCGGACGCTAGCAGCCGCCAGAGGTAAGATCCAATCCATACCTAAGGGAGGAGGTCGCCACCATGCCAGACGACGAGGGTCACCCGACCGTCGAAGAGATCGACCTCGGCCGAGTACTGTCCGCGCTCGCCGATCCTCTGCGCCGCCGTGTGGTGCGCGAGCTGGCCATTGCCCCGGAAGGCGCGGCGCGCACCTGCGCTTCCTTCTCTCTGCCGGTCTCGAAGGCAACGGTCACCCACCACTTCCGCACCCTGCGAGAGGCCGGCCTGATCCACCAGGTCGACCGGGGCAATAGCCGAATGGCAGGCCTGCGTCGAGCCGACATCGAGGCCCGCTTCCCCGGACTCCTAGCCATCCTGATGGCCGAGCCGCCCAGCGATGGCCGTGTAGCGGTCTGACGCGTCCCCTCCGTCCGTCCCCTGGTGCGGGTATCAGCCCCAGACGGCCGCCGGACGCTGAGAAATGAGGAGCGCGTAGCGATCTGTCGCGCCTGTCGGCTCCCTGAGCTGGTCTTTTCAACCTCTCGTGCGGGTATCAGCCCAGGGCGGTCGTCGGACGCTGAGGCGGGAGGAGCGCGTAGCGATCTGACGCGCCCGCCTGCCCCCTGAGCTGCTCTGATCAACCTCTCGTGCGGGTAGCCGGGCCCCCGGCCCGGAGTCAGGACATCTGAGGGCCCGGATGCTCGGCGAGCCGGCCCCCGGCCCCTCGCCTCGTCTCCGACGGAACCGCTCCTGCCTCCTCTCCCCCTGTGACCGTTCCTTTTGGGGGTTTCCCGTCAGTCTTTCGGCATTCCGGGGCGGGACGGCCTGTCAAGGGTCGCCGAAGGCGATCGCGAAGCGACGCGACCGAAGGGAGCGCCCTTGACAGGACG
>NZ_JBNNPF010000039.1:0-73699 GCF_050275515.1 Streptomyces sp. NPDC004126 | reverse complement strand
GCCCGCGCGGCGTTTGAGCGCACCGGGCGCGGAGCGTCCGGTATCGGGGTCAGGGGCGGAGCCCCTGGGAACGGTGGAAGGGCGGGTAGGGGACCTCGCCCCGCGCAGCGGGAGCCCGGACGGTAGTCCGTCCTCGCGAACCGGTTGAGGGGGCGTCACGCGGGGGCCGCCCCGCTGACACCATCAGCGGGGGGAAACAACCCCCGTACCGATACGAACGCAGAGGACCCCTCCGTGAGCGAGAAGACCGCCGTCACCCCCGAGTCCCACCCCGCCCCGCCCGCGAAGTTCTCGCACGGCGTCCGCAAGGGCAACATCCTCCAGGTCGCCGGCCAGGTCGGCTACCTGCCGCACGTCGAGGGGCAGCCGCCCACCACCGCCGGGCCGGCGCTGCGCGAGCAGACCCTCCAGACGCTGGAGAACGTCCGCTCCGTGCTGGAGGCCGGCGACGCGTCCTGGGACGACGTGGTGATGATCCGCGTCTACCTGACCGACACCGGCCACTTCGCCGAGATGAACGAGATCTACAACGCCTACTTCGACGAGCAGGGCGTGAAGGTCCCCGCCGCCCGCACCACGGTGTACGTGGGCCTGCCCGCCGGGCTGCTGATCGAGATCGACGCCCTCGCCGTGCTCGGCTGAGCCCACGGCGGAGGGGCGCCCCCCTGGCGGTGGGGCGCCCCGGATCAGCCGCGCGCTACGCGCAGTACTGGGCTTCCTTGCCGATCGAGCGGTACATGCAGTCCGCGTTCTCCAGCAGCTGGAGCACCGCTTCCTTGTTGCGCGCGGTCTCGCGGTCGATGACCTCGTCGGGCGGGTAGAAGCCGCCGCCGCCGTTCGACGGGTACATCTCGAAGGTGTAGGCGAAGATCTTCTGGTTGCCCCACAGCCAGTCGTCGATCGTGCCGTCGGTGATGTACAGGTCGCTCGACTGTTCGGGCGTGTAGCCGTTGCTGGCGGCCATGCTGGTGCCGATCTTCTTGTACACGGCGAGGTCGTCGGCCGTCAGGCCCGGCGCGGTGTCGTTGTAGGTGTAGCCGAACGGCCACAGCACCAGTTCGCTGTAGGTGTGGAAGTCGATGGCGGCGGTGATCTGCTGCTTGCCGCCGACCACGCGGGTGCGGACGAAGTCGGAGACGGCCTTCACCTCGGGCGCGGAGGCCGCGGCCGGCCCGCGGTAGGTCTCGGAGCTCTTGCTGCTGCTGGAGCCGCCGCAGCAGCCCCACTTGTAGTCCCAGTTGCGGTTCTCGTCGGTGCCGACGTAAGAGGAGCCGCTGTTGGGCTGGCGGTTCTTGCGCCAGGAGCGGTAGGAGCCGGTGGCGATGTCGTACTCGCCGCCGTCCGGGTTGAGGTCCGGGATGATCCAGATCTCGCGCTGGTTGATCATGTTCGTGATCCGGCTCTCGGTGCCGTACTTGGAGCCGAACTCCTTGAGCAGGTACAGGGCCATTTCCACGGTGAGGTGCTCACGGGCGTGCTGGTGGGCCGTGAAGAGCACCTCGGGTTCGGCCTCGTCCGTGCCGACGTTGTCGCTGATCTTGATGGCGATGAGGTCGCGGCCCTCGTGCGACTTCCCGATGACCTGCTTGCTCATGATCCCGGGGTACTGGGCGATGCGCTGGTCGATCTCGGCCTTGGCCTCGGCGTAGTTGTGGTACCTGGAGTCCGCCGAGGGGAAGTCCATCGGGGTCGCCGCGACCCCGCGCTCGCCGCGGTCCGGCGGGCCGGGCAGCGGGGTCAGCGTGTACCCGAGCGCGCGCAGGCTGCGGGCCTGCATGGGGTCGGCGCTGACCACGACCGAGCGGGCGTCCACCTCGTCGATCGAGGCCCCGGTGCGCAGCAGGGCCGTGCGTTCGGCGGCCGTGGAGGGGCCCTGGATCTCGTACTGGGCGATGGCCTCGTCCTGGGTCGCCGTGGACGGGGTGGGCGGCGGGGCTGCCGTCGCGCTCATGCCGTAGGCGGGTGCGCCGAGCGCGAGCGCCAGCAGGGCCGCCGTGACGGCGGCCCTCCGGCGGGTGTGGAGCCGCATGCGTTCTCCTGGGTGGGAGTGTGGGGGTAGCCGTGCGGACGCGCACAGCGTGCTCTTGTGGCATGTCCCGGTCAAGAGCCCCGGGGGTATCCGGCTGGCTCACCGGACCGAATCAGCCACCCCCACACCTCTACCGCCTACGGCAGCCCGTGGACCTTGGGACCCACCGCGTTGGACCAGGTGCTACCCGCCTTGGCGTCCCAGTTGGTCGACCAGGTCATCGCCCCGCGCAGCGAGGGGTAGGTCTTCGACGGCTTGAAGGACCCGCAGTTCGTGCCCCTGGCCAGGCAGTCCAGGGCGTTGTTCACGATGGTCGGGGAGACGTAGCCGCTGCCCGCGCCGCTCGGCGAGGCGGGGACGCCGATGCCCACCTGCGAGGGGTCGAGGCCGCCCTCCAGCTGGATGCAGGCGAGCGCCGTCAGGAAGTCCACCGAGCCCTGGGAGTAGACCTTGCCGTCGCAGCCGTTCATCGCGCCGCTGTTGTAGTACTGCATGTTCACGACCGTCAGGATGTCCTTCACGGCCAGCGCGGTCTTGAAGTAGCCGCCCTGCGTGGACTGCATGTCGATGGTCTGCGGGGCCATGGTCAGGACCAGGGAGGGGCCCGCCTTCGCCGACAGGGCGCGCAGCGCCTGCGTCATGTAGGTCGGGTTGAGGCCGTTCTCCAGGTCGATGTCGATCCCGCTGAAGCCGTACTCCTGCATCAGCGCCCAGGCGGAGTTGGCCAGATTCGTCGCGGAGGCGGAGTCGTTGACCGAGATCGTGCCCTTCTCGCCGCCGATGGAGAGGATGACCGACTTGCCGGCCGCCTTCTTCGCGGCGACGTCGGCCTTGAACTGCGCCGTGGTGTAGCCGCCGAGCCCGGCCGAGTCGAGGTTGAAGGCGATGGCGCCGGGCGTGGTCGTGGCGTCGGCGAACGAGACCGCGATGATGTCGTACTGCGCGGAGACGTCGGAGAGCTTCTGGACGGTCGCGCCGTTGTTGAAGTTCTGCCAGTAGCCGGTCAGTGCGTGCTTGGGGACCGACGGGTTCGGGTTCGGGCCGCCGCCCCCGGTGGTGGTGCCGGTGACCGGCGCCGACTTCGGTCCTTCGCCGGCCGCGTTGTACGCGCTCACCTGGAAGGAGTACGAGGTGCTCGGCGCGAGTCCGGTGACCGGCGCGGAGGTGTTCGCGACCGTCTGGACGCGCACGCCGTCCTGGTAGACGTAATAGCCGCCCGCCCCGCTGACCGCGTTCCACGAAAGGGTGAGCCCGTTCTGGCTCTGGCCGGAAACGGCGGCCCCGGCGGGCGCGCCCGGCAGGCCCGGGCCCGGGTCGGTGGGGCCGCCGCCGTCCGGGCCGAAGACGCTGAACTCGTCGACGGTGTAGGCCGGCTGGCCGTACCAGCCGTGGGTGTACACGGTGACCTGGGTGGTGTTCGGGCCGGTGGTGAAGGTGGTCGACAGCTTCTGCCAGCCGCCGCCCGAGCCCGGGGTCCAGGTGGAGACGTCCTGGGTGCCGGTGCCGGTGGCGCCCAGGTAGACGTACGAGCCCTGCACCTGGGCGCTGAGCGTGTACGTGGAATTCGGCTTGACCGTGACGGTCTGGCCGCAGCGGGCGTTGTCCGAGCCCGCCGGGGTGGCCTTCAGGGCGCCCGCCCCGGCGTAGACGGGCGAGGAGACGGAAGCGCCGCTTTCGTTCGAGCAGGACCAGTTGGCGAGCCCCGACTCGAAGCCGCCGTTGCGGACGACGTTGACGTCGGCGGCCTGGGCGGGGCCCGCCGCGAGGGCGGTGAGGCCGCCGGCGGCGAGGGTGGCGGCGAGTGGCAGGGCGAGGGAGCGTATGCGGTTCACGTGGGCTCCGTGGGGGGAGGAAGGGGAGAAGCGGAAGGGGGAGCTGTGAGGGGGAGTGGGGGTCCCCGGGACCGAAAGCCGGCGCCAGCCAAGTTGGTCCAGACCAATCCCCGTGTCAAGAGTGTTTGCAATGTGGCTTGAAATGGACCCGGTCCCGATCCTTGTTGTCCGGGTTTCCCGCCTCCTGTGACATGTGCTTCCGGCACAGGAATCTTCAAGCCCCTGCCCCGTCAGGGGCGTCGCGGATATGGTGCACGGGCAAGGGGGAAGGGCGCCGATCGTTTGCGGTCGCGCAGCATGCGCGCGTGCGGAAGTCCGGCCGTCGGCCGGGCGAACGGACGCCGCGCGGAGGGTGAACGGGGGGATTCGCGTGCCGACCGCCATCGCTGTCACCAGTGCCGATCTGGTGCTGCCGGCCCCCGACCGGCACACCCCCGGCGCCGCCGTGCTGCACCCGCCCGCCGAAGCCGGGCTGGAGGCCTCGCTCGCCGCGACCACCGCCCTGCTGGAGCGGCACGGCCACCTCGTGGCCGTCGTACCGTCCTGGCTGCCCCCGGCCACCGCACACCGCCTGCGCACCGTGCGGGCCATCCTGGAGACCGACCGGATCGCGCTCGTCGACACCGATCTCCCGCCGCTGGGCACCGCCGTGCTGGTGCGTCAGCTGCGACAGCTCACCGTCTGCGACTTCAGCCCCGGCGTGATCGCCTCCGCCGCCCGGCTGCTGTCCCACTACGTCTACGCGGGCGCCCTGCTGGGCTCCGTCGCCAAGCTCGACCGGATCCCGGTCGGCCTCAAGGCGCACGCCCGCTCCTGGTCGCCCAGCGCCCAGTTCGCCGTACTCGCCCACCCGTCGCCGCACCTGGCCCGGCTCGGCCCCGCCGCCACCGGGGTGATCCCGCCCGGCCCCGCCTTCGCCACCCACCTCACCTTCGCGCGCGGCCAGCTGTCCTCCGACTGGGTGGCGGCCGAACTGGCCCCCGCCTGGCAGGTGCAGGGCGTCATGGAGAACCCGCTGCCCGCCGACTCCGCCCGCTGGTGGGCCACCCCCAAGGTCGTCGAGTTCGCCGCCGCCATCCCCGACGTCTCCGTGCTCCACCAGCTGGTCTCCTCGGTCCGCCGCGAGGAGTGCGGCTGGTGCGGCTTCGAGCTCATCGGCGACCGCTGCGGCTTCTGCGCCGCCCCCCTGGCCGCACCCCCGCCCGAGGTGCCCGCCGCCCGATCGAGAACCGGATCCTGACCGCCCGAACGAACGAAGAACGGCGAGGTAGTACGGCTCATGAACTCACGCCAGCGCCGCGGCGTCATCCTGCTCCTGCTGTCGGTCCTGTGCGCCCTCGCCGCCTTCGCCGGGGTCCTCGTCGTCATCGGCGACGTCAACTCCAAGGTCGGGGCCGAGGTCGTCGCGTACCGGGTCAAGGGCGACATCGCACCGTACAGCCCCCTGACGGCCGGCCAGTTCGAAGAGGTGAAGGTCCCCAAGCGGTGGCTCTCCGACACCGCCGTCGACGACCTCGGCGCGCTCCGCGGCAAGATCGCGCTCACCACCCTGAAGAAGGGCTCCCTGCTCCAGAGCGACATGTTCGTCGACAAGCCGCAGCTCCAGGCCGGTGAGCAGGAGATCGCCATCATGATCGACGCGGCCACCGGCGTGGCCGGCAAGATCACCTCGGGCGCGAAGGTCAACATCATCGCCACCTTCAAGGGCGCCAAGGAGACCGACCCCTCCCGCTCGGTCATCATCGTCGCCAACGCCCGCGTCCTCGGCGTCGGCAAGCTCACCGCCCTCGACAAGGACGGCGACCGCAAGGGCCCCGCCGAGGCGGTCCCGATCACCTTCGCCCTGAACACGAAGGACACCCAGCGCGTCGCCTACGCCGAGTCCTTCGCCGAGCACGTCCGGCTGGCCCTGGTGGCCCCCGGCACCGACTCGGCCCCCAGCACGGCCGACCGCACGTACACCCTCGACGGGGACAAGTGAGGCGCGGATGACCACTCGAATCCTCCCCGCGGCCGGCGACCCGGACGCCGCCCGCTCCATCACGGCCCTGCTCAGCCAGCTCCCCGACGCCGAGCCCGCCCCTCCCGTACCCGACTCCACCTCCCTCCTCGACATGCTCGGCCGGATGGCCGCCGAGTCCGTCGACGAACTCCCCGAGGTCGTCCTCGTCCACGAGCGGATCGGCCCCGTCCCCGCCCTGGAACTCATCCGCGAAGTCGCCCTGCGCTTCCCGGCCGTGGGCGTCGTCCTGCTCTCCTCCGACGCCGGCCCGGGCCTGTTCTCCGCCGCCATGGACTCCGGCGCGCGCGGCCTGATCGCCCTGCCCCTCTCCTACGAGGAGCTGAGCGCCCGCGTCCAGGCCGCCGCCCTGTGGGCCGTGGGCGTACGCCGCCACCTGGGCGGCGGCGCGGAGGTCTTCACCGGCCCGGGCGGCCGGGTCGTCACCGTCACCGGGGCCAAGGGCGGCGTCGGCACCACCTTGACCGCCGTCCAGTTCGCCCTCGCCGCGGCCGCCTCGGGCCGGCGCACGGCCCTGGTCGACCTCGACCTCCAGGCCGGGGACGTCGGCTCCTACCTCGACGTGCAGTTCCGCCGCTCCATCGCCGACCTCGCCGGCATCCAGGACATCTCCCCCCGCGTCCTCCAGGACGCCGTCTACGAGGACCGCACCGGGCTGGCGCTGCTGCTGGCCCCGGCGGAGGGCGAGCGGGGCGAGGAGGTCGACGAACGCGCCGCCCGCCAGGTCATCGGCGCCCTGCGCACCCGCTACGAACTGGTCGTCGTCGACTGCGGCACCCAGGTCACCGGAGCCAACGCCGCCGCCGTGGAACAGGCCGACACGGCCGTACTGGTCACCACCCCCGACGTGGTCTCCGTACGCGCGGCCAAGCGGATGGTCCGGATGTGGGAGCGGCTCCAGGTGCGCAAGGCGGAGGACACCGCGGTGGTCGTCAACCGCTGGAGCAAGCACACCGAGATCCAGCCCTCGCTGATCGAGAAGATCACCAAGACCCGGCCGGTCCGCACCCCGGTCCCCGCCGCCTTCAAGGAACTCCAGGCCGTGGTGGACGCCGGCCGGGTCCAGGACCTCGACAACCGCTCGACGGTGAAGCAGGCCCTGTGGGCGGTGGCGGGCGAGCTGGGCCTCCTCTCGGCCCCGGACAAGCCGTCGGTCCCCGCGCAGCCCGGCAGGGGCTCGGCCCTCGCCGTCCGCCCGCCCGGCCCGGTGGCCCGGCTGCGGCGCGGCCGGGAGGGCTGACGCGTGCGCCGGGGGCGGTACCGGGGCGGGGACCGGGGGCAGGTGGCCCTGGAGTTCGTGGGCATGGTGCCGCTGATCCTGCTGCTCGTCGCGGCGGTGTGGGAGTGCGTGCTGATCGGCTACGCGTTCTCCCTGGCCGGGAACGCGGCCGACGAGGCGGCGCGGGCGGGGGCGGTCAAGGGGGACGCGGAGTGCCGGGCCGCCGCCGTCGAGCACATCGGGGGCGCGTGGGGGCCGGAGGTCGAATGCGGCCGGTCCGGGGACGTCTACCAGGCCCGGGTGAAGCTCGGCATCCCCGTCCTCTTCCCCGGCCTCGACTTCGGCGAGATCGACGGCAAGGGCGGCGCGGCCATGGAGCGGGAGGAGTGAACGTGAGACGACGACGCGACATCCGCTCCGACCGGGGGCAGGTCGCCCTGGAGTACATCGGCTTCGTGCCGATCCTGCTGTTCGTCGCGCTGTGCGGGATCCAGCTGGGCTGGATCGCGTACGTCCACGAACAGGCCGACACCGCCGCCCGTACGGCGGCCCGTGTGGAGGCCCGCAAGGGCTCCGGCGGCGCGGCCGCCGGTCAGGCGGCCGTCCGGGGCGGCCTCACGGCAGACGTGGCCATCAGCAAGAGCGCCGACGCCGTCACCGCCACCGTGACCATCCCCATCAACTCGATCGTGCCCGGCCTGTCCGTCGACCCGGCCAGGGCAACTGCAGTCATGCCCAACGACGACCCGAAGGGACCGTGACCATGAGCCTGCGTTCCCGGGTCAACACCCCCGACGACCGGCACAGCCCCCGCGAGGACGGCCGGCTCGTCTCCTCCTACCGCGCCAAGCTGCTGGAGGAGATCGACCTCGCCGAGATGTCCGCGCTCGCGCCCGCCGAGCGCCGGGCCCGCCTGGAGCGCGTGCTCGGGCACATCATCAGCCGCGAGGGCCCCGTCCTCTCCACCGCCGAGCGCGCCCAGCTGATCCGCCGCGTCGTCGACGAGGCGCTCGGCCTCGGCGTGCTCGAACCGCTCCTCGAAGACGCCTCCATCTCCGAGATCATGGTCAACGGCCCCGACCAGATCTTCGTGGAGCGCTCCGGTCGCGTCGAGCAGCTCCCCATTCGCTTCGCCTCGCACGAGCAGCTGATGCAGACCATCGAGCGCATCGTCTCCACCGTCAACCGGCGAGTGGACGAGGCCAATCCGATGGTCGACGCGCGCCTGCCCAGCGGCGAGCGCGTCAACGTCATCATCCCGCCGCTCTCCCTCACCGGCGCGACCCTCACCATCCGCCGCTTCCCGCGCGCCTTCACCCTGCACGAGATGATCGCCCTCGGTTCCCTCGACGAGCAGATGCTGCTCCTGCTCTCCGGGCTGGTCCAGGCGAAGATGAACCTGATCGTCTCCGGCGCCACCGGCACCGGCAAGACCACCCTCCTCAACGCCCTCTCCGGACTGATCCCCGAGGGCGAGCGCGTCATCACCATCGAGGACTCCGCCGAGCTCCAGCTCCAGCAGGCGCACGTCATCCGCCTCGAATCCCGGCCCGCGAACGTGGAGGGCAAGGGCCAGATCACCATCCGCGACCTCGTACGCAACTCCCTGCGCATGCGCCCCGACCGCATCATCGTCGGCGAGGTCCGCGGCGGCGAGACCCTCGACATGCTCCAGGCGATGTCCACCGGCCACGACGGCTCCCTCGCCACCGTCCACGCCAACAGCTCGCAGGACGCCCTGATGCGCCTCCAGACCCTCGCCTCCATGTCGGAGGTCGAGATCCCCTTCGAGGCGCTCCAGGACCAGATCAACAGCGCCGTCAACGTCATCGTCCAGCTCACCCGGTTCGGCGACGGCTCGCGCCGCATCACGGAGATCTCCATCCTCGACTCCCACGGCCGCGAGCCGTTCCGGATCACCACCGTGTGCCGCTTCATCGCCCAGCCCATGGGCGCCGACGGGCGCGTCCACGGCTACTTCGCCTACGCCCCGCTGCCCCGCCGGATCGCGGAACGCCTCTACATGAGCAACCAGCCCATCCCCCAGGCCTTCGGGGTCGCCCCGCCGGAGGACTACCTCGACCCGCTGACCTCCCGGACCGTGCTGTGACCAACCTCGTCCTCCTCACCCTCGGCGCCACGCTGCTGGCGGGCCTGTTCGTGTCCCTCGGCGTGCACGCGTACTCGGCCGGGCTCGCCCAGCGCGCCACCCTCATCGACCGGCTCTCCGCCGAGGGCGCCCCCGAGCCCGTCGGCCGCAGGCGCCGCTTCCAGGGCCTCGACCGGCGCCTGCGCAGGACGCAGCTGGGCCGGCGCATCGAACTGAAGCTGGCGACCACCGGCCTGGACCTCACCCCGGGCGAGTTCTTCGCGTACATGCTGATGGCGGTGGCGGGCGTATGGCTGATCTCGTCCTCCCTCCTCGCGCCCTTCTTCGGCCCGGTGGCGGGCCTGATCGGGCTGTGGGCCGCCAACGCCTTCCTCAACTGGCAGCGGGCCCGGCGCACCGAGCGGTTCATCAACCAGCTGCCCGAGCTGGCCCGCATCCTCGCCAACGCCACCCAGGCCGGGCTCGCCCTGCGCACGGCCATCGGGATCGCGGCCGAGGAGCTGGAGGCCCCGGCCGGGGAGGAGCTGTCCCGGGTGGCGGACCGGCTCGCGGTCGGCCACTCCATCGAGGAGGCGCTCGGGGAGATCGTCGAGCGGCTCCCGTCCCGCGAGCTGGTCGTCCTCGTCTCCACCCTCGTCCTGTCGGCACGGGCGGGCGGCGCCATCGTCGGCAGCCTGCGGAACCTGACGGTGACCCTGGAGCAGCGCAAGGAGACGCGCAGGGAGATCCGTACGCAGCTCTCGCAGGTCACCGTGACCGCGTACC
Source organism: Streptomyces sp. NPDC004126 (assembly GCF_050275515.1). Taxonomy (NCBI): domain Bacteria; kingdom Bacillati; phylum Actinomycetota; class Actinomycetes; order Kitasatosporales; family Streptomycetaceae; genus Streptomyces; species Streptomyces sp. NPDC004126. The sequence goes on along the minus strand of NZ_JBNNPF010000039.1, from coordinate 63,724 downwards.
TCGTCCCGGCGATCGGCCTCGGGTCCCTCCTCCTCGTCGACGTGATGATGCCGGGCGCGCTGGACCGGATGACCGGCGCCTGGATCGGGCAGACGGCGGTGCTGATAGCGCTCGGCCTCTTCACCCTCGGGTTCGTCCTCATCCGCCGCCTGTCGAAGATCGACGTGTGAGGGGCCGTCCGCCGCGATGAACACCTACCTCCCCTTCCTCCTGGCCCTGGTCGCCGCCCTGTCCGTCTTCGGGATCCTCCACGGCGTCCGGCTCTACCGCGCCGACGTCAAACTCCCCACCGACCTCGCCCTCGCCCTGGAGGTCGGCGCCACCCGCACGACCGCCGTCGGCTCGGTCGTCGACCGCCTCGGCATCCGCTGGGCGCCGCTGGTGCTGCGGCTGATGGGGCCCAAGCAGGTGGCCCGCAAGCGCCGCCAGATCGACATGGCGGGCAACCCGGCCGGCCTCACCATCGACCGCTACGCCGCCCGGCGCGCCGTGTACGGCTTCCTGGGCGGGCTCGGCGCCCTCGCGATGCTGATGAACGGCAAGCTGGTACCCGCCCTCCTGATGGTGGCCTTCGGCCTGTTCTGGATCGAGGCGGGGCTGTGGTCGGCGATCCGGATCCGCCGGGACAACATCGAGCGGACCCTGCCGGACTTCCTGGACGTCCTCGCCGTCGTCGTCAGCGCCGGGCTGGGCTTCCGGCAGGCCCTCGAACGCGTCGCGGGCAAGTACGAGGGGCCGTGGGCCGACGAGGTCCGCATCACGCTCCAGCAGATGGACATGGGCGTCAGCCGCCGCCAGGCCTTCGACGAACTGCGCCGCCGCAACGACTCCGAGCAGGTCGCCCAGTTCGTCACCGCCCTCCAGCAGGGCGAGGAGCTGGGCTCCCCGATCGTGGAGACCCTGATCGCGATCGCCGAGGACATGCGGCGCACGGACGCCCAGAACGCCCGCCGGCGCGCCGCCCGGGCCGTCCCGAAGGCCACCTTCGCGGTGACCATGTTCATGCTGCCCGGCACGCTCATCCTCCTCGTCTGCGGCTTCGTCTACGGCGCGAACGTCGACTTCGGCGCGCTGCTGGGAGGCGGCTGAGCCATGCGCCTGGAAGCCAACGCCCTCCAGGCCCTGTGCAGGCAGGTCTTCGCGGTCCGGCTGGTGATGATCCCCCTCGGCGCCCCCCTCGCCCTGGGCCGGACGGCGCCGGGCGTCCCCACGTACCTGGTGGCGGGCGCGGTGGTGGGGACCTTCACCCTCTCCTACGCCCTCTTCCGCGACTGGGAGCGCTTCGGGCCGCTGCTGCTGCGCCACCGCTGGCTGCTGGCGGCGGACATGGCGGTGGGCGCGCTGCTCCTGGTCACCGCCACCCCCTCGTCCCCGCTGGGCCTGGTGGCCCTGGGCACCCCGCTCCTCTCCGGCCTCGTCTACGGCTGGCGCGGCTCCGCCGTCTTCGCGGCGGCCCAGACGGTGCTGGTGGCCGCCCTGGGCGGCGGCCTGGCCCTCTCCTTCCTCTGCGTCCTGTCGGGAGCGGCGGGCTCCTCGGTCCGCGACTTCCTCTTCCGCCTCTCGGAGACCCGGGCGCGGCTCGCGGCGGCCGAGGCGGTCCGGGAGGAGCGGGAACGGCTGGCGCGGGAGATGCACGACTCGGTGTCGAAGACCCTGCACGGCCTGGCCCTGGCCGCGGACGCCCTGTCCCGCACCTCCGACCCGGCGCTCATCCGCGCCCAGGCCGAGCTGGTGGCCACGGCGGCCCGCCGCGCGGCCACGGAATCCCGCACCTTGCTGACGGACCTGCGCGCCGATCCCGATCCCGATCCCGTTCTCCTCCTGCCGGCACTGCACGCCCTGGACGCGCAGGTCAGCGTCTCGGGCCCGATCCCGGCCCTCCCTCCGTCCGTGGCCCGGCAGGTGGTCGCCGTGGCCGCGGAGGCCGTGGAGAACGTACGCCGCCACGCGGGCGCGTCCGAGACCCTGCTCACCGTCGCGGTGACCGGCACGCACCTCACCGTCTCGGTGGAGGACGACGGCCGCGGCCTGCCGGAGTGGCTCCCGTCCGCCGGGCACTTCGGCGTACGCGGCATGCGGGAACGCGCGGCGGCGATCGGAGCCGCCCTGTCCCTCGGCCCCCGCCCGTCCGGGCGCCCGGGCACCCGTGTCCGTCTCTCGCTCCCGCTGGAGGGGATCCGATGACCCCGATCGACGTCCTGATCGCCGACGACAACCCGGTCGTACGGGCCGGCCTGAGCGCGCTGCTGGCCACCGCGGGGGACCTCCGGGTGGTGGCCCAGGCCCGCGACGGCCGCGAGGCCCTGCACCTGACCCGGACCCACGCCCCGGACGTGATCCTGCTGGACGTCCGGATGCCGGGCGTGGACGGCATCTCGGCGCTGCCGCACCTGGTCCGCCTGGCCCCGGTCCTGATGCTCACGTACAGCCAGGAGGCCGACCAGGTCCGGGAAGCCCTCCTCCTGGGCGCGGGCGGCTACCTGATCCACGGCGAGTTCACCGCCGACGAGCTGGTCCGCGCGGTCCGGGACGTCCGCGAAGGCCGCGCGCACTTCACCCCGACGGCCGCCACCGCCGTCCTCGCGGAACTCCGGTCCTCTTCGCAAACGCAACCTTCTGTGGCACAGTCGACGGAGCGCGCGCACAACTCCGTTGTCTTCGGGCTGAGTTCGCGGGAGGTGGAGATCATGGACCTGATCGCGTCCGGCATGAACAACCAGCAGATCGCCGGTGCGTGCTTCATCAGCGAGAAGACGGTCAAGAACCACATCAACCGCATCTTCGCGAAGCTCCAGAGCACGAGCCGCAGCGAGGCGATAGCCCGCTGGCTGGGAACCGCCCGTCCGGGGGTGACCGGTCATGGGTAGACGCCGTGCGCAATGGGACCGTATTTGGGCCCCGGGACCCTTGGTTATCTCTCGTCACTCCCCGTACCGTCCGCAGATCGACAGCGGAACCGGACCGGGAGGGACCCCCTATGTCGAACAACACGCTGGCCAGGTTGCGGAAGCAGTACGCGGGCAAGGGCGCGAAGGATCGCGGGCAGACGGCGTTCGAGTACCTGGGGATCATCCTGGTGGTCGTAGTGATCATCGGGGCGATCGTGGGCACGGGTATCGGGCAGGCGATCACGACCAAGATCACGGGAGCGGTCGCGAGCATCACTGCGGGGAAGTGAGGCAGCAGGGGCTCCGGGACGAGCGGGGGCAGGCGTTCCCCGTCTACATCATCGTGGTGGTGGGCCTGCTCTTCGCCGCCCTGGCCTTCTTCGTCGTGGGGCAGGCGGGGGTCACCCGCAGCAATGCGCAAGGTGCTGCCGACGCGGCTGCCCTCGCCGCGGCCGGGGAGGCCAGGGACAACACCTTCTCGGGGCTCGACCTGCTCAGCCTGACACCTGCGGACTGGTCGAAGCTCGTGCACGGTGACCTGCTCACCGGGCGAGGTGCGTGTGCCAAGGCGGCCGAGTTCGCGGCCTTGAACGATGCCGTCGCCGAATGCGAAGCAGCCGTCCCGGAAGTCAGTGTCACCGTGACCACGAACGGGACCGTCGGGGAGTCGGTGGTGCCGGGCACCGAGGGTGTTCACGGCAAGGCCACGGCCAAGGCCCGCATCAAGCCCCGCTGTTCCCTGGCTTCGGCGCCGGCCCCTCCGTCGCCCACACCGACCCCGGACCCTACGTCCAGCCCGAGTCCGAGCCCGAGCTCCACACCAGGACCGGGAAGCGTCAAGTTCGTTTGCGACGGGGAGCTGCTCACTTTGGATCTGGCGCATCCGGGCTCACTGGGCAAGCTGGCGAAGGCGCTGTTCACGGTCCGGCTGATCGATTGACACGTACACGAGATAAGGAAGCTGCATAGATGAGCACTCGGCGCTCGGCGAAGATCCGTGGCGGAGCGGCTGCCGTAACCGCGGCCGTGCTGGCGCTCACGGTGGCGGGCTGCGGTGGGGGAGGAGATGACAAGCCCAAGGCCGCTCAGGACCCGTCAGCAGCACCCCAGGGGGACGCGCCGAAGTCGCAGGCGCCGACTGGCGGTTCCAAGCCCACGCCGACGGTGGTGCTTGCCACTGCCAACGGTGAAGCCGGCATGACGTTGACGATCAACAAGGCGGCTCGTGACGCCGGTGGATTCCTGACGGTGGAGGGCCAGCTGAAGAACACGGGCACAGCTCCCTACGTCAACACAGCACCATGGCGCGGAAACGAACTCAACTCCAGCGGGGTTTCGGTTGCCGGCGTGACCTTGGTCGACAAAGCCGGGAAGAAGCGCTATTACGTGCTCCGGGACACCGATGGGAGGTGCCTGTGCACGACGGGGCTGGCCATCATCGAGCCAGGCCAGTCGGTTCCGTTCTTCGCCCAGTTCCCGGCGCCACCTGCCGCCACCATGGAGGTGGAGATGAGCCTGCCCACCTTCGCCACGGCCACCGTCAAACTCTCCGGGTGACCCCATGACACAACGCCACCGCGTAGCCGCAGCCACAGCCGTCGCCGGGCTCGTCATCGCCGGCACCCACCTCATCGGCGCGACGAGCGCCCACGCCGACGACCCCAAGCCCTCCGTACCCCCCGGCACAGAGCCATCGGCAGCCGCACCGGTCCAGATCGACCCCAACGCCCCCGGCCTCAAGATCCCCCAGGGCGGCACCCTCGCACCCATCAAGGTGCTCGACATCGCCGAGGTCGTCGAAGACCTCGGCGGGGAGCAGCGCCGCCAGGAGACCAACCAGAACGTCATGATGGCCCTGCAGTCCGAGGTCCTCTTCCCGGAGAACAGCGCCGTCTTCAACGCCCAGGCCGCATCCCGCATCCAGGCCATCGCCCAGGAGATCAACACTCAAAAAGCAACCCGCATCCGCGTCTTCGGCTTCACCGACGACCAGGGCAGCTACGAACACGGCAAGGAACTCTCCAAGCAGCGCGCCGACGCCGTCCAGGCCGAGCTGGCCAAGACCGTCACCAACCCCGGCGTCACCTACGACGTCCGCGGCTACAGCGAGGACTACCCGATCGCCGACAACGGCACCGAGGAAGGCCGCAAGAAGAACCGCCGCGTCGAGATCACCTTCCCGCGCGGCGCGGCCGGCTAGCCCCGACCCCCGCTGGTCGGCGGGTGGACGTCGGTGCCGATCGGCGGATGTGCGGGGCGGCGCCGTTGCCCGAACCTGTCGGTCATGCACAGATCAGAGAACGGGCGCCCCTGGCCGCGCTGCGGCTGCGGCACGATCATCGACCCCGCCGAGGCGGCACCGGCCGTGACGGGACTGACGCCCCGGGAGCGCCAGGTCCTGCTGCTGCTCGGCGGAGCCATGGCCAACAGGCTCATCGCCCGCCACCTGGACGTCACCGAGCGCACCGTCAAGAAGCACGTCTCGGCCCTGACGGAGAAGCTCGGTCTCGCCTCCCGCGTAGAGGCGGCCCTGGTCGCGATCGCCCGCCACGGAGACCTGTGCGCCGGTGCGGCCGCGGCCGCACCGGCACAGGCACCGTCACCGGCACCCGGCCCCTCCGTACACCGGCTCCAAGGTCCACTTACCGACTGCGCGCACTCCCCGTCATGATCCTTCCTGTCCGGCCGGGCACTTGGTGGGCGCGAGCACAGGAGACAGGCAGAGCCCTGTTCCGCCGCTCGCCTCCGAACGTATCGAGGACGACGGAAGAGAAACATGCACAAGAAGATCCAGGCGACCGCTGTCGGTGTGATCGCGGCGATCGCCGTCGCAGCGGCCACCCCGCTGGCCTCGGCCGCGCAGGCACCGGTGCCGACCCCGGCCGTGTCGGCCCCGACGGTGACCGTGAACACGAGCGCCGATCCCGAGACCGTCGAGCTCACCGATGCCGAACTGCGCGACATGGAGCGCCTGTCCCAGGAGCTCCAGGGCCGGGCGGACCCGGAGCGGCCGGTCATGCTGTCCGGCAAGAGCGAAGCGGCGAAGAAGTTCATCGCGCTCCTGAAGAAGTCGCCCAAGCTGTTCAAGTCGGCCATCGGCAAGGCGAAGGCCGGTCAGGCGGCCTTCAACGAATGGATGGGCAAGCAGAACGTCGTGGTCCGCGCGGCCTGGTGGGCGCTGGGCGGCTACGTCCAGAACGAGGTCTGGGAGTACCTGTTCAACCTCGTCGCGTGAACGACGTGAACGACGTGAACGACGTGCCTGACGCGTCGGACCGACGCGGGTCGATGGACGTCGTCGCCCACCTGGCCGTCCCCGTTCTGCTGATCGGCTTCGTGCTGCGCAGGGTCGGCGCGAGGCAGGACGCGGTGGCCCTCGTCGACGCCGGGACGGTGGCACAGTTCGCCGCGGTCCTCCCCATCGCCGCGGGCTTCCTGCTGGGGGCGGTCCGGGGGGTCCGCCCCTCGCCGGGCGCCTGGGCCCTGCTGGCCGTCTGGGCGGTCACGACGGTGTTCGTCTGGGGCAGCGGCCGCTGAGGTCCGGCCCCGCCGTTCACCCGGCGGGGCCGGGACCCGGACGGTACGGCACGGCCGGCCGGGCCACCTGCGGCGGGGGGCGCAGGCCGGCCCGGTCGGCCAGGACGGCCGCCCGGACCCGGTTCGCGGTGCCGAGCTTGCCGAGGATCGCGCTGACGTGGTCCTTGACCGTCGCCGGGCTGAGTCCGAGGTGTGCTCCCACCTCCGCGTTGGACCGCCCCGTCGCGAGCAGGGCCGCCACATCGCGTTCCCGCGCCGTGAGCGCCCCGATCTCCGCCGCGGCCGCGGCCCGCCGGGCCTCCTCCGCCAGGAAGGCCGTGCGCGACCGCCCCCACCCGTCCGGGCCGTACGCCCGTACTCCCGCCGCCAGCATCCGGACCAGCGGTACGACCGCCTCCAGGGCCACCTGCTTGGGTACGAAGCCGCCGGCGCCCGCCTCCAGCGCCGCGGCCAGGTGCTCCGGGGCCGTGGAACGGGACAGGACGCAGACCACCGGTGGGGAGGGAACGGACCCGAAGCCCGCGGCGAGCGCGTTCGCGTCGAGGGTGCACGCGTCCAGGAGCACCACCTCGGGGGTTTCGCGCCGTACCGCCGCCACGGCGCCGGCGACCGGGACCGCCGACGTCAGGGTGATGTCCGGCGCACCGGAAAGGGCGAACCGGAGCCCCTCCCGGATCAGCGCCTCGTCGTCGACCACCAGTACCCGGACCATGCCCATCCACTCCTGTCCGTATCACCCCTATTCTCCCTAAATGGAATGTGGGGTGCACCTTAAGGAGCCCTTTCCGCTCCGCGCACCCCGCCGACCGGCGGTGCGGCGAGCCGCAGAAGAGGGGTGATCCGAGTCACCGGGAAAGGGTGACAGGGGGTTGTCGCGAGCGGTCGTAACCCTCAGTGCATGCCGATGACGACGACGATGACGACGATGACGGTCACCGATGAGGACTGCCTCGCCGAGACCCTCGCCTTCAACGAGCGGTTCGCGGCCGCCGCCGCGAGCCGCCCCACCCGGGGCCGGGCTCCGGACCCGGCCCTGCTGGCGCACCTGCGGCGCAACCGGCTCGCCGGTGACGCGCCGCCCGTGCGACTGCCCCAGGGCCGGGACCGGTCCCTCGCGGGCGGGGTCAGGGTGCGGACGTTCCTGCCGCCATCGGGGCGGGCGGAGGGCGTGTACCTGCACGTCCACGGCGGCGGCTGGTCGTTCGGCTCCGCCGACGGGCAGGACGAGCGGCTGTACCGGATCGCCGAGGAGGCGCGCCTGGCGGTCGTGAGCGTGGACTACCGCCTCGCGCCCGAGCACCCCTTCCCCGCCGGGCCCGACGACTGTGAGGCCGCGGCGCGGTGGCTCGTCGAACACGCCGCCGCCGAGTTCGGCACCGACCGGCTGCTGATCGGCGGCGAGTCCGCCGGCGCCCACCTGAGCGTCCTGACCCTGCTGCGCCTGCGGGACCGCCACGGCATCCACGGGGCCTTCCGGGCCGCCCATCTCCTCTTCGGCCCGTACGACCTGTCCATGACCCCGAGCCAGCGCTCGTTCGGCGCCCGGCCCCTGCTGAGCAACACCGAGTCCATGAAGGGCGTTTACGAGCTCTTCACGCCCGGAGCGGGTCCGGAGGAGCGCCGCGCCCCTGAGCTCTCGCCGCTGTACGCGGACCTGGCCGGCATGCCCCCCGCGCGGATGGTCGTCGGCACGGAGGACCCGCTGTTGGACGACTCCCTCTTCATGGCCCAGCGCTGGAGGGCGGCGGGTGCGCCCGTACACCTCGGGATCGTCGCCGGCGCGATGCACGGGTTCACCCTCTTCCCCCTGACCGTCACCGAACGCGAGCACGCGCGCGAGCGGGAGTTCCTGGCCTCGGCGGGCCGGTAGCGTCGGCCCCATGGACCGCACGACTCGGCTCTACGCCCTGGTGGAGGAGCTGCGCGCATCGGCGCCGCGGCCCCGCACGGTCGCGGCGCTGGCCGCGCGGTTCGAGGTCAGTACCCGGACGGTGCAGCGCGACCTCCAGGCGCTGATGGACTCCGGCGTCCCCGTACGTGCCACCCCCGGGCGGGGCGGGGGCTGGACGGTCGACCCGGCGATGACCCTGCCCCCGGTCCGCTTCACCACCGCGGAGGCCGCGGCCCTGGCCGCCGCCCTCGCCGCCACCGAAACGCCCTACTCCGGTGCGGCCCGTACGGCGTACCAGAAGCTCATGGCGTCGATGACCGGTCCTGCCATGGAGGCGGCCCAGGAGCTGGCGGCACGGATCGTCGCACTGCCGCCCCGGACGGAGCCGGCCGTCCGTGACGCGGTGGAACGGGCCCTCACCGACAGCGCGGTGCTGCGGCTGACGTACGTCGATGCGGCCGGGCGCGAGAGCGACCGCGTCGTGGAACCGGCGGGACTGCTCACCGCCGGGGGCCGCTGGTACCTCATCGCGTGGTGCCGCACCCGGCGGGCCGGCCGCGGATTCCGCCTGGACCGCATCGCCGCGGCGGCCCCCACCGGTGAGCCGGCCGGATTCCACGACCTGGCCGCGCTGCTGCGCGGCTCGGTGGCCGCCGACGCCGTCCGGCCGGCCGCGCTGTCACGTGGCTGACGTCGGTGCGTCCGATCGTGGGGGTCGAGTAGGCCAATGGGCTGACGTCGGTTCCTCGGGGCTCAAGACGCCGGGGTTGTAGTCCGTTTATCCGAAGGACGTTCATATCCCTGGTCGGGTGGGGATCCGTTCCCGCCCCGGCCCGGCTTTTGGTTCCGGAGGAGCGCTTCGATGAGTTGTGAGCACAGGGCCACGTCCCTCCTGGGCCCGGTCGCCCGCAGTCGGGCCTGGACTGCGGGGGGCGCGCTGGCCTCCCTCTCGCTCGTGCTCGTGGGCCTGACGGGCCCGGCCGCCGCGGCGGGGACGCCGGCGGTACCGGCCGTTGCCGGTGCGAGCAACCCGTGCGGCTCGCACGACCACCCTGACGGCCGCCCGTCGCAGGGCGACGGCTCCGAGGACGACGATTACGGCACCTGGCGCCAGGACATGTGCCCCCCGGAAGGCGTCCCCGGCCCACAGGGACCTGCGGGCCCCCAGGGTCCGGCCGGCGCCCAGGGTCCCGCCGGCGCCCAGGGTCCCGCCGGTCCCAAGGGTGAGACCGGGTCACAGGGCCCGGCGGGTGCGCAGGGCGAGACGGGCGCCACCGGAGCGCAGGGCCCGAAGGGCGAGACCGGGTCACAAGGCCCGGCCGGTGCGCAGGGCCCGAAGGGCGAGACGGGTGCGACCGGGGCTCAGGGCCCTCAGGGTGAGACGGGTGCGCAGGGCCCGCAAGGCGAGACGGGTGCGACCGGGGCTCAGGGCCCGAAGGGCGAGACCGGCGCGACCGGGGCCCAGGGCCCTCAGGGCGAGACGGGTGCGCAGGGCCCGAAGGGTGAGACCGGTGAGACGGGTGCGCAGGGCCCGCAAGGCGAGACGGGTGCGACCGGGGCCCAGGGCCCTCAGGGCGAGACGGGTGCGCAGGGCCCGAAGGGTGAGACAGGTGCGACCGGGGGTCAGGGCCCGCAAGGCGAGACAGGTGCGACCGGGGCTCAGGGCCCTCAGGGCGAGACGGGTGCGACCGGGGCTCAGGGCCCGCAGGGTGTGCAGGGCCCGGTCGGTCCCACCGGGCCGTGCGTAGATGTGTCGACCTCGTGGGACGAGGAGGAGGTCAAGTACAAGGCCGTACTGCTGCCCAACGGCACCGCTCTGGCAGGCGTGTACGACTTCAACGCGGGAAACCCCATGACCCCCGCCTACACCTGGTACAACCTCTCCGCCAACTCCACGGGCTACCCGCGCAACCCCTGCGGCATCACGATCGCGGAGACCGCCAACAGGGTCATCCTCGAAGTGGTCACCACGACCGGGCAGATCTTCGAGACCAGCTGCGATGTGGACCGTGGCGAGCCGGAGAAGCTCGAATGCCCCGCCATCCAGCCGTGGACCCCGGCCGTTCCGCAGCCGCCGGGATCGACCCCGCCGCCTCCCCTCGCCAAGCGGGTCCCAGGCACCGTCGCATCCGCTGACAAGGGCAACGGCAACGGCAAGGGCCTCGCGAAGAGCGGCCCGCGACGCCGCTGACCCCGCCAGGGGGAGCCTTCAGATGGGATTCGGGGGGACCATCAGTCAGCCGTCCAGCAGGTGGTCCGCCTTGCCGGCCTTGATGTCCCGGATCAGGGCGGTGAGCGCGGCGCGGCTGTCCGTGAGGGGGTGGTCCTCCTGTCCCGCGACGGCGATGTAGCTGTTGCCGTTCGCGTCCACGCCTATGCGGTAGCAGCTCGCGCCTTCGCCACAGAAGGCGTCTTCCCAATCGATGTCGGCCATCGGATCCTCTCAGAGCTGGCGGGCCAGGGTCTGGATGAAGTCCCCTGAATCGGCGGGGGACAGACTGAGCCGCTCCATCCAGTCCAGTTGGCCCCGGTACTTGGACAGTTGTGCCTCGGTGTGCAGGAAGTCGGGGCCGTGTGTGCTGTCGACCTGTGCGGTGTCGAGCTGGGGTACTGGCCCCTCCAGGTAGTTGACCGTCTGGCCCGCGCCGGGGAACCCTCCTGCTTCGAAAGGTAGTACGCGCAGGACGATGTTGTCCCGCTCGGACATGTATGTCAGGTATTCGAGTTGAGCGCGTGCCACCTTGGGGCCGCCGAACTGCATGCGCAGTGCGGCTTCATGCACGATCGCGACGTACTCGGGTGCCGATGCGCCCTCCAGCACCTGCTGCCGCTCCAGCCTGTGCGCCAGCCGCAGAGCGACCTGCTGTTCCGGCAGCCTTGGCACGACGAACCGGAAGAGTGCGAGGGCGTGTTCGCTGGTCTGCAACAGGCCCGGGATGTGTACCGAGTGTGCGCACCGCATGCGCGTCGCGTGGGCCTCCAGTTCGGCGATGTCGAGCACCGCCGATGACAGTGAGCCCCGGTAGCGTTCCCACCAACCGCGCTTCCGGGTCTGCGCCATTGCGACGAGCGCGTGGATGTATTCCTCGTCCGCGCAGTCGTAGTGGCAGGCCAGAGCACGGAGGCGTTCCTCGCTTATGGCCCGGACCCCCTGCTCGATGGCAGAGACCTTGGTCCGGTCGACACCGAGTAGGCCGGCGGCGGATTCGGCCGATACGCCAGCGGCCAGTCTCATCCTGCGCAGCTCGGTGCCCAGTCGCTTCTGACGTTCGGTCGGTGAGGTGCGCGGCGGCATGGGGGCAGTCTGCCGTGTCGCGCCCCGGCGGATCCACCCGTGGCCCAGCTTCACGGATCAGGTGGTGAATACCCCACCATTCGCGCTACTTTAAGTGGCGCACCGCTCACTCAGGGGAGTCGAAGTGCATCGCCGCAGCATGCCTCGGCCTCGGCGACGAGCCACCTCCCCGCCCGCGTGAGCCAGCCGTGCGCGTCGAGCTTCCGATGCCGATCCGCCGTCACATCAGACGACTTGGGAGCCGAAGATGCTTCACCCCTTCACCGCCGCGGACTTGTACGCCGTCCCCGCCTCCTGCCCCATCGCCCCCGACGGCGAGCCCGTCGATCCGCCCGGGCTGTCCTGCAGCGTCACGCTGCCCGCCTCCGCCCGGTCCGCCGGGATCGCCCGGCAGGTCGTGCGGGCCGCGCTGCGGGCGTACGCGCTCGATCCGCTCGAACCCACCGCCGTGCAGGCCGCCTCCGAACTCATGGGCTCCGCCTGGCGGATGGACCCGTACGGCGAGACCTACCTCTCGCTCCGCCAGCGGGACGACGCCCTCCGCCTGATCGTCTACGACGGCCACTCCGCGCACGCCCACCCCCGCCTCGCCGCCCTCTGCGAGGCCCGCCGCCGGGGCACCCTCCGGGTGTTCGCCGCGCTCGTCCGCGATCACGGCGGGGAGTGGGGGGTCGGTCCCTCCCGGGAGCCCGGTGGCGGGACGCGGACCTGGGCCGTGCTGCCGGTGTGAAATCCCGTCGCGGCGCGGGCGGGCCGGAGCCGATACTCCGGGGCATGACACCCCAGTTCCAGGTCCGGGCCGACTACGACGCCCGCACGATCGTGGTCTACCAGGCCTACGCACCCGCCATCGCGGACGCGGCCCTGCGCGCGGGGCGTTTCGTCGAGCCGTTCTCGTTCCGGCGGATGACGTGGATCAAGCCGTCGTTCCTGTGGCTGATGCACCGCAGCAACTGGGCCCGCAAGGCCGGGCAGGAGCGGATCCTCGGCGTGCGGATGACCCGGGAGGGGTGGGAGGCGGCCCTGGCCGAAGCCGTGCTCACCACCTCGGCGCCGGAGGCCGTCGCCCGGGCCGCCGTGCACGTCCAGTGGGACCCCGAGCGGTCGCCGCGCGGGGCGGCGCTGAACCACTACAGCATCCAGGTCGGCATCGGGCGCGGGCTGATCCGCACGTTCACGGACGAGTGGGTCACCGGCGTCACCGATCTCACCCCGCAGGTGCGCAAGGCCGAGGCGCTGGTCCGCACCGGGCAGGCCGGCCGGGCGCAGCGGCTGCTGCCGCCGGAGCGGCCCTACCCGCTGCCCCCGGCGCTGGAGGCGCGGCTCGGGCGAGCCTGATGCGGGCCCGGACCGCCATGCCCCATCGCTGACGTTTGTCACTTTCGTCCTGGCCCAAGTCGGCTCAGGCTGAGGTGAGATGACGGAGGAAGGGGGCCAAGTGGGCGACGCGGAGCGGGTGGTGACGGGTGCCGTGACGGCCGGGCCGGGCAAGGCCGGTGCCGTGCGGGTGCTGGCGCGGTCGCTGGCGGAAGTCGTCGTGCGGCGGCCGGCGGTGCCGGGGGTGCGGCACTCGGCCGGGGTGCGGCAGCTGGTGCTGCCGCTGGTCGCCATAGAGATCGTGACCTCGTTCCTGGTGTCCTCGATGGTGCCGCCCCCGCTCCGGCCCGCCCACGCGGCGCTGGAGGTGCTGCTGATCGCGGGCGGCCTCGCCTTGGTGGCCGCGCTGGTCCGGCATCCGCACCAGGTGGACGCCGAGCGGCTGGTGCTGCGCACCGGGTTCCTGGGGGAGGTGGTGCTGCCGCGCCCGGCGGTCCGGTCCGTGTCGCCGGTGATCCGGACCGTGGACGGCCGGGGGCCGCGGCCCGTGCCGGACGAGCCGGACGCGGTGGCCTGCTCGGTGAGCGGCTCGCTGGACGTGGCCGTGCGCCTGGACCCGCCCGTGCGCCTCGACCTGGGTGCCGCCGGGGTGGTCGACGCCCGGACCGTGTACGCCTGCGCCGACTCCCTCGCCGCCCTTTCCGCGGCCCTGCGGGCTGCCTAGGAGCCGGCCGCCCCGGGCGCGGAGGGGAGGTACACCCGCTAGTCCTCCACGAGCACCGGCATGAGCATCGAGTACGTCTCCTCGTCGTCGCCGCGGCTGATGGTCAGCGGCCTGGGGCCGGTCCCGGCCTCCAGGACCAGCCGGTCCCGGTCCGCCGCGGCCAAGGCCTCCAGCAGGAAGGCGCGGTTGACGCCGACCCGGTCCCCGGGGGAGGCGTGCTCGCGGACCGACACCGTCCCCCCGTCCGTCACCTCCAGCACGCTGACCTCGTACGCCTCACCGTCCTCCTCCCGTACCTGGCTCCGTACCGGCCCGCCGATCAGCGCCTCCCGGAACGCGGGCACGTCCACCGAGGCCCGGCGCCCGGCCGGCAGCCGTGAGAGCCGGCGGTAGTCGGGGAAGCCGGTCCCGCCGCACCGCCCGCCGGCCTGCCGCTCCCCGGCCTCCAGGACCACCCCGTTCCCCTCGATCCGCAGCTCCGCGGACCCGTCGCTGCCGAGCAGCGCCCGCATCGCGTCGACCAGCGGGGACGGGACGACGGCCTGGACCCGGGAGCCGTCGTACCCCCCGGCGCCGGTGACGGCGGTCGCAGAAACGGCCAGCCGGTACCGGTCGGTGGCGACGACCCGCAGCGTCCCGCCCTCGGCGTCGAACAGGACGCCGCCGAGCATCGGCAGCTCCGGATCGGTGCTCGCGGCGAACCGGACCGCGTCCAGCGCGGCGGCCAGTCCGGGCGCGGAAACGGTCAGGCGGACGGCGGCGGTGTGCGGGTGGGCGAAGGACGAACTCATCGTGGTCTCCCTGGCGTCGAGAAGGGCGCGGACCGTGGAGAACGCGTGGCGCGCGTCGGAGAGCCCGCGCTCCAGCCGGAGCAGGTGCTCGGAGAGCAGCTTCAGCACCAGGGCGGTGTCGGACCCGGACCAGCCGGCCGTCACCAGCCGGATGTCGGCCAGCGGCATGCCGGCCCGCCGCAGGTGCGCCAGCAGGCGCGCCTCGTCCAACTGGCCGGGCCCGTACCAGCGGTACCCGCTCACCGGGTCCACCCAGTCCGGGACCAGCACCCCGGCTCCGTCGTAGAACCGCAGGGCGCTCACGCCCAGCCCGCTGTCCCGGGCCATCTCGCCGATGCTGCGCATCTCGTTCTCGTTCCCCACGGCCGGAACACTGCTCCCTCCACCTGGTCGAGGGTCAAGCCTGCACGGTGGCCGTGCATATGATCGGAGCCATCCGTGATGGGGGGAGCGTCATGTCGGGGGATGTCGACCAGGACCGGGCGGGCATGCGCCTGAACAGCGGGCCGGGGCCCGGGCCGTTGGCTCCGGGCGGGCCGGGGGACTTCGCCTCGACGCCGCAGCAGAAGAAGGCGGCGGCGGGCCTGATCGAGACCGAGTTCGAGCCGAACACCAAGAAGGCCGCCGAGCACGCGGACGACGCCACCGCCGCAGCCCAGAAGGGCTTCGACGGCTGGGACACGGCCGCCGGACTCAAGAAGGTCGCGGACACCTGGGACCAGCAGGTGCGGTCGCTGATGGCCCGCCTCGCCGGGGAGAAGACCGCGTTGCGGGGGGCCTCGGGCCTGTTCACGGGCAACGACACCGCGGTGCACAACCAGTTCCAGTCCCAGTCGAAGCTGAACCACCTCTAGGGGCCCCTGGTGTTGACGTACGGCGAAGTGATGACCACGGACCTCGGCCTGCTGACGGCGGCGGCCGCCAAGTGGGACGCGATGGCGGGCGAACTGCAGAAGGTCGAGTCCCGCTACGGCGAGACCGTCCAGAAGATCACCCTCGGGAACGACTGGGCCGGTGTGAGCGCCGGTGTGGCCCGCACCAAGTTCGCGGCGACCCGCTACGAGTACTCCGCCGCGCAGAAGCAGGCCAAGGCGGTCGCGAGCCTGCTGCGCGGAGCCCACGAGCAGCTCACCGACCTGAAGGCGAAGCTGGAGAGCGCCCGCGACGACGCGGTCGCCGCGGGCATGACGGTGTCCGAGGAGGGCCGCGTCGCCTTCGACTACGCCAAGCTCACGCCGGTCGAGCGCAGCGCCTACCAGCACGACCCGGACGGTCAGGCCCTCGTCCGCACCGCGGTCGAGAAGTGGCAGAAGCACATCGACGACCGGGTGAAGGCCGTGTCCGAGGCCGACACGCACGTCAAGGACGCCCTCGAATCCGCCGTCGTCGACAGGAACAAGGACGCCCTGGGCCACGGCAGTGGCGCCGACGAGTCCCTCATGGGCTTCAACAACTCTGCCGAGGGCGACCTGGCCAAGGCGCAGAAGTACGTCGCGCCCGTCATCACGCACCGCGAGGACCCCGTGAAGGTGACAGGGCCCGACGTCGGCTTCAGCGCCAGCGGCATCAAGTACGGCAAGGAGGGCTCGGTCAAGGCGTACGCGGACCTCTTCCACGCCACCGTGGACGGAGAGGGCGAGCTCGCGGGGCTGAAGCTCTCCGGAGTGGAGGACGCGTACGCGGGAGCCAGGGCCACCGCGAACTACGGCGCCAGCGAACAGGGCGTCACCGGCAAGGCCGAGGCGTCCGCCGGCCTGCGCATGATGCAGGAAGGCCGGGTCGAACGCGGTTCGCACGCCGCCTACGGGCGCATCGAGGGGTTCGCCGGCGGCGAGGTGAGTGCCAACGCCAAGCTGACCCGGGAAGAGGTCACCGCCGGGGCGAAGGCCTTCGCCGGGGTGAAGGGCACCGTTGCCGGGGGCGTCGAGTCCGGTGGTCTGGGTGTCGGTGTGGCGGCCGAAGGATGGGCCGGAGCCGGCTGGGAAGGGTCCTTCGGCTGGCGGAAGGACAAGGAGACCGGCGCGTGGACGGTCAGCGGGAAGGCGGGCGCCGCCGAGCTCTTCGGCGGGGCGGTGGGGCTGGAGATCACCGTGGACCCGGGCAAGGTCAAGAAGACCGTCGGTGACGTGGCCCACGAGATCGGCAGCTGGTTCGACTGATGTACGTTTCCGAGGAAGGAGGTTCAGGGATGCCCACGACACTGCCCGTGCCGATCGCGTTCACGCTGCCGACGGGCTGGCGGCCCGTTCCGGCCTTTCCGGACGTCGCCTACGCCGCCGTGCACCCGCAGCCGGACGCCGGGTTCGCGGCGAACATCACCGTCGACGGCGGCCTCCCCAAGGAGGACGTGACGGCGGCCGAACTCGCCGACGCGTCGGTCGAGCGGCTGCGGGAGTTCGCCGACCCGGTGGTGGTGACCCACCGTCAGGAGCTCGGCTCCACCGACGCGCCCGCCCTGGCCCAGCGGGTCACCTTCTCGGCCGTCGCGGGCGACGTCCGCCGGGACTTCGTCCAGTCCCAGGTCTACCTGTTCTTCCCGGACGGAGAGGACCCGCGCAAGCGCGCCCTGGTCCGGCTGGCCCTGACGTCCACCGCGGACCAGTACGAGAGCGTCCTCGCGGACTTCCAGGACTTCGTACGCACGGTACGCCCGGCCGACGGGGCGGAGGACTGACATGGGGCGGCTCCGGGACAGGCTCACCGGCACCAGGTACCCCCGCAGCGGCGTGCGGCCCCTGCCCACCACGGAGGTCCGGGAGGCGCTGCTCGCGCTGGGCGGCCCCGACGCGCCGTTCCAGGTGCGCCACGCCTTCCCGAAGGAGAAGGCGGACCTGGTGGCGGAGCGCCGCATCGCCAAGCTGGACCTGACCGTCAAGATCCGGATGCGCCTGGTGCCCGGCACCCGTGAGGTGCGCACGCTGGAGGAGCAGTGGGGCAACATCTCGCACGAGCACTCCGGCAGCAGGCAGTACGGCCGCGGGGGGTCGACCAGGGTCGCCCGGACGTGGGAGTACCAGAAGGGCCCGGACGGCCGTCGGCGCATGGTCGAGACCTTCCGCTACGACTCCCGGGACATGCGGGACCCCCTGCGCGACACGGTCCTCGCCGCGGGCTGGACCTGGCGGGGCGTCCTCTTCAGGTGGTGACCGCCGCCCCCGGCCGGCTCAGCCCCCGGCCTTGAACGCCGTCGTGTCGATCTCGCACGAGAAGGGCGCGGGGACCGGCAGCGGGGTGCCGAAAGAGACGGTCTTGTGGGCGCGGTAGCCCTGCGGGGAGGGGTCGGAGAAGCAGGTGATCTCTTCCGCCTGCATGTCGACCACGAGGTACACGGGCACCAGTTGCCCGTACACCTGGAGCTTCTCCTGCCAGTCCGCGTCCCTGGTGGAGACCGAGGTGAACTCGGAGACGAGCGAGAGCGCAGTGCTGTCGGCGTGTCGGCCGTCGGCTTCGAGGGCTGCTTCGTCCACGACGTACAGATCCGGCCCGTATCCGCGTTCCGCCGACGGGAAGCCGAACAGAAAGGGAGAGGTGTCGGCGATGTGCCCCTCCGGGGCGTGCTGCCCGAGCTGCTCCCTCAGGCTGCGCATGGGGCGCGAGTAACGCAGCTTCGACCACGGTGACACGACGATCTTCCCCCGGATGAGCTCGGCCTTGTGGCCGTCTGGTGTGTCCATCTCCTCGACCGTGCGCAGCACGTCCTCGAAGGCCGGTTCCCCCTCGGTGGTCCCTATGGGCCGGGGTCGCTCGATCATGGCTGTCACCGTGGTCCTCCGGGCGGCGTCGGTGTCTCGTCACGCTGCGTGCCTTCTCCCAGGCTAGCGCGGCGGACCGACGGCCGCCCTGGTCGCGCGGCCGCTCACCCGTTCGGGTGGGAGGCCCCCTCCAGCAGCCGCAGGGCCGCCTCGCGGGCGCGGAGGGCCGGTTCCGGGCCGGGGGTGAGGGCGGCCACCACCGTGGCGCCCTCGGCCAGGATGAGGAGCTGGTCCGCGAGGGCGGGGGAGTCGGTCAGGGCGCCCAGCAGGGAGCGCAGGTCCGACTTGTGGCGGCGTACGACGTCCAGCACCGCCTCGGGGCCCGTGCCGAGTTCCCCGTACGCGTTGAGGAAGGCGCAGCCGCGGAAGTCCGGCTCCGAGAACCACCGCGCCAGCCAGTCGAACACCGCCGGCACCGGCTCGTCGGCCTCCGCCACCGCCTCCCGCAGGCCGCCGATCCAGCGGGCGTCGCGCCGCTCCAGGTAGGCGGCGACCAGCGCGTCCTTCGCCGGGAAGAGCCGGTAGAGCCGCTTGAGCGGTACGCCCGACTCCGTGCGGATGCGGTCCATGCCGACGGCCTGGATGCCCTCGGCGTAGAACAGCGCCTCCGCCGCGTCGAGCAGTCGGGTGCGGGCCTCTTCGTCGTCCATGGGGTGAAGGGTAGTTCAGAACCGCTTGCGCTGAGAACGTTCGTTCTCTACTTTGAGAACGAACGTTCTCCCGATCGTGATCCGAGAGGAAACCGCCGTGCTCAAGCCCCCGTTCACCGAGGAGACCGCCCGCGCCAAGGTGCAGGCCGCCGAGGACGCCTGGAACACCCGCGACCCCGAGCGCATCGCCCTCGCCTACTCCGAGGACTCCGTCTGGCGCAACCGCGACCGCTTCCTCACCGGCCGCGCCGAGATCCGCGCCTTCCTCGCCGAGAAGTGGGAGCGCGAGCTGGACTACCGCCTGCGCAAGGAGCTCTGGGCCCACACCGGCAACCGCATCTCCGTCCGCTTCGAGTACGAGTGGCACGACGCCGGCGGCCAGTGGTGGCGCAGCCACGGCAACGAGCAGTGGGAGTTCGACGACGACGGCCTGATGCGCCGCCGCGAGGCCAGCATCAACGACGTCCCCATCGAGGAGTCCGAACGGCGGCTCCGCGCCTGACCAGCCGTGTCTGTTCCGTACCCCCCTGTCCCGTTTCGGTAGCTTGGCGTGGCGTACGCGCCGGGCGATGCGCGCGGGCAGGAGGTACGGGCCGGTGCCGGAGTCCAAGCGCGGGAAGCGGGTGGCACGGGCGGCCGGGGCCCTCGACGAGCGGCTGCCGCTCGCGGAACTCACCCGCGGGGTGCTGCGGAAGGTGTTCCCCGACCACTGGTCCTTCCTGCTGGGGGAACTGGCCCTCTACAGCTTCGCCGTCCTGCTGCTCACCGGCGTCTACCTGTCGCTCTTCTTCGACCCGTCGATGCGCGAGACCCCCTACCAGGGCTCGTACGAGCCGCTGCGCGGCGTCCTCATGTCGCAGGCCTACCTCTCCACCCTGCGCATCAGCTTCGACGTCCGCGGCGGCCTGCTGATCCGCCAGATCCACCACTGGGCGGCGATCGTCTTCCTCGCCGCCATCGGCGCGCACATGCTCCGCGTGTTCCTCACCGGCGCCTTCCGCCGCCCCCGCGAGCTGAACTGGGTCATCGGAACGACCCTGTTCATGCTCGCGATGCTGGAGGGCTTCGCCGGCTACTCGCTCCCCGACGACCTGCTGTCCGGCACCGGCCTGCGCATCGCCCAGGGCGTCATGCTGTCCGTCCCCGTCGTCGGCACCTACCTGAGCTGCTTCGCCTTCGGCGGCGAGTTCCCCGGCCAGGACATCGTCCCCCGCCTCTACCCCGTGCACATCCTGCTGGTCCCCGGCCTGCTGCTGGGGCTGGTCACCGTGCACCTGCTGCTCGTGTTCCACCTCAAGCACACCCACTGGGCGGGCCCCGGCCGCACCGCCCGCAACGCCGTCGGCCTGCCCTTCTTCCCCCAGTACCTGGCCAAGTCCGGCGGCCTCTTCCTCGCCGTCTCCGGGGTCCTCGCCGCGCTCGCCGCCGTCGCTCAGGTCAACCCGATCTGGGTGTACGGCCCCTACCGCGCCGACCTGGTCTCCGACGGCTCCCAGCCCGACTGGTACATCGGCTTCCTGGAGGGCGCCCTGCGGCTGATGCCCGGGGTCGAGACCCGCCTGTGGGGGCACACCATCTCCTGGAACCCCCTGGTGACGGCCGTCCTCATGCCCGGCCTGCTGTTCACCGTGCTCTACGCCTACCCCTTCTTCGAACGCTGGATCACCGGCGACACCGGCGAACGGCACCTCTGCGACCGCCCCCGCGACCGCCCGGTCCGCACGGCCCTCGGCGCGGCGGCCCTCTCCTGGTACGCGGTGCTGCTCCTCGCCGGCGCCCAGGACATCCTGGCCTTCGTCTTCGCCCTGCCCCTGCCCCCGCTGACCTGGACGCTGCGCGCCGCCCTGTTCGCCGTGCCGGCCGTGGTGTTCTGGCTCACCCGGCGGCTGTGCCTGGCCCTCCAGTCGCACGAGCGGGAGCTGCTGACGGACGGCGCGGAGACCGGCCTGGCGGTGCAGGACGCGCAGGGCGCCTTCCACCCCCGCCACGAGGCGCTCCCGCCCGGCGAGCGGTACACCATGCTCGCCCGGGACCTGCCCGCGCCGCTGGAGTACGACGGCGACCCCACCCGGCCCCTGCCGCGCCGGGCCCTGAACCGCACCCGGGCGGCCGTCAGCGCCTGGTTCCACCGCGACCGCGTCCCGTACCCGCTCACCCCGGAGCAGCGCCGCAAGGTCGCCGCCGCCCTCGCCGGCCCGGACCGGCCCGAGCCCCCGCGGGACGCCTGAGCTACTCCGGGTGCTCCAGGTTCTGGAAGGCGAAGCCGAGGACCCCCGGCAGCAGCACCCCGAAGCCGATCAGGCACAGCCACAGCCCCTGCACCACGCCCAGCCCGACCAGCGCGCTCCCGGCCGCCGTCAGCACGGGGTACGGGCTGCGGGCCGGGAAGAACACCCGCCGCCCGGACGCCTCCCCCACCTCGGCGTCCGCCCGGTCCTCCGGGCGCTCCCCGCCCCGCCGGTACTGCCGCCACAGGAACGCCGCGACCAGCGCCGACATCAGGAAGCACACGCAGAGCGCGGCGATGCCCGCCGGCTCGTCGGACAGCCACCCGTAGACGGCGGTGGCAGCCCCGAAGAACAGGGCCGTACCGGTGAAGAGCCAGGCCTCACCTCTCAACGGGCACCTCCGGGTGGTGAAGGTCGAAGGCCGGGGATTCCGAACGGATCCGGGGCAGGGAGTGGAAGTTGTGCCGGGGCGGCGGGCAGGAGGTCGCCCACTCCAGGGAGCGGCCCCAGCCCCACGGGTCGTCGACCCCGACCGGCTCCCCGTACCGCCGGGTGCGCCACACGTTGTAGAGGAACGGCAGCGTGGAAAGGCCCAGCAGGAAGGCGCCGATCGTGGAGACGGTGTTGAGCAGGGTGAACCCGTCGGCGGCGAGGTAGTCGGCGTACCGGCGGGGCATGCCCGCCTCGCCCAGCCAGTGCTGCACCAGGAAGGTGGTCTGGAAGCCGGTGAACAGGGTCCAGAAGTGGATCCGGCCGAGCCGCTCGTCCAGCATCCGCCCGGTCAGCTTGGGCCACCAGAAGTAGAGGCCGCCGAAGGTGGCGAAGACGATCGTGCCGAAGAGGACGTAGTGGAGGTGGGCGACGACGAAGTAGCTGTCGGTCAGGTGGAAGTCCAGGGGCGGCGAGGCGACCAGCACCCCGGTCAGCCCGCCCAGCAGGAAGGTGACGAGGAACCCGATGGACCACAGCATCGGGGTCTCGAAGGAGAGCGAGCCCTTCCACATGGTCCCGATCCAGTTGAAGAACTTCACCCCCGTCGGCACCGCGATCAGGAACGACAGCAGGGAGAAGAAGGGGAGCAGCACGGCGCCGGTGGCGAACATGTGGTGGGCCCACACGGTCGCGGACAGGCCGGTGATGGCGATCGTGGCCCCGATCAGGGACACGTACCCGAACATGGGCTTGCGGCTGAAGACCGGCAGGATCTCGCTGACCACGCCGAAGAACGGCAGGGCCACGATGTAGACCTCCGGATGCCCGAAGAACCAGAACAGGTGCTGCCACAGCAGCGCGCCGCCGTTCGCCGGGTCGAAGACGTGCGCGCCGAACTTGCGGTCCGCCTCCAGGGCCAGCAGGGCGGCGGTGAACACGGGGAAGGCCAGCAGCGCCAGGATCGAGGTGAACAGCACGTTCCAGGTGAAGACCGGCATCCGGAAGAGCGTCATGCCGGGCGCGCGCAGGCAGATGACCGTGGTGATGAAGTTGACCGCGCCCAGGATCGTGCTGAGCCCCGCCACCGCCAGCCCCATCACCCACAGGTCGGGGCCCGTGCCCGGGGAGAACACCGCCCCGTTGAGCGGGGCGTACGCGAACCACCCGAAGGCGGCGGCCCCGTCGGCGGTGAGGAACCCGGAGACCACCATCAGCCCGCCGAAGAGGTAGACCCAGTAGGTGAAGGCGTTCAGCCGGGGGAAGGCCACGTCGGGCGCGCCGATCTGGAGCGGCATCACCGCGTTGGCGAAGCCCGTGAAGGTCGGCGTCGCGAAGAGCAGCATCATGATCGTGGCGTGGATGGTGAAGGCCTCGTTGTACTGCTGGTTCGAGAGGATCTGGAGCCCGGGGCGGGCGAGTTCGGCCCGCATGGCCAGGGCGAGGACGCCGGCGAAGAGGAAGAAGCCGAAGGCCGTCACCAGGTAGAGGTTGCCGATGGTCTTGTGGTCGGTGGTCGTCAGCAGGCGCAGCACCGCGGAGCCCTGCCGCACCCGCCGCTCGGTCCGGGCCGCGTGGTCCACCGCTGTCATGGGGCCTCCAGGGAGCCTCGCCGCCGAGCGTGCCCCCCATGCCCTACCGCCTCCCCGCCCGGCCCCCGCCGCGCCGCGCCGCGCGGACGGGCCGGGACGCGCTCACCGGCCTAATCTGGGGGAGGGGCCGACTCCCGAGGTGGTGCGCGATGACCGATACGACGAGCAGGTACTGGGCCTCGGGGAACTGGCAGGTGCGCGCGGGCGAGGAGGCCGAGTTCATCCTGCGGTGGACGGAGTTCCTGACCTGGACCCAGGGTTCCGTCGACGGCTTCCTGCACGCCCGGCTGATCCGCGACCTGAACGAACCGGCCCACTTCGTGTCCGTGTCCCGCTGGACCGGCGAGCAGGCCGTGCGGGACTGGCAGGCCCTGCCCGAGTTCACCGAGCTCTTCGGCGCCTGCCGGGCCCTGTGCGAGGACATGAACAGCGGTGTGTTCGAACTCGCCATGGCCGTCGACAAGTGATCCACTGGCACAATGCGTGCATGGTGCATGAAGATAAGACCGAGGCAGCAGAGGCGATTCACGGCAAGGAAGCGGCCGTGGGCCTCTCGACGGGCATCTCCGTCGGCATCCTGCTCGGACTCCTGGTGTTCGACAACGTAGGTGCCGGCCTGACCATCGGCACCGCCCTGGGGCTCGCCGTCCCCGTCCTGCGCCGCTCCCTCGCCGAGAAGCGCTCCGGCACCCCGTCGGGCGGCGACGGCGCCTGAGCCCCCCGCCCGGCCCGCCGCCGGCGGCTACACGTCGCCGTGGTGGGCCCGGGTGATGAGGTCCGTGGCGACGTCCAGGGCCGCCAGCCGGGTCTCCTCCGGGTCCCCCTCCACGTGCTGGAGGAACATCATCCCCGCGTGCAGCGTGAACAGGGCGCTCACGCAGCGCACCTGGTCCGCGAGCGGGCCCTCGTCGTTGCGCAGCAGTTCCACCAGCGTGAACAGCCGGCGCTTGACCGTCTCCCCGATGCTCAGCTCCCGCATCGTGGCCTGGTTCTCCTGCATGAAGCGGTACAGCGGAGCGCCCGCCGCCATGGCCTCGCTGTAGCGGCGCAGGATCTCCCGCTTGGTCTCCAGCGTCTTCGGCTGCTCCTGCGCCCACTCGATCAGCTCGTCGATCGGCCGGGTCAGGTCGTCGAAGACGCTGATGATGATGTCTTCCTTGGTCTTGAAGTGGTAGTACAGCGCCGCCTTCGTGACCTCCAGCCGCTCCGCGATCTCCCGTAGCGAGGTCTTCTCGTAACCCTGCTCGGCGAAGAGCTCCAGTGCGACGTCCTGGATGCGCTGGCGCGTGTTGCCACGGCGCGGCTGCTGCGGACCGGTGCTGGACATGGCTCTCCCGAATTACTTACTTGACGCCCGGCTAGTGACGGGTCTACCTTCCCCAGTGTAGTGAACTAGCCGGGCGGCAAGTAAGTACCCGGCGCAGTTGGATGTGAACGGGGAGTGGACATGGCGGAGAACATCAAGGAAGCGGCGGGCGCCGAGGAGGTGAAGCCGCGCAGCGTGCGTGTCGTCCTCATGGCACTCATGATCGCAATGCTGCTCGCCATGCTCGACAACATGATCATCGGCACCGCGATGCCGACCATCGTCGGCGAGCTCGGCGGCCTCGAACACCTCTCCTGGGTGGTCACCGCCTACACCCTGGCCACCGCCGCCTCGACCCCCATCTGGGGCAAGATCGGCGACATGTACGGGCGGAAGGGCTCCTTCCTCACCTCGATCATCATCTTCCTCGTCGGCTCCGCGCTCAGCGGCATGGCCCAGGACATGGGCCAGCTCATCGGCTTCCGCGCCGTCCAGGGCCTCGGCGCCGGCGGTCTGATGGTCGGCGTCATGGCGATCATCGGCGACCTGATCCCGCCCCGCGAGCGCGGCAAGTACCAGGGCATGATGGCCGGCGTGATGGCCCTCGCCATGATCGGCGGCCCGCTGGTCGGCGGCACCATCACCGACCACATGGGCTGGCGCTGGTCCTTCTACATCAACCTCCCGCTCGGCGCCGTCGCCCTGGCGATGGTCAGCGCCGTGCTGCACCTGCCCAAGAAGAAGTCGCAGGGGAAGATCGACTACATCGGCGCGGCCCTGCTGACCCTCGCCATCACCTCCACCGTCCTCGTGACGACCTGGGGCGGCACCGAGTACGCCTGGGGCTCCGCCGAGATCATCGGCCTGATCGTCGTCGGCGTCCTGTCCATCGCCGCCTTCCTCTACGCCGAGACCAAGGCCGCCGAGCCGGTCATGCCGCTGCACATCTTCCGCAGCCGCAACTTCACCCTGATGTCGGTGATCGGCTTCCTCGTCGGCTTCGCCATGTTCGGCGGCGTGCTCTACCTCCCGCTCTTCCAGCAGTCCGTCCAGGGCGCCTCCGCCACCAACTCCGGCCTGCTGCTCCTGCCGATGCTGCTCTCGATGATGGCCGTCTCGCTCGTCGCGGGCCGGATCACCACCAGCAGCGGCAAGTACAAGGTCTTCCCGATCGCCGGCGGGGCCCTCATGGTCGTCGGGCTGTTCCTGCTCGCCACCATGGACACCGGCACCACCCGCCTGGTCTCCGGCCTCTACATGGCCGTCCTCGGCGCCGGTCTCGGCTTCCTGATGCAGATCACCATGCTGGTCGCGCAGAACAGCGTCGACATGAAGGACATGGGCGTCGCCTCCTCCTCGGCCACCCTCTTCCGCACCCTCGGCGGTTCCTTCGGCGTGGCCCTGATGGGCTCCCTGTTCACCTCCCGCGTCACGGACACCATGTCCGAGCGGCTCGGCCCGCAGGCCGCGCAGTCCGCCGGTGCCGCCCAGCTGGACGCGGCGAGCCTGGCCAAGCTGCCCGAGGCCGTGCGCGACGCCTACCAGCACGCCGTCGCCGCCGGTACCCACTCGGCGTTCCTGCTGGGCGCGTCCGTCGCCGTACTGGGCTTCGTGCTCGCCTGGTTCGTCAAGGAGGTCCCGCTGCGGGGCGCGGGTCCGGCCCCGGCCGGCGGCGGTCCCGCCAAGGCCGCCTCCGCCCCGGCGGACTCGTTCGCCCACTGATCCGCACACCCCAAGAGGCGGGTGGGGCCCGGGATTTCCCGGGCCCCACCCGCCTCTTCGCGTGTCTGCGGGGGCCTGAGGGGCATCTGTGTCACCAGTGGCGATAAAGGACTAAACCCCTTATTACCTGGAATTTATGGGGCAATTAAGGGGAACCTTCTCAGGTTCGAAGGCGTCCTGATCCACATGACGCGCACGCAGAAGCACAGCCTCCGAGCCCGGATAGCCGTCGCCGCCTCGGCCGCGGCCGTCGCCGCCACCATCTGGGGGGTCACGACCCTGGTCCCCACCGGCGAGGACCACCCCGCTCCCCGCCATGACAACGCGTCACGTCAGAGCGGCGCGCCGGAAGACGGGAAGCCGGGCGGCGCGGGCACGCCCCCCACCCCCTCCTCCGGCGTCCCGGACACCATCGCCCACGCCTCCGAGGCCGGGGGCGACGCCGTCAACATCACCATCGACGACGGCCCCGACCCCCGCTGGACCCCGCAGGTCCTGAAGGTGCTGGCCGAGCACGACGTCAAGGCCGTCTTCTGCATGATCGGCCCCCAGGCCAAGGCCCACCCCGACCTGGTCAAGAAGGTCGTCGCGGCCGGCCACCGGCTCTGCGACCACTCCATGGACCACGACACGTCCATGGACAAGAAGCCCGTCGCCTACCAGCAGGCCCAGATCCTCGACGCGAAGAAGCTGATCGAGGAAGCCGCCGGCGGCGGCGCCAAGGTCGAGTACTACCGCGCCCCCGGCGGGGCCTTCACCCCCGACAGCCGCAGGATCGCCGCCGCGGGCGGCATGCGCCCGCTCGGCTGGAACGTCGACACCAAGGACTTCGGCAAGCCCGGCACCGCCGCCATCGTCGACGCCGTCAAGCGCGAGATCGGCAACGGCCCCACCATCCTCTTCCACGACGGCGGCGGCGACCGCAAGCAGACCGTCGCCGCCCTCGACCAGGTCCTGACCTGGCTGGAGGAGCAGGGCCGGCCCACCGGCTTCCCCGTGCGCACCGCCCCCGACCCCTCCTGACACGCCGCCGGGCGGCGAACGGGTGAGGGTCGGCCGCCCGGCCCCGCCGGGGGTGTTCCCTGGTCGCGCGCGCAGCACAGGACGCACGACCACGCACACGACCGGGAGACCCCATGATCAAGCCGGACCAGCTCACCGACCCCGCCGTCCGGGCCTTCGTCACCGCCGTCAACGCGGGCGACCAGGAGGCCTTCCGGGCCGTCCTGACCCCCGGCGCGACCATGTCCGACGACGGTTCCGACCGGGATCTGACCGACTGGACGGACCGTGAGATCTTCTCCTCCCGCGGCCACATGTCGGTCGAGAAGCAGACCGACGACGGCCGGTCCCTCGTCGTCTCCTACCGCAACGACACCTGGGGCGAGATGCGCACCGCCTGGCGGTTCACCGTCTCCGACGGCCACATCAGCCGCTTCGAGACCGGCCAGGCCTGAGCCACTCCTAGAGCCCCCGGGCCACCTTCAGCACCGCCGCCGTCAGGCGCCCGTTCTCCGGGGCCAGCCCGCCCGGGAAGCCGAAGCGGCGGCGCGTGTACCCGTACGCGATCCCCGTGACCGGGTCGGCGAAGCCGTTGCCGCCCGCCGCGCCGCAGTGCCCGAAGGCCTCCGGGCCCACCGCGGGCTGGGTCTCGAAGCCCAGCCCGAAGTGGTCCGCCTCCGAGGTCACCCGGTCCTGGCCCGGCGTGTGCAGCCGCGCCACGTCGGCCACCGTCGCGGGCTCCAGCAGCGCGGGCCGGCCGTCCAGCCCGCTGATGGCCGCCGCGTACAGGGCGGCCACCCCGCGCGCCGTACCGCTGCCGCCGGCCGAGGCCGGGCCGAGGGCCTTGACCTTCGGGTGGTTGGCGTACGCGACGATGTCCATCGGCGGCTCGTGGTGCCAGTTGAAGGCCGTCCTCATCAGCTCGGGCAGCGGCCCGCCCGCCGCGAGCAGCTCCAGCTGCGCGGGCGTGGGCAGCATCTCCAGGACCGGCTTCCAGCGGCCCTCCAGCTCCGCCGGCAGCCCCATGTACAGGTCCAGCCCGTACGGCGCCCGCACCCGCTCCTCGTAGACCTCCTGCAGCGAGCGGCCCGTCACCCGCCGCACCACCTCGCCCGTCAGCGCACCGATCACGAACGCGTGGTAGCCGTACGCCGTGCCGGGCTCCCAGTACGGCTCCTGCGCCGCCAGCCGGGCCGCGAGGAACGCGTCGTCCGCGATCTCCTCGTACGAGAAGCCCTCGCCGGTGCTGATCAGCCCGGAGCCGTGCGCGACGAGCTGCCGCACCGTCAGCCGCTCCTTGCCGTGGCCGGTGAATTCCGGCCAGTACGCCGACACCGGACGCTCCAGGTCCAGCACGCCCTCCTGCGTCAGCAGCGCCACGACGAGGTGCGCGGCACCCTTGGTGAGGGAGAAGACCCCGCTCAGGGTGGCCCCGTCGGTGTCCTCGCCGCCCCACAGGTCCACCACGGTCCGCCCGTGGTGGCGCACCGCGAGCTGGGCCTCCGGAGGGTTCGGCTCCGAGGCCACGAACGCCTCGAACTCCTCCCGCACCGTCTCCCAGCCCGCCGCGACCGTTCCATCAACCGTCATGCCCATGCCATCCCCCGTGGTCGTGCGGGGACCGTTTCCCCGTCCGGGCACAGAGAACCAGAGGCGTCCGCGGCGCATTCCGGCCAGGAACGGAATCTGTCACCTGTGCGTCCGCCGCCCGCTCCGTACGGGTGAACGCGCGCACGGCGTCGTTCCGGCCCGCCGCGGGGGCCCGTTGGGCCGGGCATGAAGCGCACTCGTACCGCAGCCCTCGCCCTCGCCGCGGCAGCCGCGGCCGTGGCCCCCGCCCTCGGCCAGGCGCCCGCCACGGCCGCACCGGGCACCGGATACCTCCAGGACCCGGCCGGGGGCGAGCACGAGATGAAGTCCCTGTGGACCAAGGACCAGAAGCACAAGCTGCAGGGCCAGGTCCGCTTCCACCCGGGCATCCAGTACGGGACGGTCACCCGCCCGTCGCACCCCCACGACCCGAGGAGCGAGCGCCAGGTCGCCGACCCGGACACGCTGGCCTGGGAACCCTCGTACGAGTTCGCGTGGGCGGTGTCCGACGTCCTGGTGAACAAGGGCCTGACCACCAAGAACGGCACCCACCCGATCGTCGTGCACGCCGTGCTGCGCGACGCGAAGGGGGTCGCGCGGGCGGAGGTGGAGCGGAAGCTGACGGGGCAGCCGGCGACGGGGCGTCAGAAGGTCCCGGGCGGCAGGAGGATCGCGTGCGACACCGGCGAGTACACGGTGGAGTGGTCGGTCACGCGCACCCACTACGGGACGCTGACGGGCAGCCTGCGCTGGGACTCCGGCTGCGAGCGGTACCGCAAGGCGTTCTCCGCGGAGAACGGCCGGGCGTAGCGGGAGGCGGCGGTGCCGGGGCGGCGGAGGAGGGGGAGGGGGAGGCCTGCCGCCCCGCGCACCTTGTGGGTGCCCGGCGGGCGACTGGGCCACGGCCTTGGATCAAGTGCCGACAGCCATTCTGCCGTACGGGATGGGGTCCGGCAGGGAGGCGAAGGTCCCTTGTCGCGGGGGACTTTCAGCGCTTCTTCTTCGAGGCGGCGCTCGCCTTCGCGGCGATCTCCTCCAGGACGGCCTTCGGGTTGGCGCCCGGTTCCAGGGCCCGCCCGATGTTGCGCTTGATGGTGTCGCTGACCGACACCCAGGCCGGGTCGTTGACCGGGTAGAGCTGGGCGCCGCGCAAGGCGGTCAGGAACTGCTCGTCGTTCTTGTCGAGGCCGCCGCCCGAGGGGGTGCGGGAGGCCGTGACGGTCGAGGGCAGCAGGTGGTAGCGGCCCGCGAAGTCCGACAGGTTCTTGTCCTGGTAGACGAAGTCCAGGAACTTGCCGATCTCCTCGCCCTTGCCGTTCTGCTTGAAGGCCATCATCCAGTCGGCCACGCCCACGGTCGGCGGCTTCTCGCCGGTGCCCAGGGAGTCCGAGACCGGCATGGCCACGGCGCCGACGGTGATGCCCTTGGCGCGCGCCTCGTGGGAGAGGGACGGGTAGCCGTTGAGCATGCCGACCTCACCGCGCAGGAACGCGTCGAAGGCGTCGGCGCGGTTCAGCTGCGCGGGCGGGGTCGGGCCGGTCAGCCCGGGGCCGACCAGCTTGGTCTGGAGCCATTTGAAGGTCTCGACGTTCTGGTCCGAGGCCAGGCTGTAGTTGCCGCTGCTGTCGGCGTAGCCGCCGCCGTTGGACAGCTCCCAGATCATCGCCTCCGCGTGCGCCTCCTCGGGGCCCAGCGGCAGCGCGTACGGGTACTTCACGCCCTTCGCCTTGAGCGCCTTGGCGGCGGACTCCAGGTCCCCCCAGGTCTTCGGCTGCCAGGTGGGCGAGCCGTCCTTGGCGGTGAGGCCGGCGTCCGCGAACAGCTTGGTGTTGTAGAAGAGCAGACGGCTGCTCGCCACGAAGGGCAGGCCGTAGAGGGTGTTCCCGACCGATCCGGCCTCGGCGAGGGGCTGGAGGAAGTTAGCCTCGGCGCTGATCGAGAGCAGCTCCTCCGCGGAATACAGCTTGCCCTGGGCGGCGAAGTCCGAGTACGAGCCCATGAGCGCCATGTCCGGCGCCTTGCCGGCGCTGACCATTTTGGAGACCTCGCGGTCGATGTTGGCCCACGGGAGGAGCGTGACCTCGACCTTGATGCCGGGGTTGGTCTTGGTGAAATCGGCCGTCACCTTGTCCCAGAAAGCCTTGGAACTGGTGGCGGGAGTGGTGCCGTATTCGGCCGCGACCAGTTGCAACGCGTCACCGCCGCTGCCGCCGGAGGAACTTCCGCAGCCCGACAGCGGTATCAGCAGACCGAACGCGGCAGCCGTGGCGGCCGCGCCGAACATTCTTCTTCGCACGGGTGGATACCCCTGATTTTCTTTTGATTCCCGTTATTACTTATGAGTTGCTCCGGGCTGGGGTGTCCCGCCGTGGCCCGTCTGGCCGGAATTCTCTCCCGAGGGCGGTCGGCTTGAATGCATTGGGTGGGCACTTGTGTTCAATGCTCCAATCACGGGATTTCGGAATTGTGTTTTCCGATATGGGTACGGGATATGCGACGCGCGTAGACATGCCGAAAAGCCCGTTTCCGGTGGGGAAACGGGCTGGGTGTGATTTTCGGGCGCGGTCGGTCGGCCGACCGGTCGGGCGGGCGTCTAGTCGGCGAACTCGCCCGCGTAGGGGTCCGGCTCGCCCGTCTCGGGGTTGCGGCCCTCCTGCCAGCGGCGCTGGGCCTTGCGCCAGTGGACGAAGCTGAGGTGCCCGGCGTCCCAGAAGGTGATGCTCACGGGGCTCACGTCGAACTCGTCGGAGCAGAGCCGCAGCAGGAACTCGGCCATGCCGTACGGGTGGACGGCGAAGGCGTCGGCGGTGTGCCGGCCGGCGACCAGCACCGGCCAGCGGTCCGGGTCCGGGTCGGTTGTGAGCCAGCACAGGATGTCCGACCCGCCGGTGACCCCCCAGGCGATGATCGACTCCGGGTCCACGTCGAAGGCGGCCCGGCCGCCCCCGGCCTCCCAGAGCTGCCGCGCGTTGGCGGTCTCCTCGGCCATCTCGGCCGGGTCCCACTGGAGCCCGGGCTTGGGCAGCGGCAGCAGCACGCTGGCCTCGCCGTTGATGGACCCGGCCCCGTAACGCCCCATGAACGCCACGAAGTCGGAGGGGAAGCGGGTGCCCCAGACGGCCTCGGCCGCCTGCCAGTCGATGTCCTCGTCGGCGCCGTGCGTCGCCGGCATGATCTGCTCCAGCGCCTTGATCCGCGCGTTCTCCGTCATGCCGCTCCCCTGAGACCCCAGCCCAACCGCCCCAACCTACCGCCCCGCGCCCGGAGGTCCACCCGCCGAGACGGCCACCGTGCCTCCCGTCGTGAGGCCCCAGCGGGCCATGGCCCCCGCCTCGGCCTCCAGCACGTGCCGGGAGCGGAGCCGGGGCAGGCCGAGGCGGCCCGGGGGCATCGTGGTCAGCGCGATCACGCGCATCCGGCGGTCGAGGTAGGCCACGTCGATCGGGAACCGCATCCGGAAGGTGTGCACGCTCCCGGCCGGCGTCAGCAGCAGCGCCCCCTCGACGCCGTCGCGGCCGAGGAGGCCGCGGGTGCGGGCCCGGTAGGAGGCGGCGACCTCCAGGGGGACCGCGGTGGTGCCGATGAGGAGGGTGCCGGTGCCGTCCTGCCATTCCGCCATGCGGTCACCCTAGAGCGGGAGCCGGGCCTGCCGCTGCGCGGGGCTGTCCCCTACCCGCCCCTCTCCCGCTCACCGGGGGCTCCGCCCCCGGACCCCCGCGCCTCAAACGCCGGCGGGGCTGGATTTTGCCGCTGCGCGGCAATTCCAGCCCGCGCTGGGGGCACCTCCCAGCGGTAGCTGGGGGAGTTTGAGCGCACCGGGCGCGGAGCGCGCGTACGGGGTCCGGGGCGGAGCCCCGGGGTCTTCCAGCCCCGCCGGCGTTTGAGGCGCGGGTCCGGGCAGCGCCCGGGGAACGGCGGAAGTGGGGGTCCCCCCGGACGGAGTCTGGGGGAGGGTAGGGGACCAGCCCCGCGCAGCGGCCCGGACCCCGGGAAGCGGGCCGGCGAATGGGGCGGAAGGGGCCCTGGGGCCCATGCTCGCGGCGGCGCGGGCGTCTAGCTTCGGCGGATGGGCGCACTCGTGATCACCGCCGCCGCCGCGTACGGCGCCACCGCCGGCCTGGCGCTGCCCCGCGCCGCGTACCGCCTCTCGGTGCCCCCGGGCGAGCCCTGGCGCGGTCACGCCCCGAGCGGGTGGCGGGGCTGGCTCGGGCCCGCCCCGGGGCGCGGGGGCCGGCTGGGCCCCGCCCTCCTGACCGCCGCCCCCTGCGCGGCCATCGCGGCGGCCGCCGGCCCCCGCCCGGAGACGGCGGTGTTCGTCGTCCTCGCGCCCGTGCTGGTGCTGCTGTCCCTCGTCGACCTCGCCGTGCACCGGCTGCCCGACGTGCTGACCCTCCCGCTGGCCGCGGCCTGCGCCGCCCTGCTCGGCGGCGCCGCGCTGCTGCCCGGCGCCGCCGGGTCCTGGCGGCTCGCGCTGCTGGGCGGGCTCGCGCTCGGGGCCTCGTACCTCGTGCTGTTCCTGATCAACCCCGCCGGGATGGGACTGGGGGACGTCAAGCTGGCGCTCGTCCTGGGGGTCGCTCTTGGGTGGTACGGGTGGGGGGTATGGGCGGCCGGGGCGTTCCTGGGGCTGCTCTACGGCGCCGTGTACGGCCTCGGCCTGCTGCTGAGCGGCCGCGCGGGCCGTGAGCAGGGGTTCGCGTTCGGCCCCTTCATGGCCGCCGGAGCCCTCACCGGAGTGCTGCTGGGCGGATTCGGAGCGTAATCGTTTTGCGGCAATGCACGCAGGACGCTTTACGAAGGGTTATGGTGGAACCCCCCCCTCGGGCCGGTCCGTATCCCCCCCACGGACCGGCCCGTTTTTCGTTCCACCCGCCCTCAGGGCAAAAGCGCAGGTCAGCCGCGCTGGGCCCAGATGTTGGTGCCGGGGGTGGACACCGCGAAGGAGTCGATCTCCTTCAGCTCCTGCTCCGTGAGCGGCGCACCGGCCAGCGCGGCCACGTTCTCCTCCAGCTGCTTCACGCTCGACGCGCCGATCAGCGCGGAGGTCATCCGCTCGTCGCGCAGCACCCAGGTCAGCGCCAGCTGGGCCAGCGACTGGCCGCGGCGGGCCGCGATGTCGTTCAGGCCGTGCAGGCGGCGGACCACGTCCTCGGACAGCAGCGCGGGGTTCAGGGACTTGCCCGCGGCCGCCCGGGAGTCCTCCGGGATGCCCTGGAGGTACTTGCCGGTGAGCATGCCCTGCGCGAGCGGCGCGAAGGAGATGCAGCCCATGCCGGCCTCCTCCAGGGTGTCCAGCAGCGCGTCCTCCTCCGTCCAGCGGTTGATCATGGAGTACGAGGGCTGGTGGATCAGCGGGCGCACGCCCATGTCCGTCAGGATCCGCGCGGCCTCGGCGGTCTGCGCCGCCGTGTACGAGGACACGCCGACGTACAGCGCCTTGCCCTGCTGGACCGCGGACGCGAGCGCGCCCATGGTCTCCTCCAGCGGGGTCTCCGGGTCGAAGCGGTGCGAGTAGAAGACGTCGACGTAGTCCACGCCCATCCGCTTCAGCGAGGCGTCGAGCGAGCCGAGGAGGTACTTGCGGCTGCCCCATTCGCCGTACGGGCCGGGGTGCATGAAGTAGCCGGCCTTGGTGGAGAGCACCAGCTCCTCGCGGTAGCGCGCGAAGTCCTGGGCGAAGATCTTTCCGAAGTTCAGCTCGGCGGAGCCGGGCGGCGGGCCGTAGTTGTTGGCCAGGTCGAAGTGGGTCACGCCGAGGTCGAAGGCGCGGCGCAGGATGGCGCGCTGGGACTCCAGGGACCGGTCGTCCCCGAAGTTGTGCCAGAGACCCAGGGAGATCGCGGGAAGCTTGAGGCCGCTGCGACCCGTGCGCCGGTAGGGCATGGAGTCGTAACGCGAGGGCTCTGCCCGATAGGGATTGTTATCAGTCACGTTGTCCTTGCTATCACGGACTTGTGACAGGCCGAGTTGGGTACCCGATCCCGACGCGCAGTAATGTGGCGGACTCGGGGGAGACCGCAATTGGCACGGGGGCATTGCACGGAGGGGCTCGAAGATCGTGAAGCTGCGCGACCTGGTGTACAGGCTCTATGCACGCCGGGTGGAAGGCCGCCTCGACCATGACGCGTCGCCCAAGCACATCGGCGTCATCCTGGACGGGAACCGGCGCTGGGCGAAGGCGTCCGGAGGCACGACGGAGCAGGGCCACCAGGCCGGCGCCGACAAGATCTCCGAGATGCTCGGCTGGTGCACCGAGACGGACGTCGAGGTCGTCACCCTGTGGATGCTCTCCACGGACAACCTGGACCGGCCGGAGGTCGAGCTCCGGCCGCTGCTCAACATCATCGAGAACACGGTCCGGGGCCTCGCCGAGGACGGCCGCTGGCGCGTCCACCACGTGGGCAACCTGGACATCCTGCCCGCGCAGACCCAGACGGTGCTGAAGGAGGCCGAGCAGGCCACCCACGACATCGACGGGATACTCGTCAACGTCGCCGTCGGGTACGGCGGCCGACAGGAGATCGCCGACGCTGTCCGCTCGCTCCTGCTGGAGCACGCCGAGAAGGGCACCTCCTTCGAGGAGCTCGCCGAGGTCCTGGACATCGACCACATCGCGGAGCACCTCTACACCCGCGGCCAGCCCGACCCCGACCTGGTGATCCGCACCAGCGGCGAGCAGCGGCTGTCCGGGTTCATGCTGTGGCAGAGCGCCCACTCGGAGTACTACTTCTGCGAGGTCTTCTGGCCGGCCTTCCGCAAGGTCGACTTCCTGCGCGCCCTGCGCGACTACGCCGCCCGCCACCGGCGCTACGGCACCTGACCGGAAGACACCCCCGCCCCCTCGGCCTCCCGCGAACCATTCACCAGGGGTTCACCGAGCGTCCGTCATATGCCATGGCATGGCACCGCACGTTCGAGGGCATAACCCTGGCAGGTCGACGCCCGATCCACGGGTGTCGAGTCTCAGCGGACGGCACAGGGCCGTCCGCCCGGGAGGCCCTTTGCACCAGGACGCGCGTGCGGTTCGCACGGACGGATTGGAGGGCCGGAACTCGGCCCTGGCATTGGCGCCGATGACCGGTCCGGTCTTCATGGCCCGACCTCTTCCGAGGGGGTACGTCCTTCCGTGGTGACCAGCACAAAGCGCCGCCTGCCCGACAGGCGGACCTACGTCCTCGACACCAGCGTCCTGCTGGCCGACCCCAACGCGTTCTCCCGCTTCGACGAGCACGAGGTCGTGCTCCCGATCGTGGTGATCACCGAGTTGGAGGCCAAGAGGCACCATCCCGAACTCGGCTACTTCGCCCGTCAGGCCCTGCGCCTGCTCGACGACTTCCGGGTCCGCTACGGTCGCCTCGACGCCCCCATCCCGCTGGGAGAGCTGGGCGGCACCCTGCGCGTCGAGCTCAACCACTCCGACCCCGGCGTCCTGCCGGCGGGCTTCCGGCTCGGGGACAACGACTCGCGGATCCTCGCGGTCGCCCGCAACCTCCAGGCCGAGGGCTACGACGTCACGGTCGTCTCGAAGGATCTCCCGCTGCGCATCAAGGCCTCCTCCGTGGGGCTGCTCGCCGAGGAGTACCGCGCGGAGCTCGCCATCACCGACGCCGGCTGGACCGGCATGAGCGAGCTCGCCCTGTCGGGGGAGCAGGTGGACCTCCTCTACTCCGAGGAGCGGCTCTACGTCCCGGAGGCCGCGGAACTGCCCGTGCACACCGGGCTGGTCCTCCAGTCCGAGCGCGGCAAGGCCCTGGGCCGGGTCACGGCCGACGGCAACGTGCGGCTCGTACGGGGGGACCGCGAGGCCTTCGGGCTGCACGGGCGCAGCGCCGAGCAGCGCATCGCCCTGGACCTGCTCCTCGACCCCGAGATCGGGATCATCTCGATGGGCGGCCGGGCCGGCACGGGGAAGTCGGCGCTGGCGCTGTGCGCGGGCCTGGAAGCGGTGCTGGAGCGGAGGCAGCACCAGAAGGTCATGGTCTTCCGCCCGCTGTACGCGGTCGGCGGCCAGGACCTCGGGTACCTGCCCGGAGACGCGGCCGAGAAGATGAGCCCCTGGGCGCAGGCGGTCTTCGACACCCTCTCGGCCGTCGCCGGGCGCGAGGTCATCGAGGAGGTGCTCGGGCGCGGGATGCTGGAGGTCCTGCCGCTCACGCACATCCGCGGCCGCTCGCTGCACGACGCGTTCGTCATCGTGGACGAGGCCCAGTCCCTGGAGCGCAACGTCCTGCTGACCGTTCTGTCCCGGATCGGGGCCAATTCGCGGGTCGTTCTCACCCACGACGTGGCCCAGCGCGACAATCTGCGCGTCGGCCGGTACGACGGAGTGGTCGCCGTCGTTGAGAAGCTGAAGGGGCATCCGCTCTTCGCCCACGTGACGCTGACCCGCTCCGAGCGCTCCCCGATCGCCGCACTGGTGACGGAGATGCTGGAGACCCTCTAGGAGGGAACGGGGTAAAACCCCCATAGCGGGACGGTCAGTTGGCGCCGCCCGGCAAAGGCCCAGGAGCCTAGCCGGGCGGCGCCCTGCTGCACAGCCGTTTTCCCGAATCACCGGCATCACGGCAGGTGTGACCTTTCACACGCAACGCGGAATTGCCTTGCGGCGTCGAGGTCCGGCAGAGTCTGGTTTCCGTCAGGCCCCGCATACGGCACATCTGTATCTCCGTTCGAGATACGCGCAGTACGAACAACTCCACAGCCGTTGTCCGTATGCCGCCCGGTACAGCCGGCAGCGCCCGCAAGGGAGTTGCCCACGGGCCAGTGTCTCCAGTGACCTCAACACCACGGAGACCAGTGTCGAGGGGGCACTCTTGCGACCGCGCGGTCACTGCGGACGCTGCTGGAAGGACACCGTGTGAGCCGGATCTCGGTCCGGGGGTTCGCAGTGGCTTCGGCCACCGCGGTCACCACCGTCGGCGCAGTCGTGGGCGTCGCCACTGGCGACGCCGCATCCAACGACATCGAGACGACCGCTTCCGGCGCGACTCTCCTCACCGACCTCCCGGTCGGCGAGCAGGCCCAGGTCCAGAGCGCCACCCTGGCGCAGCAGGCCGACACCATCGCCCACGCCGCCGACGCCGACGCCAAGCGCTCGGTGGAGGAGGCCGCCCGCATCCAGGCCGCCGAGGACGCCAAGTCCAAGAAGGCCGAGGCGGAGAAGGCCGAGAAGGCGAAGAAGGCCGAGGCCGACGCCAAGCTCAAGGAGCAGCGCGAGGGCGAGGGCGAGATCGCCAGCCGGTCCGCGGCCCGCGACGCCGGCGACTTCCCGGTCCAGGGCTCCTACACGGTCGCCCAGGTCAAGGACATCGCCCGGCAGCTGGTCCCGGCGGGCCAGTTCCAGTGCTTCTCGAACATCATCGACGCGGAGTCGACCTGGAACTACAAGGCCGTCAACTCCTCCTCGGGAGCCTACGGTCTGGTCCAGGCGCTCCCCGGTTCGAAGATGGCCTCGGCCGGCTCCGACTGGCGCACCAACCCGGCGACCCAGATCAAGTGGGGCCTGGGCTACATGAACGAGCGCTACGGCAGCCCGTGCAGCGCCTGGAGCTTCCACCAGGCCAACGACTGGTACTAGAGCCCTGACATAGGGCCCGCGTACAGCCTCGGGGAACCCCGCACCGTCCGACGGTGTGGGGTTCCTCGCGTGTACGGTCGTGCGAGGCGTCACCACTGGGCGGGGGAAAGGAACGACATGGCGAAGAGGGCAGGCTGGCTCGGCCGGCTCGGCAGCAGACTGAGCCGTATGGAGGCGGCCCTGGACGAACGGCGGGCCGAGGTCGAGGCCGAGGCCGCCGGCGAACCGCCGCTGCCCGCCTCGGCATCCGCCTCCGCATCCGCCTCCGCATCCGCATCCGCCTCAGCCTCCGTATCCGCCTCCGCCCCGTCGGCGGCGGCCCCGGGCGCCGTGGAGCCGGCCGGGCCCGCGGTGCCCCCGACGCCCGGGCGGCCCGACCCGGTGACCGTCATCCCGTGGGGGGTGCGGGTCGCCGCCGAGGCGAGCTGGCGGCTGCTGATGCTCGCCGGGATGCTCTGGGTCCTGATGAAGGTGATCAGCGAAGTCCGGCTGGTCGTCCTCGCCTTCGCCGCCGCCCTGCTCGTCACCGCGCTGCTCCAGCCGTTCGTGGTGCGGCTGCGCAGGCTCGGCCTGCCGCGCGGGCTCGCCACGGCCGTCACGGCGATCCTCGGCTTCGTCGTCATCGGCCTGGTGGGCTGGTTCGTGGTCTGGCAGGTCATGGAGAACCTCGACGACCTCTCCAACCGGCTCCGCGAGGGCATCAACGAGCTCAAGAGCTGGGCACTGGACAGTCCGTTCCACGTGACCGAGAAGCAGATCAACGACATCGCGAAGAACCTCAGCGAGACGATCGGCACCAACACCGAGGAGATCACCTCCGCCGGCCTCCAGGGCGTGACGGTCCTCGTCGAGGTGATGACGGGCATGCTGCTCGCGATGTTCTCGACGCTCTTCCTGCTCTACGACGGCAAGAAGATCTGGACCTGGGTGCTGGGCCTGGTCCCGGGCGCCGCCCGTCCCGGTGTCGCGGGCGCCGGTCCGCGCGCCTGGCGCACGCTGACCGCGTACGTGCGCGGCACGGTCCTCGTCGCGCTGATCGACGCCGTGTTCATCGGCCTCGGCCTGTACTTCCTCGACGTGACGATGGCCGTGCCGCTGGCCGTGTTCATCTTCCTGTTCGCCTTCATCCCGCTCGTCGGCGCCGTCATCTCCGGCGCGCTCGCCGTGGTCGTCGCGCTCGTGACGCAGGGGCCCGTCATCGCGCTCGCCGTGCTGGGCGTGGTGCTGGCGGTCCAGCAGATCGAGGGGCACGTGCTCCAGCCCTTCATCCTCGGCCGGGCCGTACGCGTCCACCCGCTCGCGGTGGTGCTCGCGGTGGCGGCCGGCGGGATGGTCGCGGGCATCGGCGGGGCCGTCGTCGCGGTGCCGCTGGTGGCCGTCACCAACACCGTGGTGGTCTACCTGAGGGCCTATTCGCGCGAGCGGCACCACGCCCTCGTCTCCGCCACCGGTCCGGGCCCGCACGGGGCCACGGCGGTGCGGGCCGCCGCGCTGGAGGCCGGGGATGATCAGCGAGCCTGAGCTCGACGGGGAGTGGACCGACGCCTCCCCGGCCGAACTCGCGGGCCCGCAGGAGCGGCCCGAGGGCCGGGAGAGGCCTCGCGGGCGCGCCCCCTGGCTCTGGGCCCTGGGCGGGGCCGTGCTGGCCTCCGCTGTCTGGGCGGGCGTACTGGTCGTGCAGGAACGTTCCGTCCCCGCCGGGCCGCCCATCGCGTACCGGCACAGCGAGCAGCTGTGCACGGAGACGCCGCTGAAGGCCGTCGGCGCAGTGACCGGGAGCCTGGGGGTAGGCATGCCGAGCCACGGAGAGAGCCCGGCGCTGGACTGGTCCCACTGCTTCTCCACCGGGGGCCGGGAGGACCGCCCCTTCACCCACGACGCGCAGGTGCAGGTCGAACTGCACAAGAAGACCGACCCGGACGCGGAGTTCGGGCACGGGCCCGGCAACAACCTGAACCTGAGGTCCCCCTCCGTGGAGCCCCAGCTGGTCCCCGGCCTCGGCGAGCGGGCGGTGTTCACCGGGGAGGATTCCGCACCCCGGCTCCAGGTGCTCGACGGCGGGGCCGTCCTCACCATCAGGGTCGAGTGGTGGCCGGGCGAGGACGGGAAGGGCGGCGACCTCGATGAGAACGCCGTCCAGGCGGCCATGGTCGAGGACATGCGCGCCCTGATGGACCGGCTGCGCAAGAAGTGACCCGCGAACGCGGCGTGCCCCCGCCGCCCGGAAGGGCGACGGGGGCACGGTGGCGCGTGGGGCACCCCTGGGGGTGACTACTCGGCGGCCAGGGCCGCTTCCGCGTCGAGGGTGACGGCCACGGCCTGGATCACCGAGGCGATCTTGAAGGCCTCCTGGACCGTCTCGCGGTCGACGCCCGCCTTGCGCAGGACCTGCTCGTGCGAGTCCAGGCACTGGCCGCAGCCGTTGATCGCGGAGACCGCGAGCGACCACAGCTCGAAGTCGACCTTCTCCACGCCCGGGTTGCCGATGACGTTCATCCGCAGGCCCGCGCGCAGCGTGCCGTACTCCGGGTCGGAGAGCAGGTGGCGCGTCCGGTAGAAGACGTTGTTCATCGCCATGACCGCGGCGGCGGACTTGGCGGCGTTGTACGCCTCCGGGGAGAGCGCGGCCTTGGCCTCCGGCTCCAGCTCACGCAGGACGCGCGGGGAGCGGGCGGCGATCGCACAGGACAGGACGGTGCCCCACAGCTGCTGCTGGGTCAGGGTGTCCTGGTTGCCGATGACCGAACCGAGGTTCAGCTTCAGGTCCTTGGCGAAGTCCGGTATGGCCGACTTCAGGGTGTCGAGGGACATCCGTCACTCACCGGCCAGCAGGGCGCCGGCGTTCAGGGTGTCCTCGCCCTTGTTCCAGTTGCAGGGGCACAGCTCGTCGGTCTGCAGGGCGTCGAGGACCCGCAGGACCTCCTTGGGGTTACGGCCCACGGAGCCGGCGGTCACCATGGCGAACTGGATCTCGTTGTTCGGGTCGACGATGAAGACCGCGCGCTTGGCGAAGCCGTCCTCGCCCTCGACGCCGCAGGCCTGCATCAGGTCGTGCTTGACGTCGGCCAGCATCGGGAAGGGCAGGTCACGCAGGTCGGCGTGGTCCTTGCGCCAGGCGTGGTGGACGTACTCGGAGTCACCGGAGACGCCGAGGATCTGCGCGTCGCGGTCCGCGAACTCGTCGTTCAGCTTGCCGAACGCGGCGATCTCGGTCGGGCAGACGAAGGTGAAGTCGGCAGGCCAGAAAAACACCACGCGCCACTTGCCCTCGTAGGACTTGTGGTCGATCTGCGCGAACTGCTTGTCGGCGTCGAGGGAGACGCAGGCGGTCAGATCGTAGGTGGGGAACTTGTCACCGACAGTGAGCACACTGACTCCTTGCAGAGCGGAAAGGGACCCTTTTGGGGGCTTTCCGAAGGGGTTGGACGGTCTCACATGCTGGCACAGTGACATTGATCGCGGAAATCGCAAAGGGTGGTCGCGGTGATCAGGATTCCCTATCAATGGGGTGGGTCAGCCGCCGCAGAACGTCTTGGCGGCCAGCGCGGCGCCATTGGCGTAGCCCCGCTGGTAGCCGGGGTCGAGCTCGCCCAGGTCCTTCGGCGGCTTCGCGCCGCAGTCGGCCTTCACCGCCTGGAACCCCTTCCTGAAGCCCTTGTCGTACTGGGCGTCCCCGTCCGAGGCGGCGGGCCCCTCGCCCTCCGCGGCCCGGGCGCCGGCCGCGACCGCACAGGGCACGGCCGCCGGCGCGCCCGGCAGGGCGCGGGCCGCCACCGCCGGACCCAGGAGCAGCGGGACGGCCGCCAGCGGGGTCAGGACGGCGGTCCGGAGCAGCCTGTTCATGATCGCCTCCCGGGCGCGGGCCCCGGCCGGGCCCTCCTCGCCCTGCCTCCACTCTCACGCGCCGCGGCGCGGCCCGCAGCGCACACGGCCTACGCTGGTGGCGGGTGATCGGAGGTACCTATCAGTGGCTGTCGGCAACAGGGGAGCGAAGCAGGCGACGCTCGCACAGCTG
Source organism: Streptomyces sp. NPDC004126 (assembly GCF_050275515.1). Classification (NCBI taxonomy): domain Bacteria; kingdom Bacillati; phylum Actinomycetota; class Actinomycetes; order Kitasatosporales; family Streptomycetaceae; genus Streptomyces; species Streptomyces sp. NPDC004126. The sequence continues at coordinate 21,418 of NZ_JBNNPF010000039.1, read as the reverse complement.
CGGGCGTTCGCCGCCGTCGCCGAACACCTGCACTTCCGGGACGCGGCCGCGTCGATCGGCATGAGCCAGCCCGCGCTCTCCGGCGCCGTCTCCGCGCTGGAGGAGGCCCTCGGCGTCCAGCTGCTGGAGCGCACCACCCGCAAGGTGCTGCTCTCCCCGGCCGGCGAGCGGATCGCGGCCCGGGCCCGCACGGTGCTCGACGCCATGGGCGGGCTGCTGGAGGAGGCCGAGGCCGTACGGGCCCCCTTCACCGGGATCATGCGGCTCGGGGTGATCCCCACGGTCGCCCCCTACCTGCTGCCGACCGTGCTCGGGCTGTTCCACCGGCGCTACCCCCGGATGGACCTCCAGGTGCACGAGGAGCAGACCTCCTCACTGCTGGAGGGACTGGCCGGCGGGCGGCTCGACCTGCTGCTGCTCGCGGTGCCGCTCGGCGTCCCCGGGGTCACCGAACTGCCCCTCTTCGACGAGGACTTCGTCCTGCTCGCACCCCGCGAGCACCCGCTCGCCGGGCGGCGCGACATCCCGCGCGGGGAACTGCGCGACCTGCGGCTGCTGCTGCTCGACGAGGGGCACTGCCTGCGCGACCAGGCCCTCGACATCTGCCGCGAGGCGGGCCGGTCCGACGGGGCCGCCGTCACCACGACCGCCGCCGGACTGTCCACCCTCGTACAACTGGTCGCCGGGGGACTGGGCGTGACCCTGTTGCCGCGCACCGCGCTGCGGCTGGAGACCGCGCGCAACGAGTACCTGGCCACCGGCTACTTCGCCGAGCCCGCGCCCTCGCGGCGGATCGCGCTGGCCATGCGGACGGGCACCGCCCGGCAGGAGGAGTTCCGGGCCATCGCCGCGGCGCTGCGCGAAGCCGTACGCCCGCTCCCGGTGTGGCCCGCGGAGTAGGACGTACGGCTCAGCCCGCTACTCCGTGCGCAGCCCGTCCGGGCGCATCAGGCGCAGCAGCGGCGGCAGGCTCAGCAGGGTGACCGCCGCTACCAGCCCCGCGCCGGCGCCGGTCAGCAGCAGCACCTGGCTCCACTCGACCCGCACCGGGATGTGCGCCAGCCCCATCAGCACCGAGCCCAGCCCGATGCCGGCCACCGCCGCCAGGACCAGCCCGAGGGCCACCGGCAGCGCCGTCTGCCAGAGCACCGACAGGCACAGCGTCGAGCGCTTGGTGCCGTACGCGACCAGGGCCGCCAGCAGCCTCCTGCGTTCGCGCAGCTGCTCCAGCTGGCCGACCAGCAGGCTGGTGCCGATCAGCACCAGGACCCCGGTCGCGCCGAAGAACAGCCCGGCCCGGATCCCGGAGAAGGCGCGGTCCTCCTGCGTGGCCCGCAGGGTCATCGCCGCGGCCAGGGGGTCCGCCTTGAAGGCGGCGGTGCGCACCCGCTCCAGCGCGTCCGGCGCGGAGTCGTCGAGCTGGACGTAGACCTGCGCGAACCGGGCCCGCCCCAGGTCCTTCGGCACGGCGGACGGGGTGGCCAGCAGGCCCGTGCGGAGCTTGCCGGTCGGGTCCTCGCGGGGGCGGACGGTACGGGCGCCGGCCGGGACGGTCCACTCGACGGTCTTCCCGCCCAGCGCGGCCGACTCCGCGGCGGAGATCCTGACGTCCCCGGCGAACACCCGGTCCCCGGGAGCGACGGCCTCCTCCAGGGGGCCGCCGCTGAGGAGGAAGACGTCACCGTCCCGGCAGGGGCCGATCTCCGCCACCTCGTCGAGCGCCCGGCAGCTGCCGATGGTCACGTCGGGCGAGCCGGGGCTCGGGACCTGCCGGGCGACGCCCACGACGGTCAGCGGGACGGCCCGGACCACGCCCGGGGTCCCGGCGAGCTGCCGTCCGAGGTCTTCCAGACCGTCCTCGGTGCCGCCGTGCATCATCACCGCGACCGAGGCCCGGGACGGGTCCTGCCCGGTCTCCCGCGTGGTGTCCGCCTCCACGCCCGAGAAGAGCATCTGGAGGGCGATCGCCCCGGCGACGGCCACCGCCATGCCGTTGACCGGCCGGGCGGCGGGACCGCTGGCGACCTGCAGGCGGCGGACCGCCAGCTGCCAGGAGACGGGCCCGCCGCGCATCCGGCCGACGCACCGCTCCAGCAGCCACGGCAGCAGGGCGGTGACCCCGACCAGCAGCAGCACCACGCCGCCGCCGACCAGCCACTGGTTGAACCGGCCGCCCTCGTAGCGGCGGCCCGCCAGCGGCGCGAGCAGGCCGAGCCCGCCGAGCGGCAGCAGCAGCCGCCACCAGATGCGGCGCCGGCGCGGGGACGCCGTACGCAGGACGCCCAGCGGCTCGATGACCACCCCGCGCAGCGTGAACAGGGTCACGGCCACGGCCGCCACCGGAACGGCGAGGGCCACCAGGGCGACCAGCCCCGGCGCGGGGGTCAGGTCGGCCGGGAAGACGCTGCGCTGGCTGAGGGAGAGGGAGCCGACCAGCCGGCGGCCGGCCACGAAGAACGCGGAGCCCAGCAGCAGCCCGGCCACCGCTCCGGCCAGCGCCTCGCCGGCCGCGATCCGGCGGACCGTCCGCCCGTCGGCGCCGACCAGGCGCAGCGCGGCGAGCCGCTGGTCGCGCCGCTCCCCGCCGGACCGGACGGCGGCGGCGATGAACACGGCGACCGGCAGCAGCAGGGCCACGAAGGTCAGCAGGACGGTGAGCATCATCACCGGGCTGAGCTCCGCACGTTCGGGAGCGGGCGCGAAGCCGGTGATGCGCTGGACGCGGAACTCGCCCGGCCCGGTCGCCGGGAGGCTGTCGGCGCCCCGGTAGTAGGCGAGCTCGGCCGGGCCGGTCAGGCCGGCGTCGCCGATGACCGCGCCGATCCTGCCGTCGAGGCGCTCGCGCAGCAGCGCACCCTCGGGCGAGCGCAGCAGCTCGCGCAGGGCGGGGGAGACGGCCAGTTCGCCGGGGGCGGGGAAGGCCTTCAGGCCCGGCGGGAGCGGGGCCCGGGGGCCCTCCGGCTTCAGCAGCCGGCCCTCGACGTCCTGGCCGCGGTACGTCGTGTCGGCGCGGGCTATGAGCAGGGTGTCGGGGCCGGGCGCCGCGGCCGTGGGGGCGCCCAGGAGGGAGCGGGCGTCGCCGCGCTGGCCGCGGGCGGCGAGCGCGCCCGGGACGGCCGTGCCGATCAGCAGCAGCGCGACGCCGAGGCCGACGCCCACACCGGTGAAGAGGGTGCGCAGCCACCCCTCGCGGCCGCCGCCGAAGGCGAACCGGACGCCCATGGCGAGGTCGCGGGACCAGGTCCGGAGCGCGCTCATACGACCGGCTCCATGTCGCGGGAGCGGCCGTCGCGCACGACGATCTCGCGGTCGGAGTACGCGGCGACGCGGGTCTCGTGCGTGACGAGGACGACGGCGGTGTTCGCCGACCGGGCGGCCTCGGTGAGGAGCTGCATCACCAGCTCGCCGTTGAGGGAGTCCAGGGCGCCCGTGGGCTCGTCCGCGAAGATCACCCGGGGTCCGGTGACCAGGGCCCGGGCCACGGCCACCCGCTGGCCCTGGCCGCCGCTGACCTCGCCGGGGCGCTTGGCGGCGAGGTCCTCGACCTGGAGCCGCTCCATCCAGCGCAGCGCGGTCCCCTCGGCCTCCTTGCGCCGGGTCCCCGCCAGGCGCAGCGGCAGGGCCACGTTCTCCACGCAGGTCAGCTCGGGGACGAGCTGGCCGAACTGGAAGACGAAGCCGAAGTCGCTGCGCCGCAGGGCGCTGCGCTCGGCGTCGTTCATCGTGTGCAGCTCGCGGCCGGCGTAGGTGACGGTGCCGGAGTCGGGGGTGACGATCCCGGCGAGGCAGTGCAGCAGCGTCGACTTGCCGGAGCCCGAGGGGCCCATGACGGCGACGACCTCGCCGGGGTGGATCGAGAACCCGGCCCCGTCCAGGGCCTTGGTGGGCCCGTACGACTTGCGCAGGTCCGCGGCGGCGAGCAGGGTGCCGGCCGGAGTCATCGGCGTACCTCCCGGGCGAGCTGGTCGAGGCGGGCGGCGGTGAGTTCGAGCCAGCGCAGGTCCGCCTCCAGGTGGAACAGGGCGTGGTCGCAGACCAGCTGGTCGGCGATGTCGCCCTTGCGCTTGCGCTGGGTCAGGATGCGCATCAGCCGCAGGTGCTCGGCGCGCTGGGTGTCGAGGAGCTCGTTGGCGCTGCGGTGGGTCAGCAGCGCCAGGACCACCTTGGTGTACAGGGTCGACTGGAGGTACGGCTCGGGCTTCTCGGGCTGGGAGAGCCAGTGCTCGACGTCGGTGATGCCGGCGTCGGTGATCGCGTACCGCTTGCGTTCGGGGCCGCCGCCGCTCTCGACCCCGTCGACCTCTACGAGGCCGTTCTTCAGGAGCCGGGACATGGTCGAGTAGACCTGCCCGTAGGCGAGGGGGCGGTCGTGGCCGAAGGTTTCGTCGAATGCGCGCTTGAGGTCGTAACCGTGGCGCGGGCCGGCCTCCAGGAGGCCGAGCAGGGTGTGGCCGATGGACATGGCGGCGACTATACATGCTGTGTATACGCATGGTGTATAGCCATCTGACGTGCGGATATGCGGGCGGATATGCGGGCGGGCATGCCGAAGGCCCGCCGACGGGGAGTCGGCGGGCCTTCGGGAGGGGCAGCGGGCTCGCGAGCCTACGGGCGTACGGGCTCAGGATTCCGGTGCGCTGCGGGGGCGGCCGCGCGGGGGGATCGGGGCGGCGCCGCCGGGGAGCCGGCCCGCCTCGGACAGGGCCCGGCGCAGCAGGAACTCGATCTGCGCGTTCGTGCTGCGCAGCTCCTCGCCGGCCCAGCGCGCGAGGGCGTCGTAGACCTGCGGGTCGAGTCGCAGGAGCACCTGCTTGCGCGCCTGCCGTGCCGCCCGGGCGGGCTTGCCCTCGGCCGGGGCGGAACCGGGGCCCGGGCCGGAGCCCGCGCCGGAGCCCGTGCCGGCCCCCTGGCCCTGGGGGCCGCCGGGGCGGGGAGCGGCGGAGGGGGTCACTGGTAGAGGGTGCCCGTGTTGATGACCGGCGTGGCCGCGCGGTCGCCGCAGAGCACCACCATCAGGTTGGAGACCATGGAGGCCTTGCGCTCCGGGTCCAGGTCCACGATGTCCTCCTCGGCCAGCCGGGTCAGGGCGAGCTCCACCATGCCCACCGCACCCTCGACGATCTGCTTGCGGGCCGCCACGACCGCGCCCGCCTGCTGGCGCTGGAGCATCGCGGAGGCGATCTCCGGAGCGTACGCGAGATGCGTGAAGCGGGACTCGATGATCTCCACGCCCGCCGCCTCGACCCGGGTCGCCAGCTCGGCCGCGAGCTTCTCGGTGATCTCCTCGGCGTTCCCGCGGAGCGACAAGCCGCCCTCGTCGTGGGCGTCGTAGGGGTACTCGATGGCGATGTGCCGGACCGCGGCCTCGGTCTGGGTCTCGACGAACTCGGTGAAGTCCTCGACCTCGAACACGGCGCGCGCCGTGTCGGCGACCTTCCACACCACGACCGCCGCGAGCTCGATCGGGTTGCCGTAGGCGTCGTTGACCTTGAGGACGGCCGTCTCGTGGTTGCGCACCCGGGTGGAGATCTTCTGGCGCGAGGTCAGCGGGTTGACCCAGCGCAGGCCGTCCGTGCGGACCGTGCCCCGGTAGCGGCCGAACAGCTGGACCACCCGGGCCTCGCCCGGGGCCACCGTGTTGAGGCCGGTCATCGCGAGGATCGAGCCGAGGAACAGCAGGAAGCCCAGCGGGATCAGGGCCGCCTTGACCGCCGTCGCGTCCGACACGGCGGCGAGCGCCAGCAGGCCCGCCCCGGCCGCGACGCCCGCCAGCCCGAGCAGCAGGGCCGGTCCGCCGCCGACGCTGCGCGCGGTGAACTCACGTACCCCACTCGGTCGCGCGTCCGCTGTGTTCGTCATGGAATGCCCCCGTTTGGTCAGTTGCGTCCGGCCGTCGTCGACCGTGCCGCTCTATCAAAGTGATATCACTTTTTGCGGACACCGCAACCCTTCCGGCATCGTGGGCGTCGGTTCCATCGGAGTGGGTGCTGATTCTCACGTCCGAATTGACCGGTATTGATCCGGGTTGATCAAACTTTGTCACAGCCTGCGGTGTTAGTTTTCTGAGCTGACGTCGGGGGGGTAAATCGAGCGGAGCGGGAGCGATGGGCCGAGCAGATGCGCGACGGGCGCAGCAGCAACGCGGTGCGCGGAATGCGCCGAGCGGGCGCGCCGGCGGGCGCGCGGGCAAGGCGACGAAGAAGCGCAGTGGCATACGCCGCTTCCTCAACTGGAAGGTGCTGCTGGGGACTTTCCTCGGCGGCATAGTCCTCCTGGTGGTCGCGGCCGTAGCCCTCTACTTCTCCGTGGACGAGCCGAACGACCCCAACAAGACCGCGACGCTCCAGAGCAACACGTACAAGTACGCCGACGGTTCGATCATGGCCCGCACCGGCGACATGAACCGCGAGATCGTCCCGATCGACAAGGTCCCCGAGGACGTCCGCACCGCGTTCATCGCGATCGAGAACAAGACCTTCTACACGGACCGCGGCGTCGACGTCATGGGCGTGGCCCGCGGCCTCGTCAACACGGTCCGCGGCAAGGGCACGGCCGGTGGTTCGACGATCACCCAGCAGTACGTCAAGAACTACTACCTGACCCAGGACCAGTCGCCGACGCGCAAGCTCCGCGAGCTGATCATCTCGCTCAAGGTCGACCAGCGGATGGAGAAGCCCGACATCCTCGCGGGCTACCTGAACACCAACTTCTACGGCCGCAACGCGTACGGCATCCAGGCCGCGGCCCAGGCCTACTACGGCGTCGACTCCGACAAGCTGACCCTGGAGCAGGGCGCGTACCTCGCCGCCGTCATCCAGGCCCCCAGCCAGTACGACTGGGCGACCGCCGGCCCCAACGGCAAGCGCCTCGTGATGATCCGCTTCAACGCCGTCCTCGACAACATGGTCGAGATGGGCAAGCTGGACCAGGCCAAGCGCCAGACCCTGAAGTTCCAGGAGCCGATCAAGCCCAAGCCGCGTCCGGGCATGGACGGCCAGAAGGGCTACCTCATCCAGGCCGCCGAGGCCGAGATGAACAAGCAGGGGATCAAGGACGCCCAGATCAACGCCGGCGGCTGGACGATCACCCTCGCGATCGACAAGAAGAAGCAGGCCGCCCTGGAGAAGGCCGTCCAGGACGAGCTGGAGTCCAAGCTCGACCGCAAGGACACCAAGAACCGGCCCCAGGACCAGAGCGTCCAGGCCGGCGCCACCTCCGTCGACGCCAAGACCGGCCACATCGTCGCCATGTACGGCGGCGTGGGCCTGGCGGAGAAGGCCGCGAGCAACGCCCTGCGCACCGACTTCCAGCCGGGCTCGACCTTCAAGCCGATCGTGCTGGCCTCCGCCCTGGAGAGCGGGGCCAAGACGCAGGACGGCCGCCCGATCAACCCGAGCACCCTCTACGACGGCACCAGCAAGCGCCAGGTGGTCGGCAGCGACACCCCGTTCGCCCCGCAGAACCAGGACAACGAGAACTACGGCGACCCGATGATCTCGGTCCAGGAGGCCACCAACTCCTCCGTCAACTCGGTCTACGCACAGATGATCGTCGACGCCAAGCCGACGAGCGTGAAGAAGACCGCCATATCCATGGGCATGAACGACCGCCCGGGCTGGCCCGCCGACAAGCCCGCCATGTCGCTCGGCACGATGAGCGCCAACACCGTCGAGATGGCCGCCGTCTACGCCACCCTCGACAACCACGGCAAGAAGGTCACCCCGAGCATCATCAAGAAGGCCGAGCACAAGGACGGCGAGTTCGCTCCCGTCGCCCCGATCGGCTCCCAGGTGCTCACCAGCACCACCGCCGACACCGTGACCAAGGTCCTCACCGGCGTGGTCGAGAACGGCTCCGGCAAGGCCGTCCGCAGCTCCGCCTACGAGGCCGCCGGCAAGACCGGTACCACCGAGTCCAACGTGGCCGCCTGGTTCACCGGCTACACCCCGGAACTGGTCACCGTCGTCGCGATGTTCGGCGAGGACCCCAACACCCACGGCCAGGTCACCCTGACCGGTACCGCCGGCAAGGGCCGTGCGGGCGGCTCCAGCTTCCCCGCGCAGATCTGGCAGGCGTACACGACGGCCGCGCTCAAGGGCACGACCGCGGGCCAGTTCGACCTGGACGACGCCCGGATGGGCACCCCGGCGCCGTCCCGCGCCCCCAGCCCGTCGGCCACCCCCAGCGGCTCCGTCTCCCCGTCGCCGTCCGGCTCCGGCAGCACCCGCCCGACCGGCACCCCGGACCCCTCGGGCAGCTCCGGCGGCTCGACCCCGCCGACCGGCAAGCCCACGACGCCGACCGGCAAGCCGACCCAGCCGACCGGCAAGCCGACCCCGCCGACGAAGGACCCGTCGCCGCCCGGCCCGCCGCAGCCGGACCTGTTCGGCAACTAGGCGCGCACGACGAAGACGGCCCCGCAGCGATTGCGCTGCGGGGCCGTCCCGTTTCCGTTTCCGCTCCTGTTCCCGGTTCCGCGTGCCGCCGCCGGTCAGCGCCGCTCGTGCGGCCCCGGCAGCGGGAGCTCGAACCAGACCACCTTGCCGCTGCTCAGCCGGGTCGCGCCCCACCGCCGGGCGAGCCGGTTGACCAGGAACAGGCCGCGCCCGCCCTCGTCGGTGTCCCTGGCCCGCCGCTGGCGCGGCAGCTGCGGGGAGTCGTCGCCGACCTCGCAGCGCAGCACGTCCGTGCGCAGCAGGCGCAGCGTCACCGGCCGCTCCGCGTACCGGACGGCGTTGGTGACCACCTCGCTGACCAGCAGCTCCAGCGAGTCGCTCAGCTCCTCCAGCCCCCAGCGGGCCAGCGCGCGCCGGGCGAACCGGCGGGCCCGGCCCGGAGCGGTCTCCTCCGGGTCCAGGAACCAGTACGCCACGTCGCTGGGCGCGATGCCCTCGAAGCGGGCCGCGAGCAGCGCGATGTCGTCGTCCCGGTCGCCCGGGCCCAGCATGTCCAGCACGTCGTCGCAGAGGGCCTCCAGCGGCGGCGAGTGGTCCAGCCCGGTCAGCTGCGCGGTCGTCGCGAGGCGTTCGCGGAGCTGCTCGATGCCGGTCCACACGTCCCGCAGCCGGGACTCCACCAGGCCGTCCGTGTACAGCAGCAGGGTGGCCCCGGCCGGGGCGTCCAGCTCCACGGCCTCGAAGTCCACGCCGCCGACCCCGATGGGGGCGCCCGGCGGCACGCGCAGCACCTCGGCGCGGCCGCCCAGGTGCAGCAGCACCGGCGGCGGGTGGCCGGCGTTGGCGATGGTGATGCGGTGCGAGACCGGGTCGTAGACCGCGTACAGGCAGGTGGCCATGCGGTCGGAGCCCAGCCGCTGGGCCTGCTCGTCCAGGTGGTGCAGCACCTCGGCCGGCGGCAGGTCCAGCTGGGCCAGGGTCTGCGCGGTGGTGCGCAGCTGGCCCATGATCGCCGCGGAGGTCATGGAGTGGCCCATGACGTCGCCGACGACGAGCGCGACCCGGCTGCCGGGCAGCGGTATGGCGTCGTACCAGTCGCCGCCCACCCGGGCGGTCTCGGCGGCGGGCAGGTAGCGGGAGGCGAGGCGGACCCCGGTGGGCTGGGGGAGGCCGTCGGGCAGCATGGTGCGCTGGAGCTCGTCGGCGATGTAGGCCTCGCGCCCGTAGAGCACGGCCTTGTCGATGCCGAGCGCGGTGTGCGTGGCCAGCTGCGCGGCCACCAGCAGGTCGTTCGTCTCGAACGCGTCCCGGTCCGGGGTGCGCAGGAACACCGCCGCGCCGATCACGCGCCGGCGGCCCCGCAGCGGGGCCAGGATGGCCCGCTGGCCGCGCGGCACGGGATGGTCGGCGCCCAGCAGCTCCGGGAGCGCGTCCTTGGCCCCGGCGGCCGACCCGAAGACCGGCCGTACGCCGCGCAGCACCTCGGCGAGGGCCCCGCCGGGGCGGATCTCGCACAGCTCGGCCGCGGGCAGGTCACCCTGCGGGCCGACCAGCGGCAGCTGGCTGAAGTCGAGCTCGCCGGCGGCCCCCGCGGCCCCGGCGCCCTCGGCGGCGTCGGTCAGGTCGTCGATCGGCCGGAGCCGGTCGGTGCGGCGCAGCCTTAAAACGACCGGGCCGACGGGCCGCTCGTCGCCGACGGGCAGCGGGTCGCGCAGGTAGACGAGGATGGCGTCGGAGAACGTCGGCACGGTGGCCCGGCACAGGCCGAGCACGATCTCGTCGAGGTCGATGCCGCGCGCGATCCGGCGCGTGGCGGCGCCGACGAAGCGCAGCCGGTCGCCCTCGCGGCGGGCCACCCCGGCCTCCCCGAAGCCGGGGCCGGTGCCGGAGCCGGCACCCGCGCCGGAGCCCGGGAGCGGGACCGCCCGTACGGCCGTCGCGGCGGCCCCGTCGGCGGCCGGTTCGCCGGTTGCCCCGTCGGCCGGGGTGCGCCGGCCCGCGTTGCGCGCGGCCTCGCCGTCCCGGCCGCGCGCCGGGGCCGTGCCGGTGTCCGCGGGGCCGTGCCCGGAGCCCTCGCCGGCGGTGCCGCGCGGGCGCGGGAAGTCGGCATGCGTGCGTACGGCCTCGGCGGCCGCGATGGGGGCCTTGCCGTGGCCGAGCTCGTCCGTACCTCCGCCGGAGGCGACGGTGGGCTGCGGGCCCTCCTGGGAGGTGGGGTACTCCGTCACGCGTGGAATTCCGTCCGTTTGCGCTCGATGTGCGCTGCACTCAACTCGGTCAGTCGCGGTATACCCGCTCAGCGGCGGGGGCACCATCACCCCCGGGTACCGCGTCCCGCTCGTTACCTTTCGCTCGCGTCGACCTCCGGTCAAGTCCCGGTCGCCGCAGGTCATTTACGGATGCGGGACTGGTGGGGCCCCTCGTGCACGACCTGCGGAGGACGATCCTACGTTTGACCCCCGGGGGCGCATCAAGGGTCTCATGAGGTCATATGCGCCGGGGTGCGGTCCCAGTCCTCGGGCAGAACCGGAACTCCCCAGGCCGGATCGGGCCTCCAGTCCTGCCATCCGTCGCAGAACGGAGCCCCCCAGGCCTTGACGACCTGCACCGCCGAGCGCCCCGCGTCCACCACCTGGCGCGCCTGGTCCTGGTCCATCAGCCCGATGCGCTGCGCCTGCGCGAACTCGTCCTCGTCCAGCCACTTCCAGCTCCGGTCCGGGTAGACCGCGATGTCCAGGAAGTGGTCCACGGAGTCCACCCCGCCGGCCCACCGGGTGCGGGGCTCCTCCAGGTTGACGTACCAGTTCCGCAGGTGCCAGTCGTCGTCCCAGAACAGCCAGACCGACCACGGTTCCCCGGGCCGGGCCAGCTTCAGCACGCCGCCGCCGAACCAGCGCGAGCGCGCGGTGGTGCGCGGCGCGGTGTAGCGGGTGGCGAGCGGCTCCCGGTGCACCGGGCTGCCGTCGGCCAGCACCGGCTTGACGCATTCGGTGCCGGGCGCCATCCACACCGCGAGCAGCTCGTCGGTGTCGCGCACCACCGTCACCGGGCGGGCGATGTGGAACGGGCCGGCCGGCCCCGGGGCGTGGTCGCGGTAGCGCCAGAGGATCTGCTCCCCGGGCGCCCAGTGCCGCTCCGACGCCGCGTCACCCGCGGCGGGCGGCGCCGCGCCGCCCCCGGACCCCCCGTACGTACCTGTCATGCGCAGATCTTAGGGCTGCGGCCCCGCGAGATGCTGCGGTGCAGGTCACGGAGGGGGCCGGGGGCGGTAAACGACCGGATCCGGCCCATGGCCGGAACCGATTTCAGGGCCGGGTCATCCGCAGTACGTCGAGCGCCTCGTCCAGCTGCGCGAGGGTGAGCGCGCCCCGGTCGACGTAGCCGGACTCCAGCACGACCTCCCTGATCGTCTTCCGCTCGGCGAGCGCCCGCTTGGCCACCTTGGCGGCCTCCTCGTAGCCGATGTACCGGTTCAGCGGGGTCACCACGGAGGGCGAGGATTCGGCGTACTCCCTGGCCCGGTCGGAATTGGCGGTGATCCCGTCCACGGTGCGGTCGGCCAGCAGCCGGCTCCCGTTGCCCAGCAGGCGGATCGATTCGAGCAGGTTCCGGGCCATCACCGGGAGCATCACATTGAGCTCGAAGTTGCCCGCGGCGCCCGCCACGGCGACCGTCGCGTCGTTCCCCATCACCTGCGCGGCGATCATCAACAGGGCCTCGGGGACGACCGGATTGACCTTCCCGGGCATGATCGAGGACCCGGGCTGGAGGTCCGGCAGATTGATTTCGGCCAATCCGGTGCGCGGGCCCGAGGACATCCAGCGCAGGTCGTTGCAGATCTTGGTGAGCGAGACGGCGATCGTGCGGAGCACTCCCGAGGTCTCCACCAGCGCGTCCCGCGCGCCCTGTGCCTCGAAGTGGTCGCGCGCCTCGGTCAGCGGCAGCCCCGTCGCAGCGGCCACCTCGGCGATCACGGCCGCCGAGAAGCCGGGCGGGGTGTTGATGCCGGTGCCCACCGCCGTTCCGCCCAGGGGCAGTTCGGCCAGCCTCGGCAGGGCGGCCCGCAGCCGGTCGACGCCGTAGCGGACCTGGGCGGCGTACCCGCCGAACTCCTGGCCCAGGGTGACCGGGGTGGCGTCCATCAGGTGCGTGCGCCCGGCCTTGACCACCTCGGCGAACTCGGCCGCCTTGCGCTCCAGGGCGGCGGCGAGGTGCTCCAGGGCCGGGATCAGCTCGCGGGAGACGGCGGCGGTGGCGGCGATGTGGATCGACGAGGGGAAGACGTCGTTGGAGCTCTGCGAGGCGTTGACGTGGTCGTTGGGGTGGACCTCGCGCCCGAGCCGCTCGGTGGCCAGGGTCGCGATCACCTCGTTGGTGTTCATGTTGGACGAGGTCCCGGACCCGGTCTGGAACACGTCGACGGGGAAGTGCTCGTCCCAGCGCCCCTCGGCGACCTCGGCCGCGGCCGAGCGGATCGCCTGCGCGACGTCCTCGTCCACCACCCCCAGCTTTGCGTTGACCAGGGCGGCGGCGGCCTTGATCCGGGCGAGGGCCTCGATGTGGGCGCGCTCGATGCGCTGCCCGGAGAGCGGGAAGTTCTCCACCGCGCGCTGGGTCTGCGCGCGCCACTTGGCGTGCGCGGGGACGCGTACCTCGCCCATGGAGTCGTGCTCGGTCCGGAACGCCTGCGGCTGCTGATCGTCAGTCATCTGTGTAGCCTCCTCAGAAACTTGAGCAATTGTCTTGTTCGAACTGTTCCCATCTCCCCTACCGGCCAGTAAATACCGGGGGTAACACCGATATCGGGGAGGCGTTCATGACACGTGCCCGCACGAAACCCACGCTCAGATGTACCTTCGCCGCCCTCGCGGCATTCGCGGCCGCCCTCGGGGGCGTCACCGCCGTCACCCCCCTGGCCCAGGCCGCGCCCGCCGCGTCCGGCTCGATCGCACCCCTGTCGCCGGAACTGGAGGCCGTCCGGGCCGCCGAGGCCGTGAAGATCTACGGAGACCCGGCCGTCCGCCCGCTCGCCGAGCGCAAGACCGGCCTCATCTCGCTCGGCGACAGCGAGATCTCCGGCGAGGGCGTCGGCAACTACGACCCCGCCACCAACACCGCGTCCAACCAGTGCCACCGCTCGCCCGACGCGGCCATCCACCGCACGGGCATCCCCGCCGACCTCACCTTCAACGTCGCCTGCTCCGGCGGCTACACGGGCAACATCCGCATCGGCGGCAGCAAGCAGTACGCCGACGAACTCGTCCAGAGCGACAACCTCGCCATCAAGGCCCGCAACACCAGGATCAAGATGGTGGTGCTGGTCGCCGGAGCCAACGACGACCTCCAGTTCGGCCCCGTCATGACCGACTGCGTCACCCGCTGGGTACTCAGCCAGGGCACCTGCGAACCCAAGTACGGCCCCGGCTGGCAGGCCCGCGTCGACGGCCTGAAGCCCAAGGTCGAAGCCACCGTCGCCGACCTCAAGACGGTCATGCGCGACGCCGGCTACGCCGACACCGACTACAAGCTCGTCGTCATGGGCTACCCCAGCCCCATCGGCCCCGACTTCGGCGACAACCCGAACTTCCCCGGCAAGCTCCCCGGCGGCTGCGCCGGCTACGACTCCGACGCCGCCTGGGGCCGCAACTACGCCGTGCCCACCTTCGAGAAGGGCATGCGCGCCGCCGCCCTCGCCTCCGGCGCGGTCTACCTCGACAACTCGCGGCTCTTCCACGGCCACGAGGTCTGCATGGAGGACACCTGGGCCCGCGGCCTCTACCTCGACCTCGGGGACCACTTCCCCTGGGACGAGAACACCGCCCGCCAGTCCTTCCACCCCAACTACCGCGGCCACGGCGCCTTCGCGTCCTGCCTCACCCAGCTCTACGACTCCGGCCTGCGCGAGGCCTCCTGCGCCGACCCGGCGAGCACCGGCACCCCCGTACTCCAGGCCGGCGCCTGGGACTCCCTCTACAAGCCCGTCAAGAACGAGGCCACCGGCAACTGCCTCGACTCCTTCGGCGGCTCCAGCGCCAACGAGACCAAGGTGGTCGGCTGGGACTGCCACGGCGGCCGCAACCAGGGCTGGTGGTACGACCCCGCCAAGAAGTCCCTCCACGTCGAGCTCACCCACGACCGCTGCCTCGACGCCCCGGGCGCCAACTACGGCGCCGGCACCGGGATGATCCTCTACAACTGCCACGGCGGAGCCAACCAGCAGTTCGTCCGCGACGGCGCCACCCTGCGCCCCGCCGCCGCCCCCGGCATGTGCCTCACCGTCGCCGCCGCCCACGAGCAGCTGCGCCTCCAGCCCTGCAACGGCTCCGCGAACCAGCGCTTCGCGTAACCCCCTCACCGCCACCGAACCCCCCACACCCGGCCGGACCGATCCGGCCGGGTGTTCCCACGTCCGGGCGCGGAGCCCGGCCCGCTACATGGCCTCCAGCTGCTCCCGTACCTGCCGGGGCCGGTTGGTGATGATCGTCTCCACCCCGAGCCGCACGCACAGCTCCACGTCCTCGGGCTCGTCCACGGTCCACACCCGCACCCGCAGCCCCTTCGCCCGCAGCCGCCCCACCAGCCCCGGATCCCGGCGCACCAGGTCGATCCCGGGACCCGCGTGCCCCGCGAACGGCGGACGCGGCGGCCGCACGGCCCGCTCGATCAGGTACACGGCCGGCAGACCCGGCGCCAGCCGGTGCATCCGGGCCAGCGCGTTCCGGGAGAAGCTCATCACCTCGACGCGGCCGTCCGCACCGTCGGCCAGCCCGTGCTCCTTCAGCACCCGGACCAGCTCCGCCTCCAGGCGCCCGCCGGCCCGGGTGGGGTGCTTGGTCTCCACTGCCAGCCCGACGGGCCGGTCCGCGGCGAGGGCCTCCCCCAGCAGGTCCTCGAAGAGCAGCACCCGCGCCCCCCGGTGCTCCTCGCCCTTCCACCGGCCGAAGTCGAACGCGCACAGCTCCTCGTACGTCGTCGCGGAGACCACCCCCCGCCCGTCGGAGGTCCGCTCCACGGTCCGGTCGTGCACGCACACCAGCCGCCCGTCACGGGTCAGCCGCACGTCGCACTCCAGCGCGTCGGCCCCGTCGGCGATGGCCTGCCGGTAGGCCTGGGCGGTGTGCTCGGGGTGCTCGTGGGAGGCCCCGCGGTGCGCGACGACCCGCGTGGTGCGGGCGGTGCGGAGGGAGGGGGTCGTCGCTGTCATACGGGGATCCTTGCGAACCGGGGTGAACGGGTCGCCGCAGGGCGGCGTACCCGACGTTAACCCCGGGGCCCCGGAGCGGAAACCGCAGGCCGGGAACTACGGCTTCGCGGGCTTCGCCGGCTGCGGGGCCAGCGGGGCCGGGGTGACCTTGAAGCCGCCCTTGACCACCTCCGTGAACGGGGCCGGGGCCATGCAGGTGCCCACCCGGGGTTCCGACACCGAGCCGTCGGCCTTCACGTCGACGTTGGCGACCGCCCAGGAGAAGCCGACCCGGTCCGGCGCCCCGCGCTCACCGTCCTGGACGCTGATCCCGATCCGCTTGCCCTCCCAGCCGTCGACGTTCGAGGTCTTGACCACGGCGGTCAGGGTGGCGGTCTTCCCGCCCGTGACCAGACAGTCCACCTCCGCCTCGGCGGTGCCGGTGAAGCCGGTCTCCTTGAAGAGGTGGGAGATGGTCACCCGGCCCCGCGCGTCCGTCGGCAGGCCCTGCTCCAGGCCCGGGGTGTTCGGGTACGGCTTGGTCCACGGGACCGACTCGGCGTCGACCGTGAAGCGGATGTCGTCCTTGGCGGAGTACGGGAAGAAGATCGCGCCGCCCCCGTGCACCGAGGCGGTCTTCGGCGCGACCGGCGCCGCCGGGGCGGGGCTCGCGAGGGCCACGGCCGCGAGCAGGGCGGCGGTCCCGGCGAGGGCGAGGGCGCGGGTACGGGTCTTCATGGTGAACTCCCTTTTCAGGTGGGCCGTTCGGGTACGGGAACAGCCTCGCCGGGAGCGCGCCGGTACGGCATCTGCCGATCGGCCGACATGCGCGAGGGCCCCTCCCCCGAACGGGGGAGGGGCCCTCGGAGCCGCGTATTACAGACCCGGGCCGCGCACCGGGATGTGGGTGAACGTCGGCTCGGGGGCCGGGTTCTGGAAGAAGTCGTTGCCCTTGTCGTCGACGACGATGAAGGCCGGGAAGTCCTCGACCTCGATCTTCCAGACCGCCTCCATGCCGAGCTCCTCGTACTCCAGGACCTCGACCTTCTTGATGCAGTCCTGCGCCAGGCGCGCCGCCGGGCCGCCGATCGAGCCGAGGTAGAAGCCGCCGTGCGCGCCGCACGCGTCCGTCACCTGCTGCGAGCGGTTGCCCTTGGCCAGCATGACCTTGGAGCCGCCCGCCGCCTGGAACTGCTCGACGTAGCTGTCCATGCGGCCGGCCGTGGTCGGGCCGAAGGAACCGGAGGCGTAGCCCTCGGGGGTCTTCGCGGGGCCGGCGTAGTACACCGGGTGGTCCTTGAGGTACTGCGGCATGCCCTCGCCCGCGTCCAGCCGCTCCTTGATCTTGGCGTGCGCGATGTCGCGGGCCACGACCAGGGGTCCGGTGAGGGACAGGCGGGTCTTGACCGGGTGCTTGGTCAGGGTCGCCAGGATCTCGTCCATCGGCTGGTTCAGGTCGATGGAGACCACGTCCGAGGACTCGTCCAGGTGGGAGTCCGTGGTGTCGGGCAGGAAGCGCGCCGGGTCCGTCTCCAGCTGCTCCAGGAAGACGCCCTCGGCGGTGATCTTCGCGACCGCCTGGCGGTCCGCGGAGCAGGACACGGCGATGGCGACCGGGAGGGAGGCGCCGTGGCGGGGGAGGCGGACGACGCGGACGTCGTGGCAGAAGTACTTGCCGCCGAACTGCGCGCCGATGCCGATCTTCTGGGTCAGCTCGAAGACCTGCTGCTCCAGGGCCTCGTCGCGGAAGCCGTGGCCCAGGGCCGAGCCCTCGCGCGGCAGCTCGTCCAGGTAGTGCGCGGAGGCGTACTTCGCGGTCTTCAGCGCGTGCTCGGCGGAGGTGCCGCCGACCACGATCGCCAGGTGGTACGGCGGGCAGGCCGCCGTACCGAGCGAGCGGATCTTCTCCTCCAGGAACTTCATCATGGAGGCCTCGTTGAGGACCGCCTTCGTCTCCTGGTAAAGGAAGGACTTGTTGGCGGAGCCGCCGCCCTTGGCCATGAAGAGGAACTTGTACGCGCCGCCGTCGGTCGCGTACAGCTCGATCTGCGCGGGCAGGTTCGAGCCGGTGTTCTTCTCCTCCCACATGGTCAGCGGGGCCATCTGCGAGTAGCGCAGGTTCAGCTCGGTGTAGGCGTCGTAGATGCCGCGCGAGAGGGCTTCCTCGTCGCCGCCCTGCGTGAGGACGTTCTGGCCGCGCTTGCCCATGACGATCGCCGTGCCCGTGTCCTGGCACATCGGCAGGACGCCGGCCGCCGCGATGTTCGCGTTCTTCAGGAGGTCGAGCGCGACGAACTTGTCGTTCGAGCTGGCCTCCGGGTCGTCGATGATCCGGCGGAGCTGCGCGAGGTGCGCGGGGCGCAGGAAGTGCTGGATGTCGTGGATGGCCTCGGCGGCGAGCTTGCGCAGCGCCTCGGGCTCGACCTTGAGGAACGTACGGCCGTCGGCCTCGAACGTCGAGACGCCCTCCGAGGTCACCAGCCGGTAGGGGGTGGTGTCCTCGCCCAGGGGCAGCAGGTCGGTGTACGCGAACTCCGGCATTTGGGTAGCCATTCCTCACTCGGCAGACAGCGCTGGCGACCAATTGGCAGCGCGGACATCAAGCGTAGGACCTCTCGCGCCGACTGTGTCTGTGAGGTAAGGCTCACCCAGCAGTATCGCGATCTATCGTGTCTCGCTATGCTGGGCGGCGTGGACATGGAAAAGCACACCGCAGCCCCTGCCCCTGCACCCGTGCCGGGCGGCGGGGCCGCAGCGCCGTCCGGGTTGCGCGCCTCCGACGCCGACCGGGACCGGATCGCGCAGATCCTCTCCGACGCCCTCGCGGAGGGCCGGCTGACCTCCGAGGAGCACTCCGAGCGCCTGGACACCCTGTACGCGGTCAAGACGGTCGGGGAGCTGGACCTGCTGGTGCGCGACCTCCCGGCGGACACGGGCGGCCACCGGCCGGCCGCCCCCGCCGCAGCCGTCGCGGCCACGGCCGCGGCCGCCGGCGGACCCGTCGAGACGGTGGTCGCGGTGTGCAGCAGCTCCGCCCGCAAGGGCCGCTGGCGCCCCGGCGCCCGCACCCGTGCGGTATCGGTCATGGGCGACATCACCATCGACCTCACCGAGGCCGTCTTCGAGCAGCAGGTCACCGAGATCACCGTGACCAGCGTCCTCGGCAACGTCGAGGTCCTGGTCCCCGAGAACGTCACCCTGCGCGGCTACGGCAGCGGCGTCCTCGGCAACTTCGAAGTGCGCGGCGAGGGCGTCGCCGCCGACCCGCAGGCCCCCGTCGTGATCGTCCGCGGCTTCGCCCTGCTCGGCAACATCGAGGCCCGGCCCAAGCGCGGATCCCGCCTCGTCGACCTGGCCGCCAAGCTCCGCAAGCAGCTCGACTGAAACCCGACCGGGCTGCGTCCGGTTTCGGACGAACCGGGTCGCCCCGGTGGCGCACGGTGCATAGCGGCACGCGCAGCGGGTAGGGACTGGTGCATCGTCTCTCGCTCGCGTATACGTCGTCAGGAGTAGACCGTGCCGCATCCGCCGCATCAGTCCCTGCAGGCAGCCGCCGTCCAGAGCCTTCCGACGCGTCCGGCGGCCGTGCCGAAGCCGCGGGTTCCGGCCAGGGAAGAGGACGGCCCATGGCACGCCGAGGCCGTCTGCCGCAGGGATGAGGCGGGACTCTTCTTCGCACCGTCCAAGGAGCCGACCGCGGCCCGGCTGGCCCGCGAGGAGGCCGCCAAAAGGGTCTGCGCCCGCTGTCCCGTGATGGTCGCCTGCCGCGAGCACGCCCTGCTCCAGCCGGAGCCGTACGGGGTCTGGGGCGGGCTCACCGCCGCCGAGCGCCGGGTGGTGCTGGGGCGCAGGCGGCGCCGGGCCGCCGAGCTGCTCCCGGGCGCGGCCGCGCCCGGACCGGTCGCCGCGGCGGGCTGACCGGCGTACCGGCAGCGGACGTGCCGAAGGGGCGGCCCCCCGCACAGGGGCCGCCCCTTCGTCGTGCCGTCACCGGCCGGACCGCTCCTAGCGGGCGCGGTCGAAGTCGATGTCGCTGTAGGCGCGCAGCTTCGTCAGGCGGTGCGTGGAGTCGATCTGCCGGATCGTGCCCGACTTCGAGCGCATGACCAGCGAGGACGTGGTCGCGGTCTCCGAGCGGTAGTGGACGCCGCGCAGCAGCTCGCCGTCCGTGATGCCGGTGGCGACGAAGAAGACGTTCTCGCCGGACACCAGGTCGTTCGTGGTCAGGACCCGGTCCAGGTCGTGGCCCGCGTCGATGGCCTTCTGGCGCTCGGCGTCGTCCTTGGGCCACAGCTTGCCCTGGATGACGCCGCCGAGGCACTTTATGGCGCAGGCGGAGATGATGCCCTCGGGGGTGCCGCCGATGCCCATCAGCAGGTCGACGCCGGTGCCCTCGCGGACGGCCATGACCGAGCCGGCGACGTCGCCGTCGGAGATGAACTTGATGCGGGCGCCGGTCTCGCGGATCTCCTTGACGATGCCCTCGTGGCGGGGGCGGTCCAGGATGACGACCGTGACGTCCTCGGGGGCGACCCGCTTGGCCTTGGCGACGCGGCGGATGTTCACCGAGACGGGGGCGTTGATGTCGACGAAGTCGGCGGCCTCGGGGCCGGTGACCAGCTTGTCCATGTAGAAGACCGCGGACGGGTCGAACATGGTGCCGCGGTCGGCGGCGGCCAGGACGGCGATGGCGTTGGGCATGCCCTTGGCGTTGAGCGTGGTGCCGTCGATGGGGTCGACGGCGATGTCGACCTCGGCACCGGTGCCGTCGCCGACGCGCTCGCCGTTGAAGAGCATCGGGGCTTCGTCCTTCTCGCCCTCGCCGATGACGACGACGCCGTTCATCGAGACGGTGGAGATCAGGGTGCGCATGGCGTTGACCGCGGCGCCGTCGGCGCCGAGCTTGTCGCCGCGGCCGACCCACCGGCCCGCGGCGAGGGCCGCGGCCTCGGTGACCCGTACGAGTTCCAGGGCGAGGTTGCGGTCAGGCGAGTCGGGGGCGACTTCGAGCTGGGGCGGCAGGTTGTGCTCGGTCATCGGAGCGCACCTTTCTGTACGACGACGGCCGGGATGTGAGGGTGCTGGAACTCTATCGGTTCATCGACATATTGAGCAGACCGGGTCACGTATGAGCGGCATATCGGTCATGCGGTACGGCTGAGCGGACACCCCGGCCGCTGATCGCCCACGGCGATGCGGGACGATGGTGCGGTGGCAGGTATGAAAGGCAAGCAGACGGTCTGGGACATGGTCCGGTCGCTGGCGGTGATCGGCGTGGTCGTGGCGGGCATCTACATATTCATCCCCCATGACGAGGACGCCGACCCGACGCGCACGGTGGACTACCGCGTGGAGACCATCACGGCCCGGCGCGCCGCGCCGTACCCCGTGGCGGCCCCGGTGGGCCTCCCGGAGCAGTGGCGGGCGACCTCGGTGACCTTCGAGCGCAAGAACGCGAACGCCTGGCACCTGGGCTTCCAGGACCCGGACAAGCAGTACGTGGCGGTGGAGCAGTCCACCGACGCCTCCGCCAAGAACGTGGCCAAGCTCACGCAGCAGGCGAAGGCCACCGGGCAGACCCAGCAGGTCGGCGACCGGGCGTGGGAGCGCTGGGACGGCGAGAAGTACGACGCGCTCGTCCGGCAGGAGCAGGGCTACGTGACCGTGGTGACGGGCACGGCCGGCTTCGAGGGGCTCGGCGCGATGGCGGCGGCGCTGGAGTTCAAGCAGGGGCCCCAGGCCCCGTAGGCCGGGGGCTGCTGCGGGCTTTCGGCGTTCTTCTCGGGCATGGCTCAACCGTAAGGTTGCAAAGAGTTCTATGCAAGGGTTTCTTTGCAAC
>NZ_JBNNPF010000038.1:63671-78822 GCF_050275515.1 Streptomyces sp. NPDC004126 | reverse complement strand
CGAGGCTATACATAGCCTCGCCGGCGACTGAGGCGCGGGGGTCTGGGGGCGGAGCCCCCAGGAGGGGTCCGGGCAGCGCCCGGGGAACGGTGGAAGGGCGGGTAGGGGAACAGCCCCGCGCAGCGGCACACCACCGGCCCCGCCCCGCAACCCCCGCACCCTGCGGAGCTCAGCGGCACACCGCAAGCGCGTCCAGTGCCACCGCCCCCTGCCCCCGGGGCAGCACCATCAGGGGGTTGATGTCCAGCTCGGAGAGGTCGTCGCCCAGTTCCAGCGCCATCCGCTGGACCCTCAGGACGACCTCCACCAGCGCGTCCACGTCCGCCGGCGGAGCCCCCCGTACGCCTTCCAGCAGCGCGTGCCCGCGCAGTTCGCGGAGCATCGTGCGGGCCTGGTCCTCCCCGAAGGGGGGTACCCGGACCGCCGCGTCGCGCAGGACCTCCACCAGGACGCCGCCGAGGCCGACGGTGACGGTGGGGCCGAAGAGGGGGTCCTGGGTGACGCCGACGACCATCTCGACTCCGCGTTCGATCATCTGGCAGACCAGGATCCCGTCCAGCGGGACGTTCTCGTAGCGGGCTATGTCCGTCAGCTCGCGGTACGCGTCGCGGATCTGGCTGGCCGAGGTGAGGCCGACCTTGACCAGGCCGAGTTCCGTCTTGTGGGCGAGCTGGGGGCCCGAGGCCTTCATGACCACCGGGTACCCGACCAGCCCCGCCGCGCGGACCGCCGCCGCCGCGCTGGTGACGAGCTGCTCGCGCGGGACGCGGATGCCGTACGCGCGCAGCAGCTGCTTGGCGGCGTGTTCGCTGAGCTGCTGGCCGGGCCGCATCAGGGCCTGCGCCTTGCGGTGGGAGGGGGACGGGGTGCGGGGGGCGTCGGCGAAGGGGGAGCGGTAGGCGGCCGTGAAGCGGTGGTGTTCGAGGTAGGCGCGGACGGCGGTGATGCAGTTGCCGAAGGTGCGGAAGGTGGCGACGCGGGAGGAGCCGAGGAGGGTGGTGCGGTAGGCCTCCTCGGTGCCGACGGGGGAGCCCCAGATGACGCAGACCAGCTTGTCGGTGGCTTCGGCGGCGTCGACCAGGTCCTGCGCGAGCTTGTCGCTCATCGGGGGGAAGGGGCCGGTGATCGGGCAGATCAGGACCCCGACCGACGGGTCGGCGAGGATCGCGTCGATGATCTTGCGGCCGCGCCAGTCGCCGACGGGGTGGCCGCCGTTGTCGACGGGGTTGGCGACGTTCAGGTAGGAGGGGATCCACTGGTGGAGCTCGGCCTGTTTGGCGTCCGAGAGGGTGGGGAGGGTCAGCCCGGCCTCGGTGGCCAGGTCGGAGAAGTGGGCGCCGGTGCCGCCGGAGATGGAGTAC
Organism: Streptomyces sp. NPDC004126; assembly: GCF_050275515.1. Classification (NCBI taxonomy): domain Bacteria; kingdom Bacillati; phylum Actinomycetota; class Actinomycetes; order Kitasatosporales; family Streptomycetaceae; genus Streptomyces; species Streptomyces sp. NPDC004126. The sequence continues at coordinate 77,461 of NZ_JBNNPF010000038.1, read as the reverse complement.
ACGACGACCCCGTCGGCCCGCGGCGGGCGGGCCCGGGCCAGGAGGGCGGCGGTGTCCTGGAGCTCGTCCAGACCGTCGACCCGGATGACCCCGAACTGCCGCATGGCGGCGTCCACGACGGTGTCGGCCCCGGTGAGCTTGCCGGTGTGGGAGGCGGCCATGCGGGCGCCGGTCTCGGTGCGGCCGACCTTGACGGCGACGACGGGGACCCCGTTGCGGGCGGCGCGGTCGGCGGCGAGGAGGAAGGCGCGGCCGTCCTTGAGGCCTTCGACGTAGCAGGCGATGGCCCCGACCTCGGGCCGCTCGGAGAAGTAGGAGATGAAGTCGGAGGTCTCCAGGTCGGCCTCGTTGCCGGTCGGCGCCCAGTGGGAGAGGCGGATGCCGAGCTCCTGGAGGGTGTAGACGGGCCGGCCCTGGTGCCCGGACTGGGTGATGAGGGCGATGGCGGGGCCGTCGAGGTCCTCGCGGAACTCCTCGAAGGCGTTGAGGTTGGTGTTCGGGCCGAGCAGCCGCAGCCCGGAGCGGCGTACGGCGGCGGCCAGGCGGGCCTGGGCGGCGGCGCCCGCGTCGCCGGTCTCGGCGAAGCCGGAGGCGAAGGCGACGGCGAACTTGACCTTGGTGTCGGCCAGTTCCTCGATGACGGGGATCGGGTCCGCGACGAGGAGCACCGCGAGGTCGACCTGTTCGGGCAGCTCGGCCACGGTGGCGTGACAGGGCAGTCCGAAGACGGCGGTGCGGGTCGGGTGCACGGGGTGGACGCGGGCGCCGACGCGTTCGGCCCAGGTGATGAGCTGCCGGGTGATGCCGGTGTTGGGCCTGCCCTCGGCGTCGGAGGCGCCGATGACCGCCACGGACTCGGGCCGGAAGAACCGGTCCAGGTCGGGCACGTCGGAGTGCAGGGGCCGTCCGCTGACGTCCAGGGCGTCCGAGTCCTCGGGTGTCGCCGTGGAGTGGACGGCCGTCCTGGGGGTCTCCCCGCAGGCCTCGACGCGTGCGCGGAAGTCGGTGGTGAGGGTGCCGTGAGTAGATCCAAGCATCGCTTCGCCCGCCCTGCTCGAAGAGTCCATAGCTGACGCGTAGTCAGATTACTGAACTGACGCGCCGTCAGGAACAGGGATGCGCAGGAAAGGTGGTGGAGGTGGTGTGCTTGAACGGTGCCAGAGCCGCCCGCTCCGGTACAGAGTCCATTTCGGCCCTCCGGCCCCCGGGGCCACCGGTCCGTCCGGGCCACCGGTCCGTCCGGTCCGTCCGGCCCGCCGGGTCGTCTAGTCGCGGGAGAGTGCCTTCGCTATGCGCACCGCGTCCATGGACAGTTCGCGGAGCATCCCGCTGATCGGGTTCGTGTACCCGGTGAAGTGCAGCCCCGGTGCGTTGCGCGGTGCGCGGGGGCCGTGGGCGATGGGTCGGCCGCGCTCGTCCAGTACGTTCAGGTGGCCCACCAGCCCCTCCAGCCCGCGCCGGTAACCCGTCGCCGCCACCACCGCGTCCGGGGTGATCCGCGTACCGTCGGCCAGTACCACCTCGCCGCCGTCGAAGCCGGTCACGGCGGCCACCGGCTCCACCCGGCCCCTGCGCACGGCCTTGATCAGGCCGACGTCCTGCACCGGCACCGCCCCCTCCAGGACCCTGCTGTACAGGCCCGAGGCCGGGCGCGGCAGACCGTACGCCGTCAGGTCGGGGACGGCCTTGGCGGCGAGCGCGCCCAGCCGGTCCACGAGCCGCACCGGCAGCCTGCGCACCAGGATCCCCGTACGCTGCGCCGGCCAGCCCAGGGTGGAGCGGCGCACGAGGTGCGGAACGGTGCGCACGGCGAGCCGCACCCGCGCGGCGCCGCCCTCGGCGAGGTCGGCGGCTATCTCCGCGCCGGTGTTGCCGACGCCGACGACGAGCACGTCCTGCCCGGCGTACGGGGCCGGGTTGCGGTAGTCGCGGGCGTGCAGCAGCCGCCCGGTGTACCCCTCGCGGCCCGGCCAGTCGGGCAGTGCCGGGGTGTGGTTGTAGCCGGTCGCCACCACCACCGCGCGGGCCGCGAGCAGTCGCCCGCCCGAGGCGTGCAGGGTCCAGCCCTCCCCGTCGGCGGCGCGCTCGATCCGGGTCACCTCGACCCCCGTCACCAGCTCCAGCCCGTGGAACTCGGCGTACTTCTCCAGGTACCGGACCACGTCGGCCCGCGCGACCCAGCGTCCGAAGCGGCGCGGGATCGCCAGCCCGGGCAGGGCCGACAGCCGCCGGGTGGTGTGCAGCCGCAGCCGGTCGTAGTGGCCGCGCCAGGAGGCGCCGACCGCGCCGCTCCGCTCGACGACCACCGCGCGCACCCCGCGGGCGCGCAGCGCGGCGGCGACGGCGAGCCCGCCGGGGCCGGCGCCGATCACGTACACGGGGCGGGGCTCGGTGGAGGTCAGGTCGGGCTCGGGCATGGCCAGTGAGCGTATCGACACACGGCGTTGACGGGTCTCGGACGAGGAGGGAATCGATTGCGGATCGGTCACGGGCGTGCCCCCGCCCGGCGCGGCCCGCCGCCCGTACGGCTCGGGTGGTGACAAAATGGGACATCCGGCCCCCGAGAGGAGCGCGTGCGCGATGTGGCAGCCCGACGGGTGGGACGTGCGCGTCCGCCTCGGAGTCCTCACCCCCCACGCCGACGTCGGCCCCGAGTCGGAGCTGCGCGCCATGGCCCCGGCGGACGTGGGCCTGCACGCCGCCCGGGTGCCGTTCGCCGCGATGGGGCCCGGCGGCGAGATGGGCCTGACCGTGCCGCTCGCCCCCGTCCGGGCCTTCGCCGAGCCGCCGCACGTGGACGACGCGGCCGAGCTGCTGGCGGCCGCGCCGGTGGCGGCGATCGCGTACGCCTTCACCAGCTCCGCGTACGTGATCGGCGCGCGCGGGGAGGCGTACATGCTGGAGCGGCTGACCGAGCGCGCCGGCGGCCTGCCCGTGGTCGCCACCTGCGCCGCCGCCGTCGGAGCGCTGCGCGCGCTCGGGGTCGAGCGGCTCGCGCTGGTCGATCCGCCGTGGTTCGACGCCACCCTGAGCGACCTGGGGCGGGGCTACTACGAGGAGGCCGGCTTCGAAGTGCCGTACGCGGCCCCGTGCGGGCTGCCCAGCGGGCAGGCGCTGATCCGGCCGGACGCCCTGTACGGCTGGGTGCTGGAGCAGGTCCCCGACGCGGCGCAGGCGGTGGTCGTCGGCGGCAACGGCTTCCGGGCGGTCGGGGTGATCGAGGCCCTGGAGGCGGAGCTGGAGCGGCCGGTGCTGACCGCGAACCAGGTGCTGCTGTGGGCCGCCCTGCGCGCGGCGGGCGAGCCGGTGAAGGGGGTCACGGGCTACGGCCGCCTGTTCTCGGCCCCCTGAGCCCGGCCCCGTCGCGCCCGGCCCCTTGCGGGATCGCCGTCGATCCGCTGAACTGACGTACCGTCAGATCGAGTGGGTGGAGGGGCGAACCGTGCAGACCATCTGGCTCACCGGCGCCGAATGGCTCGCCGTGCTGCGGATAGGCCTCGGCCTGTGGTGGCTGGAGAGCTGGCGGCACAAGGACAAGAAGGGCTGGTTCGAACGCGGCACCGGCATGGCCTGGGCCGCCGACGTCGCCGGCAAGCACCGCTGGGGCTTCGTCAAGGGCGGCTTCGAGAAGGTCGTCCAGCCCCGCCCGCGGCTGATGGCGTACGTGGTCGTCTACGCCGAACTCGCCCTGGGCCTCGGCCTCGTGCTCGGCTTCCTGACCCCCGTCGCCCTCGTCGGCGGCCTGCTCCTCAACCTGCTCTACCTGGTCCTGATGATCCACGACTGGGCCGAGCAGGGCCAGAACTCGATGATGGCCCTCATCTCCCTCGTCGCGCTCGGCGCGATGTCCTGGCAGACCTGGTCCCTCGACGCGACGATCGGACTCTTCCTTTGAGCGCCGCACGGTACGACCTCCCCGAGACGGACGAGTTCACCCGCCCCTACTGGGACGCGGCGGCCGGGGGCCGTCTCCTGCTGCGCCGCTGCGCCGACTGCGGGCGCGCCCACCACTACCCGCGCGAGTTCTGCCCCTCCTGCTGGGCCGGCGAGGACCGCGTCACCTGGGAGGAGGCGAGCGGCCGCGCCACCCTCTACACCTGGTCCGTCGTCCACCGCAACGACCTCCCGCCCTTCGGCACCCGCGTCCCCTACGCGGCGGCCGTCGTCGACCTCGCGGAGGGACCCCGGATGATGACCGAGGTCGTCGACTGCCCGTACGGGGACCTCCGCATCGGCATGCCCCTGCGCGCCGCCTTCCGCGAGGCGGCGGAGGGGGTGTGGGTGCCGGTCTTCCGGCCGGAGTCGGGCTGAAGCGCCCTGGACCTCCCGGCGGCTCAGGACGGCGGGAGGAGCCGCCGGACCCCTGATTCGGGCAGGGGCCGGCAGCCGTCATCCGGAGTCGAATCTAGCCATCGGCGCGGCGTGGCGGTGTTCGTGGCGTGCCGGGTTCCTGCACTCTGCGTGCTGCCGCGGGGCGCCCAGGCAGGACGCGCGGTGCTCGGTCGGCGTGATTCCGTACGCCTCCCGGAACGCCCGGCTGAAGCCGGTGGCGCTGGTGAACCCCCAGCGGGCCGCGATCGCCTGGACGGGGTGGCCGCTGAGCTCCGCGCGGGCGAGGTCGGCGCGGGCGCGCTCCAGGCGGCTCCGGCGGATGTACGCCGCGACGGTCAGGGGCTGGTCGCCGAAGAGGGCGTGGAGGCGCCGCAGCGAGATGTGGTGCCGGTCCGCGATCGCCCGGGGGGTCAGGTCCGGGTCGCCGAGGTTGTTCTCGACGAAGCGGTGGATCCGCTGGAGCGTCTCCCGCGCACGGGCCTCGGCGGGCGCCGTGCCGGGGTCCCCGAGCTGCCGGGCGAGGAACGCGGTGGCCAGGTCGAGGGTGGCGGCCCCCAGCGCGTGCAGCTCCTCCGGGCCGCAGTGCGGGGCCTGTGCGAGCAGCGACTCCATGAAGCCGGCGAGGATCGCTCCCGACCCCGTGCCCGCGGGCAGGTTCCGTGCGAGGAGGCCGTCCAGCCGGTCCGAGCCGAGCGCCAGGGCCTGGCGGGGGATCTGCACGACCACCGATGCGAGCGTCTCGTCCGCGGACGCCGCCTCGCTCGGCCGTGAGGTGTCCGTGAGGACGAGTCCCCCCGAGACCACCGATTCGCCGCCCCGCTGGGAGATCCGGACGGCGCCCCGGGTGAGGAGCGCCAGCTGCAGGTGCTCCGGATCGCCCTGCCGGACGTGGGTCATGGTGCGGCGCGAGCTCACCGGTGAGCAGGTCACGGCGGACAGGCGCACCACTCCGAGGTCCAGATCCGTGATGCCCGCCCGGAAATCGGCCGTGTGCCGGCTGCTCAGCAGGACGGGCATCACATGGCTGGAGATGGTCTCGCAGAACCAGTCGAACCTGTCCTCGCGCGCGCCGATGACGTCGGACGCGACCAGCGTTCCCATGCGATCCCCCACACCTCGACCTGACTGGAGCCCGCCCCGGGCGCGTCCGCCCCGGGTGACGCGGCTCAGGGCCAGAGGAGTTCCCGGACCCAGCCGGCACCCCCCGCCGCCCGGCGGTAGCGCAGGCGGACGTGGCGGCGGGCGGCGTCGCCCTGGAAGAACTCCGCCTCGGCGGGCTCCAGTACGTAGCGGGTCCAGGTCGGTGCGGGGGCGTCCGGCTCGGAGCCGGCCCGCTCCCACGCCGCCGCCGAGGCCCGCGCCAGCTCCTCGGCGGAGCCCAGCACCTCGCTCTGGCGGCCGGTCAGCGCGGCCGCCAGCGCCCCGCGCGAGCGCACCGCCAGGTCCGCCCGGCTCTCCTCGGGCCCGCAGGCCACGACCCGGCCCCGGATCCGCACCTGCCGTGCCACCGCCGGCCAGTAGAAGACCAGCGCCGCGTCCGCCCGGCCCGCCAGCTGGCGGCCCTTGGCGCTCGTGGAGTGCGAGGCGAAGTGCCAGCCCCGCTCGTCGGCGTCGTGCAGCATCAGCACGCGCGCGTCCGGCCGGCCCTCGGCGTCCACCGTCGCGAGGCTCATCGTGTGCGGCTCAGGCTGCCCCGCCCGCGCGGCGTGCAGGAACCACTCCCGGAACAGCTCCAGCGGCGCGCCGGGCGCGCCCGCCGGGTCGAATCCGGGGAGCGGGACGTCCCACACCCGCAGGGAGTGCAGGACCTCGTGGAATTCGCCGCTGCTCGGGTCGCTCGTCATGCCGCCCAGGCTAAGAGGTCCCCGGGCCGGTACGGGCCGGCGTCTCAGATCCAGCCGTGGTCGCGGGCCAGCAGGGCCGCCTGGAACCGGTTCGTCGCGCCGAGGCGCTGCATCAGGTCCGCCACGTACTTGCGGTACGTGCGGACCGACACGCCGACCTCGCGGGCCCCCGTCTCGTCCTTCTCGGCCTGGTACATGGTGGCCAGCACCTTGCGCTCGATCTCGCTCAGCCCGCCCTCCGGGCCCTGCCGGGCCGCGACCGCCTCCGCCAGCGGCACCGAGTCCGACCACATCCGCTCGAACAGCGACACCAGATTGGCGACGAGGCCCGTCTCGCGGATCACCAGCGCCCCCAGCCGCGGGTTCTGCGGGTCGATCGGGGTCAGCGCCGCCGCCCGGTCGAAGACCAGCATCCGTTCCAGCGGCTTGTCCGAGATCCGGATGTCCGCCCCCATCGCCGAGATCTCCTGGAGGTAGGCCAGCGTCGGCGCGTCCTCCACCGCCGCCGGGCGCATGATCGTGCGCATCTTGATGCCCCGCCGCAGGATCCGGGCGTCCAGCGGCCGGGACGCCTCGATGCTGGCCGCGCTCAGCGCCCCGTGCGGCTGCGTGGTCAGACCCTCCTCACGGGTGAAGAAGGTCAGCTCGTCGATCACCGCCCGGACGTTGGGCGTCCCCTCCACCCGCTCGATGGCCGGCCGCTCCGACGCCTCGCGCACGGCCGGGCGTACGGCGTCCCGCTCCGCCAGCAGCGATTCCACCACCCGCTGTTCGGCCGCCACCCGCCGCAGCTCCTCCTGGAGCTCCCGCAGCCGCAGGTCGATCAGCCGCTGCACGGCGATCGCGGGCGGGGCCGGCCGGATGCTGCCGTTGTCGGCCAGGGAGGTCAGCTCCATCGACTCCAGCCGCGCGAGCCACTCCTCCACCTCGTCCACCGGCGCCCCGAGGTGCTCGGCCAGTACGGGGGGCGTGCCCTCCGTGAGGCGGAGCAGGCATCTGTACAGGTCTTCGTCCTCGGCTGACATCCCCAAGTGGATGAGGCTTCCGGCGTGCATGGTTCCCCCTTGTGATGGTGCCCCGTGTGGTCAGCACGGTGGGCTGATCATACGAACGCGGACACCGGCTGACCATGGGTAACGGAAGCGTTCCTACCGGTCTTGGTTCCCACATCCCCGCAGCTCGTCGTGCAACTTGTTGCACGCGGCGACGCAGGAAGCTGCGTCCGGAAACGCTCGAAAGCGAGTCCGGCGAACGGCAGTCTTCTCCATGTCGGAACAACGGCGAAGCACACAGGGGGAAACGATGAAGAAGAACCAGCTCGGCGGACGCACCCGAATCGCCGCTCTCACCGCGGGATTCGCGATCGCGGCCGGACTGACCTTCTCCGGGCCTTTCATCCACCCGCCGGCCCAGGACCAGCTCACCGCGTCCGGTCAGGCGGCCGACAAGGCCCGCTGCTTCCTCTCCGTCGTGGAACTCGAAGACGTCGACTTCACGAAGTGCGGGACCAAGGTGAAGCTCCCCGTCGACCGGCGCGAAACCTTCGACTGGGTTTAACAGCAGGACACACACGACACACCAAGGCCACGGAACACAAGACGAGGAAGGAAGGGAGCCGCACCATGACCACCCACTCGGTACTCATACCGTTCCTGCCGACCCGGCCCGAACAGATCCTCCCCTACGCCGGCCTCGTCCACTGGACCCAGGCGCACCGGCTCTGGCAGGGGCAGTCCCTGATGGTCGAACCCCACCAGGGGTTCGTCCACGCCGCGGGAGCCGGCTTCCGGGTCCCCGCCGGCCTGGGCGTCACGCTCATGCCGCTGCGCCACCCCTACGAGGCCGCCCTCCAGGCCCGCTCGCTGGCCCTGGCCACCGGGCAGCCGGTCACCGCGGGCTTCGGCCCCGGGGCACCCTCCCTCCAGCAGGCCCTGCGCGGGGCCCCGTACCGCAGTCCCCTGACCGCGGCCCGCGAGTACCTGACGGCCGTGCGCGGCCTGCTGGCCGGGGAACACGTGCAGATCGACGGCGACTACGTCACCTGCGACGCGAAGCTGGCGCCCTTCCCCTCCGCCCCGGTGGAGATCGGCCTCGGCGTGCTGCGGCCCGCCATGGCCCGGCTCGCCGGAGAGGTCGCCGACGTGGCGATCACCTGGCTGACCCCGGCCGCCTACCTGCGGGACACCGTCCTGCCGGCACTGCGCGAAGGCGCGGAGAAGGCCGGCCGGCCGGTGCCCAGGCTGACGGCGATGGTGCCGCTGGCGCTCGCCAGGAAGGACCGCACGGCCGGCGAGATCGCGCTGGCCAGCAACTCCGCGCACCTGGGGCTCCCGCACTACGTCGACATGCTGCGCAAGTCCGGGATCGGCATCACCGGCACGGACCGGGAGCTGGACGCGCGGGCCCTCGTCGAAGGGCGCGGATTCCTCAACGGCGACATCACGGAACTCGTCGCACAGCTGAAGGAGTACGAGGAGGCGGGCGTCGACGAAGTCGTCCTGAACGCCACCGGCGTGGCCAATTGCTACGGCCCGCAGGCGGCCTCCGAAGAACTCAGGACGATTCTGTCCGCCCTGGCCTGACCCCGGAACGTCCGGGTCCGGCCCCAGCACGGCCGGGCCCCGGTCCGGCGTGCCCGGATCCGGCGCCGATCAGGCCCCGGCCGGAGCCGTCCACCGAATCGCTTCACATCGCTTCACATCGCTTCACATTGCTTCGCATTCCTTGAAGGGGGAGTCATGGCGGGAATCAAACGGCATCTGATGCTCTGGGGTACCGGAAAGCCGGGGGCGGAGCTTTCCGCGACGGGCTCCGCGACGGTCGTCCTGGAGAATCCGGACCACCTTTCCACGCTGCTCGGCTCCGACCTCGTAGGACCGCACTCGGTGGTGTTCGCCCCCGGCCACACCCCGGACGCGGGAATTCCGGACGGCCCCGTCGTCGCCGGCTACGAGGGTTCGCTGAGCGAACCCGGCCTGGAATGCTCCCTCGGCACGGACTTCTACCTCCAGATCCAGAACTACGGAGTCAGCGCCTACATGTCCGTGGTCGGCCCGACGCTGATCCGCGTCGCCGACGACATGGACCTCGACGCCTACCTCGCCGACGCCGACCAGGCCCGGCAGGAGGGCACCTTCCCCGACTTCCTCACCAACCCCGTCATCCAGCTCGCCGACCTGCCCGCCCTCGGCGCGGGCCCGGCCGGCGACGGCCCCCGCCGCCGCCTCTACGCCGACCAGGACGGCGTCCTGTCCACCACCCCGGGCGGCGGCCGGCTCGGCGTCCTCGGCGAGGACACCCTGGAGCAGCTCGACACCCGCTGGCTCCTCGACGCCACCGCCGGCGCCGACGGCGGACCCGCCGCGGAACGCCCCTGGCTGGGCCGCTACCTCGCCGCCGTCTCCGCCGTCCGCGACCTGCGGGCCCGCGGCCTCGCCGCCGACGTACGGGTCTCCGGGTTCGGCGGCCGGCTGAACGCCGCCGCGGCCTCCGTCCCCGCCGACGCCGCCGCGGACACCGCCGACGCGCAGCTGCCGCTGCTCCTGTGGTCGGGCGAGGACGCCTTCGTCCACGACACGGCGAGCGGGCGCACCTTCGGCCTCGACCCGGTCGCCGCAGGCCTCGCCGAGGTGCTGCTCGTCGCCGGCTCGGTGGAGGCGGGCGCCTCCTACGCCGACCGGGCGGGCCTGGAACAGGTCGCCGCCTACTTCGAGGACGCCGGGGTCACCCTGCGGTCCGCCGCACTCGTGACGGCGGGGCACTGACCGCCATGACGACGATGACGATCACCAAGCCGATGTCCGACGCGGGCCACCGCGTCCCCACCCCCGCCGACGTCCCCGGACGCGCCGGCGAACTCCTCGCCTCCCTCGGCGACCGGGCCGTCCTGCGCGACCTGTACGACGAGGTCGGCGCGACCGTCTACCACGACCTCGCCGGCACCGGCACCCACGAGGTGCGCGAGCTGCTCGCCCTGGTCCGCCGCATCCCCGGCGACGTCCTCGACCTGGCCGCCGGATCCGGGCGCCTCACCCTGCCGCTGCTCGCCCTGGGCCGCCAGGTCACCGCCCTGGAACTCTCCTCCTACATGCTGGAGCTGCTCGACCAGCGCCTCGCGGCCGCCCCGCCCGCACTGCGCGCACGCTGCGTGCCCGTCCGGGCCGACATGAGCGCCTTCGACCTCGGCCGCCGCTTCGGCGCGATCGTGCTGGGCACCACCACCATCTCCCTGCTCGACGCCGAAGGCCGCACCGGCCTCTACCGGGCCGTCCGCGAACACCTGGAGCCCGGCGGCCGGTTCCTCCTCTCGACGGTCGACATGGCCGGCACCGGCGAGGGACCCGTCGAGATCGACATGGAGATCGTGACGGACAGCGGCCGCGCCTACCGCCTCTTCGAACACTGGACGCCCGACTCCGGCAGCCGCACCGTCACCCTCTTCCCCGCCGGCCTCGGCGACGGGGGCGACGGGGGCGACGGAGGCCCCGTCCAGGTGTGCACCACCACCATCGGCGTCCTGCCCGCCGGACTCCTGGAGGCCGAACTGGCCGCCGCCGGGTTCTCGGTCCGCTCCCGCCACCCGCTGCCCGCCGTCGGCGAACGCCACCACGACGTACTCCTCGAAACGGAGGTGACCCCGTGAACGACACCACGACCACGCCCCCCGGCCACCACCCGCTGTGGCCCTCCCTGACCGCCCCCCAGGACCAGGGCCGCGACGACACCTGCGCCGTCTCCGCGCACGGCGTACGCGTCCGCTTCGCCGACGGCCGGGAACTCCTCGACGGCTCCAGCGGCCTGTGGAACACCAACATCGGCTACGGCAACGAGGCCATCGCCCGCGCCGCCGCCGAAGCCCTCCGCGAAGCCTCGTACCTCTCCGTCTTCCGCTACGAGAACGCACACGCCCGCCGCGCCGCCGAAGCCCTCGTCGAAGCGGCCGGGCCCGCCCACTACGGCCGGGTGCTGTTCTCCACCTCCGGCGGCGCCGCCAACGACCTCGTCATGAAGGTCGCCCGGCACTACCACGCCCTGCGCGACGAACCCCGCCGCAAGGTCGTCGTCGGCCTGCGCGGCAGCTACCACGGCCTGACCTTCGGCAGCTTCGCCCTCACCGGCGACGACCTCGGCCAGCAGCTGTACGGCGTCGACCAGCGGTTCGTCCGCCACGTCGCCCCCAACGACCCCGCCGAGCTGAACGCGCTCATGGCCCGCCAGGGCGCCCAGATCGCCGCCGTCGTCGTCGAACCCGTCCTCGGCAGCGGAGCCGTACCCCTCACCGAGGAGTACCTCGCCGAACTGCTCCGGCTGCGCCGCGAACACGGCTTCCTGCTCGTCGCCGACGAGGTCGCCACCGGTTTCGGCCGCACCGGCAGCCTCTTCGCCTCCCAGCAGTGGGCCGAACAGCCCGACCTGCTCGTCTCCTCCAAGGGACTCACCAACGGCACCAGCGCCGCCGCCGTCGTCATCGCCTCCCGCCAGGTGGCGCAGGCCTTCACCGACGCCGACGCCATGCTCACCCACGGCGAGACCCAGGCCGGCACCCCCGTCACCTGCGCCACCATCACCGCCACCCTCGACGAGATGCGCCGCCTCGACGCGGTCGCACTCGGCCGGCGCCTGGCGCAGCGCCTCGACACCGAACTCGACGCCCTCGTCGCCGGCCACCCCCGGGTCGCCGCCACCACCGGCCTCGGCTGCTTCCGCTCCGTCCGGCTGTGCGACCCGGACGGCACCCCCTTCCCGCAGGACCAGGTCCACGCCCTCGTCCGCGCCATCCGCGACGCCGGCGCCATCGTCCACCCCGGCGTCAACGGCATCCAGCTCTTCCCCGCCCTCACCTACACCGACGCCGAACTCACCGAACTCCTCGCCGCCGTCACCGCCGGACTGGACCTCCACCTGGCCCGCACCGCCGCCCCGGCCGCCGAGGCCCTGGCGTGAGCGCCGGCTGGCACGCCCCGGCCCAGCAGCTGATCGGCTGCGACAGCCTGGGCGCCTGGTTCACCGGACGCCCCGAACGACGGATCACCGTCCTCGTCGACCCGGCCGTCGCCGCCGCCCCCGTCACCGACCGCGTACGGACCCTGCTCGCCGGGGACCGGTACGAGACCACGGTGCTGGAGCTGTCCGGCCCCGGCGACCTGGACTCCGTCGCCGCGCTCGCCGGCCGGGTCGCGGACGCCGAACTGCTCGTCGGCATCGGCGGGGGCTCCCTCCTCGACCAGGCCAAGCTGGCCGCCCTGATCCGGACCAACCCCGACGCGTACGCCCGCCTCACGGTGCCGCAGCGCAGCGGACTGCTGGTCCTCGGCCACACCACCCGCCGCGGTCTTCCGCTGGTCGCCGTACCCACCACGGTCGGCACCGGCACCGAGTCCAGCGGCGTCGCCTGCCTCGGCTACCCCGGCCACGGGAAGCGGCTGGTGATGGGCACCGCACTGAGGCCCAGGGCAGCCGTCCTGGACCCGGTCGCCACCGCCACCCTCGACGACGAACTCGTCGCCGAAGGAGTCCTCGAAGCACTCCACCGCGTGGTCAGCCCCTACGTCGGCGACCACGGGGACCTGCCCACCGAGGACGCCCTGGTGGAGACCATCGCCGAACGGCTGGTGCTGCTGGGACACGAGGTGCGCGCCGCGCGCCGCGCCGGCCGCCCCACCGACGACCGGCTGCGGCTGGAGATCGCCAAACTCAGCGGCCTCAGCCACGCCGAATGGGCCCACCTCGGCCGCGACCTGTACGCGGTCAAGGGCTGGCTCATCGCCAACGAGCTCTCCTCCGCCCTCGGCGTGCGCAAGATGACCGCGGTCGCGGCGATCCTCCCGCACCTGTGGCGGGCCATCGCCGCCGGCGAGGCACGGCTCGGCTCCGCCGACCGGCTGCACCGCCTGTGGTCCCGGCTGCGGGCCACCGACCCCGGGAACCTCCCCGCGGACCCGGCGGCCGGCATCGAAGCCCTCGCCGACTCCTGGGGGATCCACCGCGACATCAGCGCGGGCCCCGACCGGCTCGCCGAGATCGCGCACCGCACCGTCCGCGCCTGGGGCGCCGGACTGCCGATGCTCGGCGGCCTGCGCACCGACGACGTGTACGGCCTGCTGGCCGACGCCGCCGCGGCCTGACACCGGCCCGGCACCACGAACTTCCGCACCCGCAGGCAACGCCGCGAGGTGCGGACGGGAGCACGCCTCCCACACAGCACGTCCCACGCCCTGATCAACCCGCACGGAACAGGAGTACCTCTCATGCAGGACAACCTCGCGATCGAGACCTTCCCCGCCCTGGAGCTGGGCATGCAGGAGCTCGAGGCCATGGAGGCCCCGGGCTGGTGGACCGGTATCGGCGTCAGCGCCGGCGTGGTCGTCACCTCCGCCGCCGGCTACGGCTCGTACGTCGCCTCCGCGGCCCTCATCGCCACCTGAGGTGCCCGTACCGCGCACGGCGGTACACCCCGCACTTCTGACTGACCAACCCACACGGAAACAGGAGAACACCATGCAGGACAACCTCGCGAACGAGACCTTCCCCGCCCTGGAGCTGGGCATGCAGGAGCTCGAGGCCATGGAGGCCCCGGGCTGGTGGACCGGTATCGGCGTCAGCGCCGGCGTGGTC
>NZ_JBNNPF010000038.1:11691-63574 GCF_050275515.1 Streptomyces sp. NPDC004126 | reverse complement strand
CGTCACCTCCGCCGCCGGCTACGGCTCGTACGTCGCCTCCGCGGCCCTCATCGCCACCTGAGGTGCCCGTACCGCGCACGGCGGTACACCCCGCACCTCTGACTGACCAACCCACACGGAAACAGGAGAACACCATGCAGGACATCGTGAAGCAGGACCTCGCCCCCGAGAACCTGGAGCTGGGCATGCAGGAGCTTGAGGCCATGGAGGCCCCGGGCTTCTGGTCCGGCTTCAAGCAGGGCGTCGTCATCAGCGGCGCCGCCATCGCGAGCGCCACGCTCGCCACCTGATCGCACCGGTAGCCGCACCGGCTGCCCCGATCGCAGCGGACCGGACTCCCGGTCCCCCAGGGCCACTTGGTCCCGTGGTGGTGGCGAGAGCCACCGCCGCGGGCCCCCCTGCACCGGATCACGCACCACACGCACAGAGCAGAAGGAAGAGGGAGCCAACATGCCGAAGGAGAACCCCCGCAAGGGGACGAACGGACAGCTGGGGACGACCGCCGCGCTGCTCGCGCTGGCACTGGCCGTCGCCAACGCGCAGCTCACCGGAGCCGCGCTCGTCGCGGTCATGACGGCCATCGGCGTCGGTCTCGTCGCCTGCGCCGCCAAGGTCGGCGCCAACGTCGCCGCGAGCAAGCGATGAGCGCCGCCGGCGTCGTCCGCGCCTCGGGCCTCACCAAGGAGTTCGGCCCGTTCACCGCCGTGCAGGACGTGACCTTCGAGGTCCGCCCCGGCCGGGTGACCGGACTGCTCGGCCGCAACGGCGCCGGCAAGTCCACCTCCCTGCGCATGCTCCTCGGCCTGGTCCGCCCCACCTCCGGCACCGCCACCGTCTTCGGCCACCCCTACACCGAACTCCCCGACGCCGCCCGCCGCGTCGGCGTCTGCATGGACGGCATCGGCCCCACCCCCGGCGCCTCCGGCCGCCGCGACCTGCGGATCTGGGCCCGCACCCTCGGCGTCTCCCACGCCCGCGTCGACGAGGTCCTCGACCGCGTCGGCCTCACCGACGCCGCCGACCGCCCCGCCAAGGGCTACTCCACCGGCATGAAGCAGCGCCTGGCCCTCGCCACCGCCCTCCTCGCCGACCCCGAACTCCTCATCCTGGACGAGCCCGCCAACGGCCTCGACCCGGACGGCATCCGCTGGCTGCGCGACACCCTGCGCGCCCTGGCCGCCGAAGGCCGCACCGTCCTGGTCTCCAGCCACCTCCTCGCCGAGGTCGAGCAGACCGTCGACGACGTCGTCGTCATCCAGCGCACCCTGCGCTTCGCCGGCTCCCTCGCCGAGCTCACCTCCGACGGCGCCCAGCGCCTCGAAGACCGCTTCTTCTCGCTGGTGGACGGGGACGCCGAGACCGCCGCGCGCACCGAAAGGCTGACCCATGCGTAACGTCCTCGCCGGCGAGTGGCTGAAGGCCTGGACCGGCCGGACCTGGCTGATCCTCGCCACCGCAGGGATCTTCATGTCCCTGCTCACCTGCTTCGGGTACGCCTCCACGGGCGACGAGGCCATCGCCCTCGGCAAGACCACCGCCGCCGCCGTCACCGACGACATGGCCCAGGCGTGGATGATGACCTTCCTGATGTCCGCCGTGTTCGGCGCCATCCTCGTCACCCGCGAGTACAACACCGGCGCCATCGCCCGCTCGGTGCTCCTCAGCGGCGGCCGGCTGCGGCTGCTGTCCGCCAAGGCCCTCGTCGCCACCGCCGTCGGACTCCTCAACGGCCTGCTCGCCGCCGCCCTCGCCGTGCTGTGCGCGTTCACCCTCCCCGGCCACTTCGGCTACGACGGCGACTGGACCGGCCACACCACCCGCATCGTCCTCGGCGTGGTCACCGTCAACGTGATCGCCGCCCCCTGGGGCGCGCTCCTCGGCTGGATCGTCCGCAACCAGCTCGCCACCGTCGTCACCGTCATCGCGCTCACCCTCCTCGTCGAGCCGGGCCTCCAGGAACTCGCCCCGAAGGCGGCCGCCTACCTGCCCACCATCGCGATGAGCTCCGTCTACCTCGACGGCAAGCCCGAGCTGCTCTCCGTACCGCTCGCGCTCCTGGTCCTCGCCGGCTGGCTCGCCGCCGCCGGGACCGCCGCCCGCCAGCTGCTGCTCTCCCGCGACGTCATCCAGGGGTGATCCGGACATGTCCACCAAGACGCTCATCCGGAAGGCGGCCCCGAAGCCCGCCGCCTCCGCCGCGGACGACTGGGACCCCGCGCTCCTGGAACGCCCCCGCATCGCCCCGAACGTGGAGATCCACGAGCCCATCGAGAGCGGCGCCCCCTGGGTCCTCCAGCGCGGCAACCACCAGCACTTCCGCCTCCAGCCCGACATGGCGCGCCTGGTCCGGGCCATGGACGGCTCCCTCGACCACACCGGCCTCGCCGAGGTCCTCGGCCCGCCGTGGACCGCGCAGCACGTCGGCACCGCCGTGCACAAGCTCGCCGACTCCAAGGTCCTCGACGACGGCAAGCCCGCCGAACGCCGAAGCACCTGGTTCCGCTTCGTGCCGCCGATGACCCTCCAGTTCACGGTGCTGCACCCCGAGCGGCTCCTCGCCCGCCTCGCCCCCGTGATCCGCCTCCTCGCCGGACGCGCCTCGGCCGCCGTCGCCGCCCTGTTCGTCCTCGGCGGGGTCCTGGCCCTCGCGCTGCTCGCCCCCGAGGTGGACGCCGCGCTCGGCAGGCCGCTCCCCTTCTACGCCTATTTCGGCGTGACGATCGGCGTCCTCGCCACCACCGCCGTCCACGAGGTCGGCCACGGCGCGGTCCTCACGTACTACGGCGGCCGGCCCAGCCGGATGGGCTTCATGCTCTTCTACATGTCGCCCGCGTTCTTCTGCGACGTCTCCGACGGCTGGCGGCTCTCCCGCAAGGAACAGCGCGTCCGCGTCGCCCTCGCCGGCATCGCCACGCAGACCGTCATCGCCGGTGCCGCCGCCCTGAGCGCCCTGTTCCTGAGCCCCTCGGACCTGCGCGACGGCGTCCTCGTCTTCGCCGTCGCCACCTACTTCAGCGGCGTCGTCAACCTGCTGCCCTTCGTGAAGCTCGACGGCTACATCGCCCTGATGAGCCACCTCGACGTCCCGCACCTGCGCGACCGGGCCATGACCGACGCCCGCCGCTTCCTCGCCCGGATCCTCTTCGGCGGCCGCGGCTACGAACGCGAACTGGACGGCCGCCGCTGGACGGTCGCCTTCGGACTGGCCTGCATGGCCTTCCCCCTCTACATCATCGCCGGCGCCCTGACCCTGTGGTCCGACCTGCTCCAGCGGCTCGGCGCCGTCGGCACCAGCACCGTCCTGATGGCCGTCTGCTACCTCGTCTACCGCCTCGGCCTCGGCTTCACCAAGCTCACCGCCGAGGGCCGCACCGCCGGCGCCCCGCTGTGGCGCGTCATCGCCGCGGCCGTGCTCCTCACCGGGGCCGCCGGAGCCGCGCTGGGCCTCGTCAAGGCGCCGTACACCGTCGCCGCCGGCTACGTCGCCCACGACGGGGGCCGGGTCGAGCTGGTCCTGCCGAACACCGCCGACGTGTCCTCCGTACGCCCCGACTCCGCGGTCCGCTTCTACCGGGCCGGGCTGATGACCCGCGAGCAGACCGGCACCGCGCACGTCGCCGCGACCACCCGCACCGAGACCACCGCGCCCATGTCGGCGTTCTTCCCGGTGGACGCCACCCCGGTGCGCCTGCCCGTCGTCAGCCTTCCGCTGACCGTCGGACAGGCCCCCGCCGACCGCACCGGAGCGGCGCAGGTCGACCTCGGCGAACTCCCGCTGGGCGAATGGCTGTACGTGAAGTACGTCGCCCCGCTCTGGCGCCGGTGACGCCCCCCTTCCCTGCCTGACCCCTCCTGTCCCTCCTGTCCCTCCTGTCACGAACGGAGCGCACCATGGACCTTCGCTACATGAACTACTGCCAGCCCGGCAATCCGTTCTACGACGTACCGGCCACCACCACCGCCGCCGACGCCGGCGTCTTCCCGGCGGTGACCGGCCCCCTCCCCGAGGGCTGGACGCGCACCGACAACACGCACTGGCTGCTGATGACCCCGCCCGGCACCGTGCTCCCCGGCCAGGGCTGGAAGATCCACGTGTCGGCCACCCTGGAGAACGCCGACCGCGTCCTCGACCTGGTCTGGGACTTCTGCGTCGCCGAACGGGTCACCTTCAAGTTCATCCGCAGCGCCGGCATCCTCAAGATGCGCAACAGCAAGTACGGCGACCGCGGCAGCAGCGGCAAGTTCTTCACGATCTACCCCGTCGACGAGGCCCAGCTGGAGCGGATCCTGCGCGGACTCGGCGACCTCCTCGACGGGGAGGCCGGCCCCACCATCCTCAGCGACCTGCGCTGGCGCTCCGGCCCGCTGTACGTGCGCTACGGCGGCTTCGTCTCCCGGCTCGGCCGCTCCGAGACCGGCGAGCTCGTGCACTGCATCGAGGACCCGGAAGGCCGGCTGGTGCCCGACGTGCGCGGCCCGTCCTTCCGCCCGCCGTCCTGGGTGGAGCTGCCCGACTGCCTCGGCGAGGCCCTCGCCGCCCGCAACACGGCCACCCTCCAGGACTTCCCGTTCCGCGCCACCAGGGCCCTGCACTTCTCCAACGGCGGCGGCGTCTACGAGGCCACCGACACCCGCGACGGAGGCACCGTCCTGCTGAAGGAGGCACGCCCGCTCGCCGGCCTCGACGAGGAGGGCGCCGACGCGGTGGCCCGCCTCCAGCGCGAGCACTGGGCGCTGGACAAGCTTGCCGGACTGGACTGCGTCCCGCCGGTCGTCGACTACCGCAAGGGCAACGAGCACTGGTTCCTCGCCCGCGAGTACGTCGACGGCAAGCCCCTCGCCCGCGAGCTCCTCAGCCGCAACCCGCTGGTCAACGACGACCGCACCGAGGGCGCGTACGCCGCCTACGCCGACTGGGCCCTGAAGATCGTCGACCAGGTCGAGCGGGGCATCGCCGCCATGCACGCCAAGGGCGTCGTCTTCGGCGACCTGCACCCCAACAACATCCTGATCCGGCCCGACGACACCGTCTCCTTCATCGACCTGGAGACCGCCACCCCCACCGAGGACGAGTCCGCGCAGGTCATCGGTGCCCCCGGCTTCCGCGCCCCCACCGGCTACCGCGGAACCGCCGTCGACCGGTACGCCCTCGGCTGCATCCGGATCGGCGTCTTCCTGCCGCTCACGGTCATGGCCACCTGGTCCCGGGCCAAGCTGGACCAGCTGATCGGCCTGGTCACCGAGCACTTCCCGGTCCCCGACGGCTTCGCCGACCAGATCCTGGCCGACCTCGGCCCCGAACCGCACCCCGGGCAGCTGCCCGACGCCGCCCCCGCACCCCTGTGGACCGCGCCCACCGCCTCCGACTGGCCCGCGCTGCGGACCACCCTCGCCGAGGACCTGCTGGCCAGCGCCACCCCGCAGCGCGAGGACCGGCTCTTCCCCGGCGACGTCGAGCAGTTCTCGGTGCCCGGCGGCGGAGCCACCCTCGCCTACGGCGCGGCCGGCGTGCTGTGGACCCTCGCCGAGCTGGGGCACGCCCCCGCCGACGAGCACGTGTCCTGGCTGACGGACGCCACCGCCCGCGCCGCGGACATGGGCCCCGGCCTCTACGACGGGCTCGGCGGCGTCGCCTACGCCCTGGACCGGCTCGGCCGCGCCGACGAGGCCGCCGCCGTCCTGGACCGGGTCCGCCGGGCCCCGCTGGAGGACGCCGACCACAGCCTCTTCGGGGGCCTCGCCGGCATCGGCCTGACCCACCTCCACTTCGGCGACACCGACGAGGCCGCCCGCATCGCCGCGCTCATCGCCGACCAGGGCCCCGGCGGGGGCGCCGGCCGCTCCCGGCCCGGGCTGCTGCGCGGCGCGGCCGGCGGGGCGCTGCTGATGCTCCGGCTGTACGAGGCCACCGGCGGGCCCAAGTACGCGCACGTGGCGGGGGAGTTGCTGCGCCACGACCTCGCTGGGGCGGGCTGGTCCGAGGGCAGCGACCCGGCGGGCTCCGAGGACGCCGCCTGGAAGGTGCCGTTCCTGGCCTTCGGCGGGGCCGGCCTGGGCATGGTGGTCCAGGAGGCGGTGCGGCTGCTGCCCGACCCGGAGTTCGTCCGGGCCCGGGACGCGCTGCGCGAGCAGGCGGGCCCGTCCTTCATGCTCAACGCCGGGCTCTTCCACGGCCGGGCCGGCGCCCTGCTGGCCCTGCGCCACCTGGACGACGGTTCCGCCGCCACCGACCGGGCCGTGCGCCGCCACCTGGACGCCCTCGGCTGGCACGCGGTGCGCTGCGACGGCCACCTGGCCTTCTTCGGCGACCACACCCTGCGCCTGTCCGCCGACCTCGCGACGGGTTCGGCCGGTGTGCTCCTCGCGGTCGAGGCCGCGCTGGGTGATGCTGGCCCCGGTCTGCCGTTCCTCGCGCCGGGCCCCCGATGACCCGTCAGGAGACCCCGATGCGCAGCACCACGTACCACTTCGTCGTCGCCCCCGACGGCCGCGGTCCCGAGGGCGGCGCGCCGGAGCTGGCGGCCGTGCGGCTGATCTCGTTACTGCCGGCGGACTGGGGCTACGCGCCCGAGTTCCCCGGCGGGACGGTGTCCCTGCGGCTGACCCCGCCGCCCGGCACCACGGAGGCGGCGGCGCACGCCGCCTTCGCCGGCGCCCTCGACGCCCCCGGCCTGCGGGGCTGGGCCTGGGCGAACCCGCCGGTGTGATCCCTTAGGGTGCGGGGTCATGAACACGCCCAGAGTCGCCGGGTGGGGGCTGGTGGCCCTCGCCGGGGCCGCCGTCGCCACCGCGGTCGCCGCCCCGCTGTACGAACACCCCGGCGGACCGGCCCTCGCGGCCGACCTGAACCACCCCGTACTGCTGTCCGGCCTGGCGGTCCTCGCGCTCGCGGGGGCCGCCCTGCTGCGTTCGCGCCGCCCGGACGTGCGCAGGGCGGCCGGGGCGGGGCTGGCCCTGGCGGTGGTCCTCGGGGTGCTCGCGGTCCCCGCGTACGGGGTGGTCGGCGATCCGATGCCGCTGCTGGAGTGGGACGTCCCCGCACCGGACGGCTCGGCCCGGCGGCTGGTCGTGGAGCAGACCTCGGCGCTGACCGACCCGGTCTGGCGGATCCACATCGACGCGGGTACCTTCCCGACGGCCCGCCGCTGGCCGGTCGCCGAGTACCGGCTGGACCCGGAGTTCGACTTCACCAAGGGCGTACTCGAAGCGAACTGGCCCGACGCGGACCACATCCGCATCGTCGACCTCGACCACGGCCACCACGACCTGCGCATCGCCCCCGACGGCCGCCCGCTGGGCCGGCTGGACTGGTAGCAGACCGCCGTCCGGGCCGGGGCCACAAGGGCGGAGCCCGCCCCAAGAGGCCCCGTGCGGTGGGACGATGGGGTGAGTCAGGTCGAGGCCACCAGGGGGTGCCATGAGCGTTGACGTCCGCGAAAGGCTTGCCGAGCTCGGATTACGGCTGCCGGAGGTGAGCGCCCCCAAGGGGGCCTACGTACCCGCCGTCCGCAGCGGCATCCACGTCTTCGTCGCCGGCCAGATCCCGCTGACGGGCGGGGAGCTGACCCTGACCGGCAAGGTCGGCGCCGAGGTCTCCCCGGAACGGGCCAGGGAACTGAGCCGCCAGTGCGCGCTGGCGGCCCTGGCCGCCGCCGACTCGGTGGCCCCGCTGGAGTCCGTGGTGCGCGTGGTGAAGGTCGTCGGCTACGTGTCCTCGGCGCCCGGCTTCACCCGCCAGGCGGGGGTGGTCGACGGGGCCAGCGAACTCCTGGTGGAGGTCTTCGGCGAAGCGGGCCGCCACGCACGCAGCGCGGTGGGGATGGACATCCTCCCCCTGGACGCCCCGGTGGAGATCGAGCTCGTCCTGGAGGTCACCGCCGAACCCTGACCCACCCCGGCCCGCCGGGCTCGGTCCGGGCCGCCCGGCTGCCGGGCGGTTCCGGGGCCCGACCCGCTCCCGGCGGCCCAACTCCGGCCCGCCGGTGCCCGGTAACCGCCCGGCCGGGGGAGGGGCTAGGAGATCGGGACCGCCGTGCCCGTCACCTCGATGCCGGCCGACGGGTCCGCCGGGACGCCCACCGTGATCAGGCTCGGGCGGCCCATGTCGACGCCCTGGTGGACGGTCAGCACGGCCGGCAGCTCGACCAGGCCCAGGCTCCGCAGGTACCCGCCGAACGCCGCCGCGGCCGCACCGGTCGCCGGGTCCTCGACCACCCCGCCGGGCGGGAACGGGTTGCGGGCGTGGAAGACGTCCGCCGACTCCCGCTGGACCAGGGTGATCGTCGTCCAGCCGCGGCGCGCCATCAGCGCGCTCAGCGCCGGCATGTCGTAGTCCAGGTCGGCGAGCCGCTCCCGGCTCGCCGCCGCGATCACCGGATGCCAGGCCCCCGCGTACGCGGCCCGCGGCGGCAGCGCCGGATCGAGGTCGTCCGCCGACCAGCGCAGCGCCGCCAGCAGCTCCGCCAGATCGGCGTCGGCGATGGGCTCCGTACGCGGCTCCACGCTCACCAGCGTCGCGACGACGCCGCCGTCCGGGCCGGCCGAGGTCCGCACCGGCACGAGCCCCGCCTGCGTGTGCAGCAGCAGGTCCCCGACGCCGTGCCGCTGCGCGTACGCCACGGCCGTCGCGATCGTGGCGTGCCCGCAGAACGGCACCTCCGTCTGCGGGCTGAAGTACCGGATGTCCAGCGCCCCGTCCTGGCGGGGCACGGCGAAGGCCGTTTCCGAGTAGCCGACGTCCGCCGCGACCGCGGCCATCGTCGCCGCGTCGATGCCGGTGGCGTCCAGCACCACACCCGCCGGGTTCCCGCCCAGCGGGTCGGTGCTGAAGGCCACGTAGCGCAAAAGGTCCATCACCCGAACGTATCGGGCCCGTCGCGGATCGACAAAATCCGCTCCACCTGCGGGAGTTGACGGTTCCCGGGTGCGACCGTCACGCCCAGGTGAGCAGCTGCCCGGACGCGGCGACCCCCACCGCGAACCCCAGCGCGATCCTGCGGTCCCCGCGACTGGGCCGGACCGCGTGGAAGTACCGCGGATCGATCAGCAGCGCCTCGCCGACCTCCGGAGCCAGCTCGATCGACTCGGCACCCGCCACCACCGCCTCGTCGAACCCGTACCGGGCCGACAGCCGGTGCGCCTCGTCCTCGGGCTGCCAGCGGTGCCTCCACAGCACCGTCTCACCACCCTCGGGCGGCACGCTCAGGTACAGGTTGAACGCGAACTGCCCGATCAGCGGCTCGTCGAGCAGGTCCCCGTGGTACTCGCGCAGCGCGTCGTCGAAATGGACCTGGAACCCCTGGTTCGGCTCCCGGGCCACCCCGTCGCCCATCTCCACGCCGCCCCTGCGGCCCACCGCCACCCCGCCCGGCCAGGCCACGGCCAGCGCCTCCCGGCAGGTGCGGAACGGATCGAACGACAGGCCGAGGCCCTGCCAGGACTCGTGGTGCCCCTGCAGCGCCTTCCAGTACGTGTCGGCGACCCCGCCGTCCGCCATGTGGTCGCTGACGCCCACCCCGAACCGCATCACCGGCGGATCGACGCGGGCCTTCCCGTACGAGTCGAACACCTGCTGCCGCAGCGCACCGAGCACCTCGTCACACCGCTCGCGCGGCAGGAAGGAGGGGACCCGGACCGCCGCGTACCGCCCGGCGGCCAGCCCGGCGAGCAGCTCGTGGGTGAACGCCGGCGCGGTCACGGCGCGGAAGAAGGGATCGTGCGGTGGTACCGGTAACGCACTCTGAGTGGTTTGCCCTGAGGATTGCCCTGACGTCATTCGATCGCCCCCCGGCGTCGGAAAGACAACAGAAACCAATGGCGTGGCGCCTATCCGGGATGCGTCCCGCTGGTCGCGCGGAACGCGGTCTTCGCGTCGAGCTCCAGTGCCTGCCGTCCGGCCTCCAGCGCTTCCATCGCGATCCGCCGGCCGACCTCCGCCTGCATCTGCTCCAGGTCACTTCCCGGAGCACCCCATCTGAGGGACTGGTCGTCGTTCGTATCGGTGGGGACAGCAGTCATCGGCGGACCTCCGCGCATTTCGGTGTGGGACGCGTCACACAGGGTGAGGCAACGTCAGGCTACGCGCAAGCCCGCACCAGCCGTTGGGGTTCAGCCCAACTGGTATGAAGATAAGGGGATTTCAGCCCGGCATCTCCCGCAGAAGTTTCTGCAGGAGCGCCCTGGCCTGCACCAACAGCGGATGCTCCGGAGCCACCACCCGGGTGAGGTCGCGCACCAGCGCCTTCAGCTCGTTCACCGCTTCGGGGGTACGCCCCACGATCCCCAGCAGCACCAGCACGAACGTGTAGCGGAACCGCATCACCATGTTGGAGTCCGGCGGCTGCGCCGCGTCCCGCAGCGCCTCCCGGATCACCTGCTCCGCCTCCGTCGCCCGCCCCTGGTCCAGCAGCGCGTGCGTCAGCGTCTCCCGCACCCGCAGGATCTCCGGCGTCGACGGCGGCCAGTGGTTGCGCCGGCTGATGTCCAGGATCTGCCAGGCCTCCGCCTCGGCCTCCGCGTGCCGCCCCAGCGCACGCATCGTCCGGGCCAGCGTGTGGCGCACCACCAGCGTGTCGTAGTGCTCCCGGCCGCGCACCTCGTTCTCCGCCTCCACGATCGAGCGCAGCATCTCCTCGGCCTCCGCCTCCCGACCCTCCTGCTCGTTGATCGCGCGCGCCAGCTTGTGCCGGCTGGCCAGCGTGTCCGCGTGGTTCTCCCCCAGGATCCGGGTCCGCGCCAGCACCACCCGCGACAGCACCTCCTCCGCCTGCGACAGCTGCTCCCGGTCCAGGTGGATGCGGCCCTGCTCGTGCCGCAGCCCCAGGATCTCCCGGTCGTCGACGTCGAAGCCGAACGAGGCGCAGCGCTCCACCATCGGCAGCACCAGGTCGTACGCCGGCCCCAGCAGACCCGTCGCTATCAGGTAGCGGGCGGTCAGCCGCGCCAGCTCCAGCGCCTCCGTCCGCACCGTACGGTCCGACAGCTTCAGGTCCCCCAGCAGGCACGCCCGGGACACCTCCAGCGCGTGCGGGGCCAGCGCCGCCCACAGCGGCCAGTTCGCCGGGTGGTCGGGGTTGCGGTGCCGGGTCGCCCGGATCACCATCCGCACCGCCAGCCCGTAGTAGTCCGCGGGCCGGTCCCGCACCTCCCGGTCCTCGCGCAGCACCCCGTGCACCACCGGGTGCAGGGTCAGCACGTGCGCCAGGTCCCGCTCGGCGACGCCCTCGCGCTCGTAGAAGTCCACCAGCCCGAACTCCTCCAGGCCCGCGAGCGCCGCGTGCGTGCGCGCCGGCGTGATCCCCGGGAACAGCGGGGACTGCGACAGCGGCGGATCACCGAGCAGGCACCGGTAGGGGACCGGCGCGATGCTCAGGCAGGCGAACACCTTCAGCAGGCTCGCCGCCTGCGCCCGCTCCTGGCTGCTCAGCAGGTCCATCGCGATCCCGCAGACCTTCTCCACGATCTCCCGGCCCAGCAGCTCGCTCAGGTCCGGGCCCGCCTGCCCCGGCGCGGCGTCCACCCGCGCCGCGACCGTCCGGCCGAAGGTCTCGAAGTCCCGGATGTCACTGTCCAGGGAGATCTGGCTCTCGCTGACCGCCTTGACCACGTCCGCGGCGTGCCGCAGGGCCAGCGGCAGCCCGCCCAGCTGCTGCGACAGCCGGCGCGCCTGCTCGTTCGTACCGCCCAGGCCGCCCGTCCGCTCCAGCAGCATCGACGCCCCGTCGTCCTCCCCGAGCGGCACCACGTGGTGCACGGCGCTGCTCTCGCCCCACGTCTGCTGGCGGCGCACCCGGCTGGTGACCAGCACCGTCCCGTTCGGGCTCTGCGGGCGGCGCAGCCAGCCGGTGCCGTCCGCGACCTGGCCGTCGCGGGGGCCGAGCCGCTCCGGGTCGTCGGCGTTGTCGAAGACCAGCACCCACGGGTCCGGGCACGCGTTCAGCAGCGTCCACACCAGATCCATGGCCGTACCCAGCAGCCACGCCCGCTCCACCGTGATCGACGGGGCCCCCAGGTCCCGGGCGATCATCCGCATCCGCAGGCTCAGCTCCGGCATCGACACCCACCACACCCGCCGCCCGGCCCGCTGCGCCCGGTCGGCGACCTCCAGCGCCAGCCGGCTCTTGCCCGACCCGCCCAGCCCGGACAGTACGTGCACCTGCTGGCGGGCCTGCTCCGACAGCAGCGAGGCGACCAGGCCCAGCCGCTCCTGACCCTTCAGCTTCCCCTCCTCCAGCGTCCCGTACGGCGGCGGCGGGAACGGCGCCAGGTCCAGCTCCCCGGCGGCGGGCGGCGGCAGCGAGGGCCGCCCGGCCGCCTCGGCGGGGGACCGCGGAGCGCGCAGCCCGCCCCCGTCCCCCGGCTCCTCCGCCGGCGCGTGCGCCGCCTCCCGCAGCGCGGTGCGCACCGCCCGGTAGGGGGCGGCGGAGCGGTCGGCCGGCTGCACGATGGAGAAGTGGTCGGCGGTCACCACCCCGCCCTTGGGGAACACCCCGCGCGCGACGACGGGCGGCACGATCTCGTCGGCGGAACCCCCGTACGCGCGCACCGGTATCGGGCACTCCTGGTCCCCGTACGCCCGCCCGTGCACGACGGCACTGAGGACGGTCCGCTGCGCTTCGGTCACGGCCCGGTCGAAGGGGCGCAGCTGCTTCTCCTGGGGGTTGTTCCAGATCTTGAGCCAGCTGCGGACGGTGAGGAAGAACCCGGACCCGGTGTTGGGGCAGGCGAACATCGTGAAGTGCTTGATCCGCGACAGCTCCCGCCCCTCGCCGACCCACAACTTCCGCGCGAGGAACCGCTGTACGACCAGCCCGCCCTGGCTGTGGGTGACGAGCACGATCCGCTCGGCCTCGGCGAGCTCGGTCTCCAGGAAGGTGCCGAGCTGGTCGGCGACGTCGTCGGTCTCCGCGACCCGCCGGTCGGGGCGCAGACGCACGAGCGGGGAGTCGTACTCGAAGAGGTGGACGCTGACCCAGTCGGCCAGCTCGGGATCGGTGGTGAGGAGGGTGTGGAAGGCCGTCCACACCTTGGCGGAGGAGAACAGGCCGTGCACCAGCACGAGGTGGACGCGTGTCCGTACCGCCATCGCGAACCTCCGCAGCCAGAATGTGGGTTGAAGCAGAAGGATTTCGGTCGCAGATGAAAACTTAGATGAAGAACTACCCGCGTCAATGATGCACGCGGGGCGACCGCGGGAGCCATAACAAGACACCCTTGCACCCGGCGCGCAACAGGCGCGCTGGTCGCGCGCGGGGGCGCGCCGAGCGCGAACCCGGGCGGCGCGAGCGCCCCGGAGGGGGGCGCACGGCACGGCTGGGGCGCGTGGGGGCGGCCGGTCAGAAGTCGGCGGGCGGGAGCGGGAGCGGAAGCCCGGGAAGGCCGTCGATGCTCTGCGCGATGTGCTCCTTCTTCGCGAAGTACTCGCTCAGCGAGGCGTCGTCCTCGCGCGCGAACCGGCGACCGTGCAGGTCGCGGTCCTCGTCGTACGACATGAACGGCACCCCGTACCCGCACGAGTCCCGCACCAGCTCGGCCGTCACGACGATGATCGCGCGCAGGCCGTGCTGGGCCGGGTCGATGTCGGGGAAGTGCGCGAGCAGCTCCTTGAACCGCGCGTCGTCCCGGAAGACGGGCTCCCCGCGCCCGTGCACCCGGACGATGTTGGGCGGCCCCTCGAAGGCGCACCACATCACCGTGATCCGGCCGTTCTCCCTCAGGTGCGCGACGGTCTCGGCGGTGCTGCCGGCGAAGTCGAGGTAGGCGATGCGCTGTTCGTCGAGCACGGCGAAGGAGCCCTTGAGCCCCTTGGGCGAGAGGTTGACCGTGCCGTCACCGGAGAGGGGGGCGGTGGCGGTGAAGAAGACGGGCTGCTGCTCTATGAAGGCGCGCAGGCGGCCGTCGATGCGTTCGTAAGTCTTTCCCATCCCTTGATCTTCGTTGGGTACCCCTGGCTTCAGCCAGGGGGTGGAAGCGATCCTTGGCCCGGAGGCGCGGAGCGCCGGAGTTCGCTGCGTTGTCAGTGTCGGCCAGTAGCGTGATCACATCAGCTGTGACCCGGGAGAACTGAGGGAGGTGGGCCGCGTTGATCCGTGCGTACAAGTTCCTCATGCGGCCCACCGTGGGCCAGCAGGTCGCGTTGGGTGAGATGCTGCGTGATCACCGCTCGCTCTACAACGGGGCGTTGCAGGAACGCCGGGATGCCTACCGGCACGTGTCGAAGACGAGCATCAAGTATGGGCAGCAGTCGGCGCAGCTGAAGGAGATTCGGGCGTTCGACCCGGAGCGGCACGGGCGCTGGTCGTTTTCCAGGGCGTGGGGCACGTCAAGGTCCACCAGCACCGGCCCGTGGTCGGCAAGGTCAAGACGGTCAGCGTCAAGCGCGAGGGCCGGAAGTGGTTCGTCGTGCTGACGGCCGAGCAGGCGCTGCCCGAGACGCTTCCCGCCACCGGCTCCGTGGTCGGCATCGACATGGGCATAGCCTCGTTCCTCACGACCTCCAACGGCGGGCACGTCGACAACCCGCGCCACGGCCGGCGGGCCGCCGCGAAACTCGAAGCCGCACAGCAAGCGCTGTCGCGGTTTCCCCGCGTCCGGCGCGACAAGCGCACTGCGAACCACCGCCGGGCCGTGGAGAAGGTCGCCAAGCTGCACGGCAAGGTCCGCCGCCAGCGCCTGGACCACGCGCACAAGACCGCGCTCGGCCTGGTCCGCGAGCACGACCTGATCGCGCACGAAGACCTCAAGATCCGCAACATGGTGCGCACCCCCGCACGCAAGCCCGACCCTGACAAGCCGTGTGCGTTCCTGCCCAACGGGGCGAGCGCGAAGGCCGGGCTGAACAAGTCGATCAACGATGCCGGATGGGGGGTGTTCCTCGCGATCCTGCACGCCAAGGCTGAAAGCGCCGGCCGGGAAGTGATCGCCGTGGCCCCCCGCAACACCTCCCGGCGGTGCCCCGAATGCGGGCACACCGCCAAGGAGAACCGGCCCACCCAGGAGAAGTTCCACTGCACCGCCTGCGACCACCGGGCGCACGCGGATACGGTGGGCGCTCTGAACGTTCTACGGGCCGGGCTGGTCCGTCGCGAAGCCGGACTGGCATAGCGAGAAGCCCCCACGTTTACGTGGGGGAGGAGTCACGGCTGAGGATTATGCAGGGGGCGGGTCAGCGGACGCCCTCGTCCATGAGGACGTAGAGGAGGGGGACCAGGCAGCCGCTGCTGACGATCTCACGGCGGTCGATCATGCCCCGGATCTCCGTCAGGGGGATCCACTCGATGCGGTCGGACTCGTTCTTCTCGGTCGGCGGTCCCACGTACGTGGCGCCGTCCGCGCGGAACAGGTGGTGCTGGGAATCCGTGATCCCGGCCGCCGGCTCGGCGTAGACGAGCGGCTCGACCGGCCCCGGACGCCAGCCCGTCTCCTCCAGGACCTCGCGGGCGGCGGCCTCGGCCGGCGTCTCGTCCGCCTCCACCAGCCCCATCGGCAGCTCCCAGGCCCAGGTGTCGGTGATGAAGCGGTGGCGCCACATCATCAGGACCTCACGCCGGTCGTTGACGACGACGGCCACGGCCAGGTTCTTCAACTTGACCACATGGTGCTCGAAGCGGTTTCCGTCAGGGGTTTCCACGTCCGCGAACCAGAGGTCGAGCCACTGGTTCTCGTAGATCGGACGCTCTCCATGGATCTTCCACTGCATGCGTCCAGCATCGCTTATTCGTTTGCCGCCGGTCAGCCCGGGCCGATAGGAAGCTCACATGCTTAGTGGCGGCAAGGTCGGGCTCAGGGCCCGGCACGAGGACGACATCCCGATCCTGCGGACCGAGCTGTACGACGACGTCGTCAACGGCTCGCGCTCCGAAGCCGGGCCGTGGAAGCCGATCACGCCCGGCTCGAAGGACCCCCGGCTCGTCGTGGACGACACGAAGGAGACCAGCGTCCAGTTCTCCGTGGTGGAGCTGGAGGGCAACACGCTCGTCGGCACCGCGACGGTCTGGGGCATCGACACCCACAGCCGGTCCGCCCACATCGGCCTCGGCCTGCTGCCCGCCGCACGCGGCAAGGGCTACGGCAAGGACGTCGTCGCGACCCTCTGCCACTACGGCTTCGTCGTGCGCGGCTTCCACCGCATGCAGATCGAGACGCTGGCCGACAACACGGCGATGCTGCGCGCGGCCGAGACCAACGGCTTCGTCCGCGAAGGCGTACTGCGCTCCTCGGCCTGGGTGCTGGGCGAGTTCCTGGACGAGGTCATCCTCGGCCTCCTCGCCGAGGACTGGAACCCGAAGGCCTGACCGGACATGGGCGACTGGGAGATCCGCCCCGCCTCGCCGGCGGACGTCGAGGCGGTGGCCGAGCTGCGGTCCGTGGTCCTGCGGACGGACCTGGAGCGGCTCGGCCGCTACGACGGGCACCGGGTCCGGCAGCGGCTGCGGGACGGCTTCGCCCCGGAGCACACCTGGGTGATCGAGGTGGCCGGCGCGTTCGCGGGCTGCGTATCACTACGCCCGGCCGAGGACGCCCGCTGGCTGGAGCACTTCTACCTGACCCCGCCCCTCCAGGGCAGGGGCATCGGCGCGGCCGTACTGGCCGAGCTGCTGGAGCGGTGCGACCGCGACAACACCCGGGTCCGCCTGAACGTCCTCCAGGGCAGCCCGGCCCGACGCCTGTACGAGCGCCACGGATTCACACCCGACACCGAGGACCCGACAGACGTCTTCATGGTCCGCGAGCCGTCCAGGTCAGGACTGAGGCCAACCGTCCAGTGATACGGCTGCGCCGTCGTCGAGGTAGTGGCGCAGGGCGCCGGCCGTGGTGGAGACGAAGGCATCGGGAATGGCGTCGGTATCCACCCACCGGACCTGGGAGTGCTTGCGCGGCTCACGGTTCTCGGGCTCACCGCTCCATTCGTGGGCGGCGAAGACGACCGTGAGGAAGCCGTTGGGGGCTTCCACGCCCCACGCTCCGTGGATGACGTGGGCCACCTTGAGGGCCTCGGGCTTCACCGTGAGGCCGGTCTCCTCGTACAGCTCGCGGACGGCCGTTTCGGTGATGGGCTCGCCCGGCTCGCTCTTGCCGACGGGAAGGTCCCACATTCCCTGGGCGAACTTGGCGTTCTCGCTGCGCTGGAGGAGGACGACGCGATCGGCGGCCTTGTCGTGGACGATGACTGCCGCCACCAGCAGGGTCATCGATTCGAGCGCGGGCTTGAGGGCCTTGGAACGTTCGTCAGTCTGCTGGGACACGGGATTCCCTTCGTCGGACGGGTTGTTGGGCATGTTAGGCGAGGGCCTCGCGTGCCCGGCGAGCGAGATCGGTGGCGCCCGGGACGCGACGCCGTTGGTAGACGGCGAGGGTGGAGCGGATCGAGGTGATCGCCTTGCGTGTGCGATCCGAGGTCATGCCTTCCATGAGGACGAGGGCCTGGGTCCAAGCGGCGACCGCTTCGTCGGCACGAGCCTGGGCGGCGAGGCTGTCGCCGAGGTCTGCGTGGGTGAGGGCATGGACCCGCTTGTACTTCTCCGGGTCCCAGCGGGTGAGTGCGTCCCGGTGTTGCTGTTCGGTGCCCAGGTGGTCGGCGAGATCCGTGAGGGTGCGGGCGGTGTGGCTGGCCACGGTGCCGGCGGCCGGGCCGCTGACGCGCGAGTAGCCGGGCTGGGGGCCGTCGTCCCGGAGGAGGGCACTCTCGGCGGCGAGGAGGGCACGGGCGGCCGACGACCTCTCGGCGGTGGCTGCGTAGGCGCGGGCGTGGGTGATGTGGAGGAGGGCCTCGGTCTGACCGTCGACGTGGCCGAGGCCGCGCCGCAGGGCACCTTCGACGAGGTCGACGCAGTGGTGGGGCTGCTTGAGACTGAGTGCCTGGTGGGCGAGTGCACGCATCATCCACGCGGCGTGGCCATGGGGGTCGGCTTCGCACGCGAGCTGGTAGCCGACTTGGTAGTACCGCTGGGCCGCGCCTTCATGGCCCAGGTCGTGGTGTTTCCAGCCGGCGAGGTAGGCGAGCTCGGCGACCGCGCCGAAGGCAGCCTGACGTAACAGTTCCGAAGGGAAGCGGCCGCGGAGCATTGGGGCCGCGGTGTCGGCGAGGTATGCGGTGACCGTGGTGAGGCCGTGACCGCCACCGAGGCGTTCGTCAGCGGCGCTGAAGGCCGCGGTGATCTGGCGTACGACGTCGATGTCATCGGCACCGACCACCGACAGGCCGGTGCGGGCGCGGAGCATTCGGGAGGTGGCTTCGTGATCGTGGAGGAGGGGCATCGCCACGCCTGCCGTGGTGAAGGCGGCGATGGCCAGGAATCGGCGGCGTTCCACATCCGCACGACCGAGGTCGGTGATCGCTACGACGGGATCGCCGATCGAGGTGGCCTCCATGCCTCCGTCCTGCAGTCCGATCTCTGTCGGGGTGACGACGCGGCCCAGGCGGCGGGAGAGCGCTTCGGCCAGGTACTGGCCGGCCTGGCCTGAGGGCGCGCGGGTGCCGGTGGCCCAGTGGGAGATCGCGGACTTGTTGGTCTGGAGTGTCTCGCCGTTCTCGGCGGCGATGCGGCGGACGTCCTTGGCGAGGGCTTCGTACGTGCATCCAGCCGCGTGGATCGTCTCGCGCAGGCGGGAACCCTGGTCGGTCGGCACTGGCACGTCCCTCCGTCCCGGAGCTGTAAACCGCGTATACCGCTTGGTGCCGCTCACACGGTACCCACTCTGCGTAGTCGACGGTTCACTTATAGACAGCTGCCCCGCCCGCTCGGGCCGGGCGCCCCCAACTTCCGCACGTTCTGCCGGGCTCGGGCATTCCCATGCCTTGGTCCGGCCCGTCAGAGAAGGAGAACCGGTGACCACCACTCACACTGCGACCATCACGGTCGAGCTCCCCACCGCCTTCGACCCTCGCTGGAGCCGTCTCCCCGGCATCCAGGTCGAGGACAGGCACCTCACCATCGACCCGGCCGAGTACTTCTTCCGCTTCGAGTCCAGCACCTGGCTCGTCGCCGACTGGGACCTGGTCAGGTCCCGGCTCCTGGACGTGGACGAGACGACCGAGAGTGCCGTCGAGCAGCTGGCGCTCGATTTCATCAAGAACCACGGCGACTCCACCTCCGATGCCGCCCGCGTCCTGGCCACCGCGTACGAGGTGTACGCGTACCTCTTCCGCGACGAGCACCTCGCCGGCCTCGGGCTCCCGCAGGTCACCGCCGACCACCTGAGGATGCTCCGCGAGGCCGCCACCCTCATGGCGCTCAACAAGGTCGAACTGGACGGGCACATCTCCAACGTCGGCCCCTGCTGGTTCTTCCCGGCCGCCACCTCCGTCGTCTTCGACCTGGACGACGAGATGGGCGGGACGCTCGACGAGGTCTACCACGGCGGCTGGTTCAACGAGCACCGCCGCATCGAGTCCATCAAGGCCCACGCCGCCCTCGGCGGGAGGCTCGTGCACGGCTGCCAGTCCGTGCCGGACCAGACCGGCGGTGTCGTCGCTCCCTACGGTGCCTCGATGGCCAACTTCCGTGCCGACCTCGCCGCGTTCAAGGCGGGCTGGATCGAGCAGGTCTACGCCCACCGCGTGAACGCCGCCGAGTAGCCCACCCGCGTACGGGCTCCGGGGCGCTCGCCCGCCCCGGAGCCCACCAGTCCCCTGGAGACACACATGGAACAGAGCCTCACCACCGCCCTCCTGGACGACCTCTGCGTCCTCGTCCGCCAGCCCCTCCCCGAACGCACGGAGATCCGCGTCTGGGGCATGTCCGGAGTCGAACGCGTCACCTTCCCCGACGGCGCCACGGCCGTGTTCAAGTACGCCAAGGAGCCCTTCGACCGTGAGGCCCAGGCCCTGCGGATCGCCCACCAGCGCGGGCTGCCGGTACCCGAGCTCCACGCCACCACCATGCGGGCCGACTGGCTCGGGATGCTCATGGACGACCTCGGCACCCCGCTCCGGGACGCCGACGACCTCGACGGCGTTGCCGCCGCCGTCCTGCTCCACCGGGCCCGCCCGGCCACCGGCCTGCCCTTCCTCGACGGCAACGGCCTGGCCGCCCTCCCCGCACGGGCCCTCGACCACCTCCAGCGCCTCCACAAATCCTCTCGGTGGACGGACTGTGAGGACATCGAGACCGCCCTGCGCAAGATCTCCGCAGCAGCCGGAGCCCGCGCCCAGGGGGCGACGCTCGACCCGTTCGGCTGGGTGCACTCCGAGTTCCACCCCACCAGCGTCCACATCGGGGAAAGCGGCCGACACCTCCTCGACTTCGCCCGTGCCTTCACCGGCCCCGGCCTGCTCGACCTGGCCTCGTACCACGGCACGGTCGAGACGCCCAGCCCTGTCCGGCTGCGGGTCTTCCTGGAGCAGTACGTGACCGCCGGCGGTCACGAGGACGCCCTCGCCGCCCGTGGCGGCCTGACCGCCGAGGCATGGGCGCTGGGCTGGCACCGCATGTGGGCCGTCGAATGGTTCATGGACCAGGCGATCCGCTGGATCAACGACCCGACCAGGGACTTCGCGTACATCCCCGTCGTCCGCCGCCACCTGAACGACGTGGTCCAACTCCTGGAGGTCTAGGTGCCGGCCCAGGTTTCCCCCTGGTACGCCCACGCAGCCCAACGCCTGGCCAGCACCGGCCCGGCCCACGCCCTCACTCCTCCCACACGCATGCAGTGGAGCACCCACCACGGCCTTGGCCCCGGCGCGGAGATCCTCGGCCGCGACCTGCGCGGCAAACACCTCCTGGAACTCGGCTGCGGCCCCGGCCACAACGCGGCCCACCTCGCCCAGCACCACCAGGCCCGCGTAACCGGAGTCGACCTGGTGGGCCTCCAGGTCCGCCGGGCCCGCTCCCACTACGGCCACATCACCGGCACCACCTTCGCCGCAGGCCACGCCCTGCACCACCTCCAGGCCACCGGCCGGACCTTCGACGCGGTCTACTCCGTCTTCGGTGCCATCGGCCTGGTCGCCCCGGAACTCCTCCTGTCGGCGATCTCACGCCGCCTGCGGCCCGGAGGCGTACTGGCCTTCTCCGTACCCCACCCGGCACGGGCCGGAAGACATCCTTCGACGGACGACAGCCCCCGCGAGGACTACGTCACCATGCCCGACCGCACCCGGCTGCCCATCACCCGCTGGGAGTTCGACGCCCAGCGCTGGGCCACCCACCTCTCCTGGACGGGCCTCCGGGCCACCTCCGCCCTCACCCTGCACCACCCCCGCCTCGACCCCTGGCCCACCACCCTCCTGATCACCGCCCGCAAACGCTGACCACCGGAGGCACCGATGCCCCTGCCCCATCTCCTCCTGGACATCGACGGCGTCCTCATCCCCTTCCCGAGGCCCGACGGCAGCACCCCACTCACCCACACCCGCCACACCGTCCTGCCCACGGGCCGCAACCCCGAGGACCCGGTCCCCATCTGGCTCGACCCCACGCACGGCCCCCTGCTCACGGGCTTCCTGGCCGCCGGTCTCGTCACCCCCGTGTGGTGCACCAGCTGGCGCAGGGACGCCACCGCCACCATCGGACCTCTCCTCGGCCTGCCGGACTTCCCGTACCTCGACCTCCCGCGCCCCCGGATCACCACCAGCCACCCCAACGGCTACCTCTGGAAGCGAGACCACGTCGAACCGTGGCTCGGCGAGTCACCGGTCGCCTGGATCGACGACGACTTCACCGCCCTCGACCACGCCTGGGCCGCCACCCGGACCGCCCGGGGCCGCCCCACCCTCCTCGTACAGCCGAATCCCTACGTCGGCCTCCAGGCGCCCCACCTCGCGCAGGTCCGGGAATGGGCGTCCCTTCACCGGTTGGCACCGGAGCCGATGACCTGATGTGCCCACGTGCTCTGCCGGGAATCTCTTCACGGGCACGGCAGTTGATCACGGCATGAGCAAACCAGCGGCGCCCCGCGCACTCTCCGACGAAGAGCTCTCCGGCCTGCTCGGCCGGCAGCAGTTCGGCACCCTCGCCAGCATCAAGCAGAGCGGTCACCCCCACCTGACCACCATGCTGTACAGCTGGGACCCCGAGGCCCGCATCGTGCGGTTCTCGACGACGGCCGACCGGGTCAAGGTCGGGCACCTGCGCCGCGATCCCAGCGCGGCGCTGCACGTGCAGGGCGGCAACGTGTGGTCGTTCGCCGTGGCCGAAGGCCAGGCGGAGGTCTCCGAGAAGACGACGGTCCCCGGGGACGAGGTCGGGCGGGAGCTGCTCGGGATGATCCCGGAGGCTGCGCGACCCGAGGACGAGAGCGGCTTCCTGGAGCAGCTGGTGGCCGAGAACCGGGTGGTCATCCGCCTGAAGGTGAACCGGCTGTACGGCACCGCGCTCGACATCGACGGCTGAGGGAGGCCCGGGCGGCCGTCGGCCGCCGGGCATGAGGAGCGCATGGCGATCCGGCGCGCCCCAGCGCTCCCCGCCCCTACCCCCGCCCCAGCAGGACCGTGCCCGAGGAGCAGAACCAGCCGCCCGTGCCCGAGGCCAGGGCCACCTGTGGGAGGTGGCCGTCCGGCTTGGTGACCTGGCCCGGGCCCGCTTCGCCGCGGAGCTGGCGGACGGCTTCGACCAGGAGGAAGAGGCCGCGCATGCCCGGGTGGCAGGCGGAGAGGCCGCCGCCGTCGGTGTTGACCGGGAGTTCGCCCTGCCGCAGCAGGCGGCCCTTCTCGACGAAGGCGCCGCCTTCGCCCTTGGCGCAGAAGCCGAGGTCCTCCAGCGTTACCAGGGTCATGTACGTGAAGGCGTCGTAGATCTCCGCGAGGTCCACGTCCGCGGGGGTGAGGCCGGCGCGGGCGAAGGCCTGGCGGCCCGAGGCGGCGGCGGGGGAGACGGTGAAGTCCTCCCACTCCGACATCGTCGTGTGGGACACCGACGTCCCCGTGCCCAGGACCCACACGGGGGCCTTCGCCGTGTCCGGTACGTAGTCCTCGGCGGCCAGCAGCACCGCGCAGCCGCCGTCCGAGCGGATGCAGCAGTGGAGCTTGGTGAACGGGTCGGCGATGGGGTCCGAGGACAGGACGTCCTCCACCGTGATGGGCTCCCGGAACATGGCGTCCGGGTTCGTCGCGGCGTTCGCCCGGGCCTGGACGGCCACCGAGGCGAGCTGCTCCAGCGTCGTGCCGTACTCGTGCATGTGCCGTCGCGCGGCCATCGCGTACTTCGCGACCAGCGTGTGTCCGTAAGGGACTTCGAACTGCAGCGGTCCCCGGGCCCCGAACGACAGGTTCGACGTGCGCCGCCGGGCCTTGATGTCGGCGCGGGCCGTGGAGCCGTAGACCAGCAGGACGGCGTTGGCGTGGCCGGCGGCGATGGCGTCGGCGGCGTGGGCCGCCATGACCTCCCACGTGGAGCCGCCGACGGAGGTGGAGTCGACCCAGCTGGGCCGCAGCCCGAGGTACTCGGCCACCTCCACCGGGGCGAGTACGCCGAGCCCGGCCGAGGCGAAGCCGTCGATGACGGAGCGGTCGAGGCCGGAGTCGGCCAGCGCGCGGCGGGCGGCCTGTGCGTGCAGGGCGTAGGGGGTCGGGCCGTCGACCCGGCCGCAGTCCGAGAGGGCGACGCCGACCACCGCGACCCGGCGGCGGGGTGCGGCGGGGGAGACGGGCGCGGAAAGGGGGCCGGGCACGGGTCCAGGCATGGGTCCAGGCATGGAGGGACCGTACATCTGACGTGTCGTCAGATGCTAGACCGCGGCCCTCCGCGTCCCTGCCCCGCCCCCGCCCCGCCTCAGGCAAAGGGCGGTCTCCGCCCCCTGTGCATCTCACCCTCCCCGCCCTAACATGACGCCCCGTCAGATACGGGGAGGAGCCCGACGATGGATGCCGCCTTCACCGCGGAGCAGGACGAGATGCGCCGTACCCTGCGCGAGATCCTGGCCAAGCGCTGCGGGCCGGACGAGGTCAAAGCCGCCGTCCGGACCGCCGCGGGACACGACCGCGAGCTGTGGCAGCAGCTCTCCCGGCAGCTCGGCCTGCCGGGCGTCGCCGTCGCCGAGGAGTACGGGGGCGTCGGCTGCGCCCCCGGGGACCTCGCGCTGGCCTGCGAGGAGACGGGGCGCGCGCTGCTGCCCTCCCCCCTCCTCGCCACCGCCGTCCTCGCCGCCCCGCTGATCACGGCCTTCGGCACCGCCGGGCAGCGCGCCGCCCTGCTCCCGCCGCTCGCCGCCGGGGGGCTGACCGCGGCCCTCGCCGTGCCCGGCCCCGCCCTGGCCGCCGCGCTCGCCCTGACCGGCGACAACGCTCCCGGCGACTGGGCGGGCGGCGGCCGGGCCGGCGGGGTCCAGGCCCGCCGCGCCGACGACGGGTGGCGGCTGTACGGGGAGGTGTCGCAGGTGCTCGACGGGCACAGCGCGGGCCTGCTCCTCGTCGCGGCGCACACCGGCGGCTTCGCCCGCAGCCGCACCCTGCTGTTCCTCGTACGGGAGGGCGCGCCCGGCCTCGTACGGGACCGGCAGGCCACCCTTGACGAGACCCGCCCGCAGGGCCGGATTCAACTACGGGATGTAGAAGCCGAGTTGCTGGGGGCGGAAGGGGGCGACGACCCGCTTCCCGCCCTCGCCGCCACCGGCCGCGGCGCGGCCGCCGTCCTGGCCGCCGAGGCCGTCGGCGCGGCCGACCGGGCGCTGGCCCGGACCGTGGAGTACGTGCGCCAGCGCGAGCAGTTCGGCCGGGCCGTCGGCTCCTTCCAGGCGGTCAAGCACCGCCTCGCCGACCTCTACGTACAGGTCCAGGCGGCCCGCTCGGCCGCCTACTACGCCGCCTGGGACCCGGACCAGGGCGCCCTCGCCCTCGCCCAGGCGCTGGAGGCGCTGCGCACCACCGCCGGCGAGGCGATCCAGCTGCACGGCGGCATCGGCTTCACGTGGGAGCACGACGCCCACCTGTACTTCAAGCGGGCGGCCGCCGACGAGCTGCTCTTCGGCCCCGTCCACCGCCTGCGCGCGCACGCCGCGCACCGCGCAGGACTCTTCGACCCGTCCGCGACCCCAGAGAGGGCGGCCGTCTGATGGCTCCCACCGCTTCCAAAGGCCCCGGCGCGTCCACCGCCCTCGGCGTCAGGCTCATGCAGAAGGTCTCCTCGACCCTCCTCTTCGCCAAGGTCGCCCCGCACTTCATCCCCGCCATGGACAAGGCCGTGCACCGCCTGACCCGCGGAAAGGTGCTGCTCAGCGCCCAGATGCTGCCGGGCGTGATCCTCACCGCCAGGGGTGCGAAGACGGGTGAGCCGCGCACGACGCCGCTCGCGTGCATGCCGGAGGACGGAGGCGTGAGCTGGCTGCTGATCGGCTCCAACTTCGGCCGCCCCGGCCACCCGGCCTGGACCGGGAACCTGCTCAAGCACCCGGACGCGGACGTGAGCTGGCAGGGGCAGGACATCGCGGTACGTGCCCGGCTGCTGGAGGGGGCCGAGCGGGCGGCGGCGTGGCGGGCCGTGCTGAGGTTCTGGCCGCCGTACGCGACGTACCAGGCGCGCATCGAGCGCGAGATCAGGCTGTTCCGCCTGGAGCGGCGCTGACGCCGGCGCTGATCGCGGGTGCGGTGGGACGCGGACCCTCCAGGGGGTCCGCCGTCACCTGGTCGGCTTCTTGCCGGTGATGCCCAGGTGCACGAGCAGGGCCAGGTTCGGCTTGAGCTCGGCCTGCTTGACGCCCCAGGTCTGGAAGCCCTTCTGGTGCGAGGCGACCGCCGCCAGCATGGCGACGAGTGAGCCCGCCATCGCGGCCGGGCTGAGGTCCTTGTCGACCTTGCCCTTGGCCTGGAGCTCCTTCATCGACTCCGTGAGGGAGTTGGTGACGGAGTTCAGGATCTTCATGCGGATCTTGTAGAAGCGCTTGTCGCCCTCGGCGGCGCCGAGGTCGACGACCCGCAGGATCGCGTCGTTGCTGCGCCAGAACTCCAGGAATCCCTCGACGAGTTCCTCGGCGGCGGCCCAGCCGGCCTTGCCGACCCAGTTCCGGCCCTCGACGAGCGCGGTCAACTGTGCGCCCTCCGTGGCCATTTGCTCGGCGATCTCCAGGACGGCGCCTTCGACGTCCGGGAAGTACTGGTAGAAGGTCGCGGGGGAGGTACCGGCCTTGCGCGCGACGTCGATCACCTTGACGTCGCGGTACGGCGAGGAGCTGAGCATCTCGCTGAGGCAGTCGAGCAGCTTCTGCCGCGTCGCCTGGCCGCGCCGGCCGGCGACACGCCCGTCGACGGTGCGTACTTGTCCTGTCATGCCGTCAGCTTACCGAGGGGCGATCGGCGCGCTATTCGGCCGCCTGCAAATGGGGTTACGCGGCCGTCGACCTGCCGGGGAGGGCCTCCGGGCGGGGCCCGGCGGCGGATTCCGGCCGCCTTGCCGGCCGGGGGGACCCGGTACGTACCGGGCCGTATCCCCCGAATAGTCTTATCAACAGGCTGTGGACAAGTTATCGGGCGGACCATGGTTCAAGGGCATGAAACGCCCGCTGTCCGGACAAGCCCCCCAAGCTACCCAACCGCCCCGCCCGGCCCCAACCCGCACCACGACGCATCCCCCGCACGACCCGCACGGCGACGCACCACGTCGCACCACGACGCGCCACCCGCACCACCGGCACGACGGAAGGAACCGCCCCATGGCCGCAGCCGCATTCGCGGAAGGCTCGCCCTGCTGGGTCGACGCCTCCCTCCCGGACGTCGAGGCGGGCAAGCGCTTCTACGGCGAGCTCTTCGGGTGGACCTTCTCCGATCCCACCGGCACCGAGTACGGCGGCTACACCCAGGCCTACAGCCGGGGCCGCAACGTCGCCGCCCTCGCCCCCAAGCCCGACGGCCGCATGCCCACCGTCTGGGGCGTGTACCTGTACACCTCCGACGCCTACGCCTGCGCGGCCCGCATCCGCGGCGCCGGCGGCCAGATGGTGATGGACCCGCAGCCCGTCGGCCCGTACGGCACCGCCGCGATGGCCGCCGACCCCGGCGGGGCCGTCTTCGGCCTGTGGCAGCCCGGCACCCACCACGGGTTCGAGGCGCAGGACGAGCCGGACACGTACTGCTGGGCGGAGGTCTACACGCGCGCCCGCGACGCCGTCGACGTCTTTTACGCCAACGTCTTCGGCTACGTCCCCCAGGACCAGGACGACTCCGAGACCGGAGTCGAGTACCGCGTCTGGTCCCCGCCCGGCAACGCCCCCGGCCCCGACACGGCCGTCCTCGGCCGCAGCCTGATCACCGACGCCTTCCCGGAGATCATGCCGGCGCACTTCCTCGTCTACTTCGCCGTCCCCGACTGCGACCGAGCCGTCGCCACCGTGCAGCGGCTCGGGGGGCGCGTCACGGCCGATCCGTTCGACACGCCGTACGGGCGGATCGCGGTCGTCGCGGACAATCAGGGGGCGGTCTTCGCGCTGCTGTCGGAGCCGTCGTCGCAGCCGTCGTAGGAGCAGTCGTAGGAGCCGCAGTCGCAGCGGCAGTCGAGCCGCGTCCCAACGCACACCCGTAGCCGGGGCCGGACCAGGCGCGGGCCTGACAGAATCGGGTCGTACCGGTGCGCGTGCCCTTGGCAGCCGCGTACGGGTGGAAGCGGGTCCGGCAGGGGCCCGTACGGGGAGGTAGTGGAGGCGAGTGGTGGAGCAGCTGACGCAGCACGACCCGAGACGGATCGGCCCCTTCGAGGTGCTGGGACGGCTCGGCGCCGGCGGCATGGGGCTGGTCTATCTCGCACGGTCGGCGTCCGGACGCCGGGTCGCGATCAAGACGGTGCGCACGGAACTGGCCGAGGACCAGCTGTTCCGGGTGCGGTTCACCCGCGAGGTGGAGGCGGCGCGCGCCGTGTCCGGCTTCTACACGGCGGCCGTCGTCGACGCGGACCCGCGCGCGGCGGTGCCGTGGCTGGCGACCGCGTACGTGCCGGCGCCCTCGCTGGAGGAGATCGTCAACGAGTGCGGGCCGATGCCCGCCCAGGCCGTGCGGTGGCTCGCGGCCGGCATCGCCGAGGCGCTGCAGTCCATCCACGGCGCGGGGCTGGTGCACCGCGACCTGAAGCCGTCCAACGTGCTGGTCGTCGAGGACGGCCCCCGCGTGATCGACTTCGGCATCGCGAGCGGCGTGTCCAACACCCGCCTGACCATGACGAACGTCGCGGTCGGCACCCCGGCGTACATGTCGCCGGAGCAGGCGAAGGACTCGCGCAGCGTCAAGGGCGCCAGCGACGTGTTCTCGCTCGGCTCGACGCTCGTCTTCGCCGCGACCGGGCACCCGCCGTACCACGGGGCGAACCCGGTCGAGACGGTGTTCATGCTGCTGCGCGAGGGCCCCAACCTGGAGGGGCTGCCGGACGAGCTGCGGCCGCTGATCGACTCCTGCATGCAGATGGACGCCACGCAGCGTCCGACCCCGGCCGACCTCCAGGCGCAGCTGGCCCCGCACCTGTTCGACGGCGGTGACGACAGCGGGACGGCCTCGGCGTGGCTGCCCGAGCGGGCCGTCGCGATGATCGAGGCCCGGCGCGCGGGCAACCGTACGGGGACCACCCCGTCCCCCGTCGGCCGTGCGGCGCCGCCCGCCGGCGCCGGCCCGTCCACGCACCGCCGGCCGGCGCGCGGCACCGTCGACCCGTTCGTGGACCCGCGTACCGGGCAGGCCGTGCCGCCGCGCCCGGACCGGCCGCCGCTGACCCCGCCGCCGGTGCAGGGGCCCGCGCCGGTGCCGGTGTCGTCGATGCCCGGCATGCCCGTACGGCTGGGCGGTTCGCCGGTGCCGATCGGGCCCGGGCCGCGCGCGACGGCCTCCGCCCCGGCGGGGCACGCCGCGGCGGACTCGGCGACCGGCTGGGTGCGCCCGCCGGCCGGTACCCCGGCGTCGGCGGTGACCCCGGCGGCCACCCCGTCCGTGCCGGCTCCCGGCCCGTCGCCGGACAGCGGGCGCTGGCGTCCGTGGCGGTTCCGGATGTCCAACGAGGTGTGGGGCACCCCGACCGTCGCCGGGGACCTCCTCTACGTCACCTCCTTCGAGGTGCACGCGCTGGACGTCGGCAGCGGCCGGCGCCAGTTCAAGACGCGGGACGTGGCCTGGTCGATGGCGGTCGCCGACGGCCGCATCCACGCCTCGGACGGGCCGTCGCTGTTCGCCCTGGACGCGAAGGACGGCTCCGAGCGGTGGCGGCTGAACGCCGACGCCTGGGTGTACGCGCTGCGCGCCGAGCGGGGCACGGTCATCACGGCCACGCGCGGCGGCGGCGTGCAGGGCTGGGAGGCGTCCAACGGGCAGAAGCTGTGGGAGCTGAGCGGCGCCCAGTCCGACTTCGAGACCCCGGAGGCGGCGCCCGTCCTGCACGAGGGCACCGTGTACGTGTGGCAGGACGCCCGGCTGCGCGCGCTGGACGCCCGCTCCGGGCAGGAGGCCTGGTCGTACCCGGTCGGTGACGCGGCCTCCTGCGGCAACGTCCCGGTCCGGGTCACGCCCGCGCCCGACGGCAACGTGTACGTCGCCGCGGGCACCCGCGTGCTGTCCGTGGACCGGGCCTCGGGCCGGGTCCGCTGGCACTTCGAGGCCCCGGCGGTCTTCCTGGCCCCGCCCGCCTTCGCCCCCGGCCCCGCGGTCACGGGCGGCGGGGTCTACCTCGCGGACTACCTGGGCACCGTCTACGCCCTGGACGCGGCCACCGGCACGGACCGCTGGCGCATCGCCACCGAGCCGCGCCCGGCGTCGGACCCGGTGCTCGTCGCGAACGGCAGCGTCCACCTAGGCGCGGGCAGCGCCCTGTACACGCTGGACGCGGTGACCGGCACCCCGAAGTGGCGGTTCGCGGCGGGCGGCGAGATCACCGGCCCGCCGGTGGTCGCGGACGGCCGCGTGCACTTCGGCTCCGCCGACCACTGCCTGTACACGCTGGACGCGGCGGGCGGCCAGCTCCGCTGGAAGCTGGCGACGGGCGGCGAGATCACCGGCGCCCCGGTGGCGGAGGCGGGCGTGGTGTACGCGTGCAGCAAGGACCGCTGCGTCTACGCCCTGGACGCGGCGAAGGGCACGGGCACCCGTACGAGCGCCTGACCCGGGCCCGGGGCGCCAGACCCGGCCCCGGGAGCCTGACCTGGTACGCAGCAGGCCCCCGCCGTCCGCGGCGGGGGCTTTCGCGACGCGCCGGGGGGCGCGCTGCGGGCCCCTCCGGGTCGCGTCCCGCACCGGGAGTGACAGGATGGGACCCATGAGCAACGTATTCTTCGACATCACCATCGATGGTGCGCCGGCCGGCCGCATCGTCTTCAGCCTGTTCGACAAGGTCGTCCCGAAGACGGCCCAGAACTTCCGTGAGCTGGCCACCGGCCAGAACGGCTACGGCTACGCCGGCTCCGGCTTCCACCGCGTCATCCCGCAGTTCATGCTGCAGGGTGGTGACTTCACCAACCACAACGGCACCGGTGGCAAGAGCATCTACGGCGAGAAGTTCGCCGACGAGAACTTCGACCTGAAGCACGACCGCCCGTACCTGCTGTCGATGGCGAACGCCGGCCGCAACACCAACGGCTCGCAGTTCTTCATCACCACGGTCGTCACCTCGTGGCTCGAC
Organism: Streptomyces sp. NPDC004126; assembly: GCF_050275515.1. Classification (NCBI taxonomy): domain Bacteria; kingdom Bacillati; phylum Actinomycetota; class Actinomycetes; order Kitasatosporales; family Streptomycetaceae; genus Streptomyces; species Streptomyces sp. NPDC004126. The sequence goes on along the minus strand of NZ_JBNNPF010000038.1, from coordinate 33,062 downwards.
GGCAAGCACGTCGTCTTCGGCGAGGTCGTCGAGGGCCAGGACATCGTCGACAAGATCGAGTCCCTGGGCACCCAGTCCGGCGCCACCCGCGCCAAGGTCGAGATCGCCGCTTCCGGCACCGTCGAGGCCTGATCCACAGCACGCGCCGGTCGGCCCCGCCCCCTCTCCGGGGTGCGGGGCCGCCGCCGTTTCAGTGGTCCTGCGAGGGGGCGGTGGACCACCGCCGGGGATCCACCGGGTCGACCACGTCCTGCGGGAGGTCGCGCCGAGGGCGCCGGCGGCGGCCGCGCATGACCGCCGCCGCGAGCAGCAGCAGGGCGCCCGCGCCGAAGGCGGTGGCGACGCCCGAGCCGATGCCGGTGCCCTCGACGCCGACCGACAGGCCCCCGGCCGCCTGGCCCTGCCGGACCATCCACAGCACCGCGAAGCCCAGTACGACGACCCCTGCCAGCGCCATCAGCAGCCGCGAGCGGCGCACGACCGCGAGCAGCGTCAGCACCGCCGCGAACAGGCACGGCAGCAGCAGCGAGCCGAGCACGGCGGCCCCGTCGGCGGTGATGCCGGAGCCGGCGAACAGCTCCTCGATGCGGTAGTCGCTGCCGGGGCGGCCGTCGTACCAGGCGCGGAAGGGGCTCCAGACGGCCGCGGCCGCCCCGATCAGGCCCATGAGCGAGCCGATTGCGTTGCGGATCATGCGCGGCCCTCCGGGGGTTGGGTGGTGATCCCGACGCTAAGGCCGCGGCTTCGGAGCCGCACGCCGGACGGCGTCCGGCGCAGCGGCCGTCAGGACGTGGCGCGGGCCGATTCCACGCGGGCGCGCAGGGCGTCGTTCATCGCCGTGAAGTTGCGCGCGGTCCCTTCGAGGAGCTTGCCGAGGAGGGGGACCAGTAGGCCGCGGAAGCGTTCCCCGTGCTCCAGCCGGGTGGTGCGGTTGGGGCCCTCGGAGAGGCGCAGGTAGTGCTCGCCGTCGAAGAGGCCGCGGACGAGGAAGTGCCCGAGCCAGCGCAGCTCGCTGCCGGGGGCGGCGGTCAGGACGGTGGGCCGGAAGGTCGTGGGCTTCCCGGACTCCGGATACATCGTCAGGGTGAGCCGCTCCCCGGGGACCGCTTCACCGGCGGCCTCGCGGATGAACGGGTTCCAGGTGCAGTAGCGGGGGAAGTCGGTGAGGACCGCCCAGACCTCTTCGGGGGTCGCGTCGATGGTGATCTCGGTGCTGATGGTGCGTCGCACTGTGCCGTGCTCCTTCTGGTGATGCGGTGCTCACCGAAGGGACGCGGGGGTGTGCGGCTGCCGCCGGGTTCGGTCGTCGGATGCAACCACGGTTCCCACCGGCGAAGCACGGCGGTGAGGGCGTCTTCGCTGGTGGCGGAGAGATCGGAGGAGTGCGTTCCGGGTGTCGGGTGGTGAATGCCGACACGTCGGGCGACGCCGGTCCACTCCTGCGGGGACCCCGTGGTCCACGATCCCCGCACCTCCGGGCGGGCGCGCCCCGGCCGGTCTCGACCCCCGGCTCGCCCCGGAACCCGGCTCGCCCCGGAACCCGGCTCACCGCAGCCGGAACTCCCTCCCCGGCGGGCGGGACGCGAACAGGTCCGCCTGCCGCTCCGGCGGGAGGTTCCCCAGGGCGATCAGCGCCGGCGCCTGGTCCAGGGCCTGCTGCAGCGCGGCCCGCTTCGCCGACCACAGCGCCCGCACCGTGCCCTGGACCGCCTCCGTGGGGAGGCCGGCCAGCGTCCGTGCCGACCGCAGCGCCGCCTCCAGCAGCTCCCCGGGCTCCGCCAGCTCCGACACCAGCCCGATCTCGTACGCCCGCCGCGCGGAGAGCCGTTCGGCCGTCCCCATCAGGGACATCCGGGCCGCCTCCCCGAAGGGCATCCGCTGCGCCATGTACACGGCCTCGTAGGCGCTGACCATCCCGTACGAGGTGTGCGGGTCGAAGTACGTCGCGGTCGTCGACGAGACGATGAACTCCGCCTCGCCGAGCAGGTAGAACGCCCCGCCGCAGGCCATGCCGTTGACGGCGGCGACCACCGGTTTCCACAGGTCGGCCGCCTTCGGGCCGATCGCGATCAGCGGGTCGTCGGCCGAGTACGGGGACTCCGGCTGCGGCACCTCCGCCGACCGGTCGATCCCCGTGCAGAACGCGGCGGTGCCCGCGCCCGTCAGCACCACCGCCCGCACGTCCCCGTCGAAGCGCAGCTCCCGCCACACCCCGGCCAGGGCGGCGGCCGTCTCCAGGTCGATCGCGTTGTGCCGGCGCTCCCGGTCCAGGGTGACGACGGCGACCCCGGCGGCCTTGTCCCGCTCGACCCGCAGCGTCATGCCTTCTCCAGGACCCAGCGCGGCACGCTCATCCCGCCGACCTCGGTGAACACCGCCTGCACCCGGGCGCCGATGCGCAGCCGTGCCGGGTCGACGGAGTTCAGCGGGGCGTCGGCGGAGGTGACCAGGTTCCCGGCGAGCCGGATCTGCGGGGCGTCGGCCAGCTCGACGAGGACGACGTTGTACGGGGCCTGCGCGGCGTACGCGGGCAGCAGCGGCGGGTGCGGCCGCACCCAGGACCAGATCCGGCCCCGGCCGCTCATCCGGCGCCACTCGCTGTCGAAGGACTGGCAGTGCGGGCAGCAGGGGCGGGGCGGGAAGCGCAGCCGGCCGCAGGCGGTGCAGGCCTGGACGCGGAGTTCGCCCCGGGCGGCGTACTCCCAGAAGGGGGCGCCGTCCTCGTCGGGCACGGGCAGCAGCAGGGATTCCCCGGCGGTGGTCATCGGTCGGCTCCTCACGCGCGCAGCAGGATCGCGGACGTCGGGACGCCCTCGCCCGCCGTCACCAGGCAGGTGGCGGCGTCCGGCACCTGCGCGGTGGAGGTGCCGCGCAGCTGCTTGACGCCCTCGTTGATCAGGTTGAACCCGTGGACGTACGCCTCGCTCAGCCCGCCGCCGCCGGTGTTGATCGGCAGCCGGCCGCCGAGTTCCAGCGCCCCGCCCTCGGTGAAGGAGGCGCCCTCGCCGCGGCCGCAGAATCCGTAGCCCTCCAGGGAGAGCGGGATGAGGGGGGTGAAGGCGTCGTAGATCTGGGCGACGTCCACGTCGGCCGGGCCGAAGTCGGCCTGCTTCCACAGGTGGCGGGCGGCGGTCCAGGCGGGGCCGGACAGCGGGTCGTCGTTCCAGTAGTTAACCATCCCGTGGTGCTGGGCGGGCAGCCCCTGGGCGGCGGAGTGCACGTAGACGGGCTTCTGCCGGCAGTCCCGGGCGCGCTCGGCGGAGACGATCACGCAGGCGAGGGCGCCGTCCGTCTCCAGGCAGTTGTCGAAGAGGCAGAGCGGGTCGCTGATCATGCGGGAGCTCATGTACATCTCGCGGGTCAGCGGGCGCTCGTACATCATCGCGGCCGGGTTCTCGTTGGCCCGGTTGCGGCAGGCCATCGCGACGTTGAAGAGGTGGTCGCGGGTGGCCCCGTACTCGTGCATGTAGCGGCGGGCCAGCATGCCGATCTCGTCGGCGGGGCGCAGCAGTCCGAAGGGGCGGGTCCACTGGCCGGGGGTGGGCAGCTGGACGGCGGTGTTCTTCCAGGGCCGGGGGCCGGAGCCGCGTTTGCGGGAGCGCCAGGCGACGCCCACGGTGGCCTGGCCGGTGGCTATGGCGGCGGCGAGGTGGCCGACGGTGGCGCAGGAACCGCCGCCGCCGTAGCCGACCTTGGAGAAGAAGGTGACGTCGCCGGCGCCGATGGCCTTGGCGACCTCGACCTCGTCGGTCTCCTCCATCGTGTAGGAGGCGAAGGCGTCGACCTCGGAGGGGGCGATGCCCGCGTCGGCGAGGGCGGCGAGGACCGCCCGGCAGGCCAGTTCCTTCTCGGTCGACGGCAGCCGTTTGGCAAAGGCGGTCTGGCCGATGCCGACGATTGCCGTAGCGTCCTTGAGCGTTGCCGCCATCGCCACCTCCGGGTGCACCAGTACTGACAGCCGTGAAGGCTACAGCTAATCTGACGGATAGTCAGCTACTGGGATCCAGGGAGGGCGGGCGGATGTACGAGGGCGCGGGCGCGGACGGCATCGAAAGGGACTCCGACGGTGGCTCCGGAGGACACTCCGAAGCAGACCCCGGCAACCCGGGAACGGCCCCGGCCGAAATCCCCGACCCCCGCGGAGACCTCCGCTGGCGCACCGTCGCCGCCCTCGTGCGCGATGCCGCCGAGCGCTACGGCGACCGCGAGGCCGTCGTCGACGGACGCACCCGCATCAGCTACGCGGAACTCGGCGCCCGCGTCGAACGGGCCGCCGCCGCCTGCCTCGCCGCCGGCACCGAACCGGGCGACCGGGTCGCCGTCTGGGCACCCAACACCCTCGAATGGATCGTCTCCGCCCTCGGCGCCGTCACCGCCGGAGCCGTCCTCGTCCCCCTCAACACCCGCTTCAAGGGCGCCGAAGCCGCCTACGTCCTCGCCCGCAGCCGGGCCCGCCTGCTCTTCGTCACCGGCACCTTCCTCGGCACCTCCTACGTCGCCTCCCTGCGCCGCGCCGCGGCCGACGGCACCGGCACCGGCCCGCTCCCCGGCCTGCCCCACCTCGACCAGGTCGTCGTCCTCGCCGACGACGCCCCCGAGGCCTTCCGCACCTGGAAGGACTTCCTCGCCGGCGGCGACGCGGTATCAGCCGCCGCGGTCCGTGAACGCGCCGACGCGATACGCCCCGACACCCCCTCCGACGTCATCTTCACCTCCGGCACCACCGGCAGCCCCAAGGGCGCCGTCATCAGCCACGCCCAGACCCTGCGCTGCTACGCCGTCTGGAGCGAACTCGCGGGACTGCGCGAGGGCGACCGCTACCTCATCGTGAACCCCTTCTTCCACACCTTCGGCTACAAGGCCGGGATCATCGCCTGCCTGATGCGCGGCGCCACGATGGTCCCCCAGCCCGTCTTCAACGTGGACACCGTCCTCGCCAACATCGCCGCCGAGCGGATCTCCGTACTCCCCGGCCCGCCCACCCTCCACCAGTCCCTCCTCGACCACCCCCAGCGCGACCACCACGACCTGTCCGCCCTGCGCCTGGTCGTCACCGGCGCCGCCGTCGTCCCCCTCCAGCTCGTCGAACGGCTCCGCGCCGAACTCCACATCGCGACCGTCCTCACCGCGTACGGGCTCTCCGAGGCCGGCGGCATCGTCACCATGTGCCGCCGCGACGACCCCGCCGAGACCGTCGCCGCCACCTCCGGCCGCGCCATCCCCGACACCGAGGTGCGCGTCACCGGCCCCGACGGCACCGCCCTCCCCGCCGGGGCGGCCGGCGAGGTCCTCGTCCGCGGACACCACGTCATGCGCGGCTACTTCGAGGACCCCGACGGCACCGCCGCCGCCATCACCCCCGACGGCTGGCTGCGCACCGGCGACGTCGGCGTCCTCGACGCGACGGGCAACCTGCGCATCACCGACCGGATCAAGGACATGTTCATCGTCGGCGGCTTCAACGCCTACCCCGCCGAGATCGAGCAACTCCTCGGCCTCCACCCCGACATCGCCGACGTCGCCGTCGTCGGCATCCCCGACCCCCGGCTCGGCGAGGTCGGCAAGGCGTACGCGGTCCGCCGCCCCGGCTCCACCCTCACCGCCGACGACCTGATCGCCTGGTCCCGGCGGGAGATGGCCAACTACAAGGTCCCGCGCCAGGTCGAGTTCGTGTCCGCCCTCCCGCGCAACGCCAGCGGCAAGGTCCTCAAGACGGAACTCCGCACAAGCTGACCGCCGCGCGGCGGCCGGGGCCCCGCCGGGCGGGGGCGTTAGCCTGCACGGGTGAGGTCAAACCAGTCAGGTGTCCGATTCCGTTTGCCGTCCCGGCCCCGCCGGCCGAGGGGCGGGGCGGCCGCGGCGTGGGCCGTCACCGGCGCCCTGGTCCTGTGCGCCGCGGGCTGGCTCACCCTCGCCCCGGCACCGTCCGACGACTCCGGCGGCGACGACGGCGGCCGGCCCGCGAAGGCGCAGAAGACCGGCCTGACCGCCGCCGTCTCCGCACCCTTCAGCGCCTTCACCGAGGGCTACGACTGCTACCGCATCCCCACCCTCGTCACCACCAAGGACGGCACCCTCCTCGCCATCGCCGAAGCCCGCACCGCCAGCTGCAACGACATCGGCGACATCGACATCGTCCTCAAGCGCTCCACCGACGAGGGCCGCACCTGGGGCCCCATGCAGGTCATCCGCGGCGCCGGCGACCCCGGCGCCTACGGCAACCCCGTCCCCGTCGTCGACTCCGCCTCCGGACGCGTCACCCTGCTCCACGCCTACAGCACCTGGACCCCCGACGCCGAAGGCAACCGCGTCCGCGGCCCCCGCGAACTGCGCCTGACCCACAGCACCGACGACGGTGCGAGCTGGACCACCGACCCCGCCCCGCAGCCCCGGCTCAAGGGCGCCGACTGGGCCTGGGTCTCCGTCGGGCCCGGCCACGGCATCCAGCTCACCCCGACCCGCCCCGACCGACCCGGTCGGCTCGTCGTCAGCTCCGACTACCGCACCGAGTCCGGCGAATCCGGCGCCCAGCTCCTCTACAGCGACGACGGCGGCCTCACCTGGCAGCCCGGAGCCCGCTGGGGCGCCCCCGAAGGCACCCCCGCCCCCAACGAACCCGCCCTCACCCAGCTGCCCGACGGCCGGATCTACGTCAACGCCCGCTCCACCGCCACCTGCGGCACCCCCGACCACCGCGTCGCCGCGATCGTCGAGGACGCCGCCGCACCCGCCGTCCCCGACCCCGGCTTCCGCCCTGTCACCGACCTCCCCGCCCCGCCCGCCGCCGGATCCGTGCTCCAGCTGCCCGGCGGCCCCCTGCTGCTGTCCGCGCCCAGCCGGCCCGGCGCCGAGTTCTCCGACCGCTGGACCCTGGCCGTGCGCACCTCCAAGGACGAGGGCCGCACCTGGTCCAAGGACGGCGCCGTCGTCCTGCGCGAGCGCGCCGGCTACTCCGACATGGCCGTCCTGCCCGGCGGCCGCGTCGGCATGCTCTACGAGACCGCCAACGGCACCCCCCACGGCTACGTCAAGTTCACCGCCTTCGGCCCCCACGAGCTCCGGGCCGCCGCCGAGGACCTCACCCCGCGCCGCACCACCGACGCCTCGCCGTTCCACAACCACGCCGTCGTCCACGGCGCCCCCCGGCTCGGCAACCGCCCCGACGGCGGCAAGGCCGTGCGCTTCGACGGCAAGGACGACTTCCTGCGCCTCATCGACTGCCCGGACCAGCTCCGCATCGGTGACGGCGACTTCGCCGTCACCACCTGGGTCAAGTACAAGACCCGCGGCCAGGACCGGGACAGCGGCCTGCGCCAGCCCCTTTTCTGGGCCTACGGCCAGGGCCCGGCCGCCAAACAGCTCCGCATCGAGGCCGACCCCGCCACCGGCCGCCTCGAAGCCACCCTCAACGCCGGCACCGGTCCTACCTCGCTCACCGCCGCCACCCGCACCGACGACGACGCCTGGCACCACGTCGTCCTCCAGCGCAGGGGCACCCGCCTGGAACTCTCCGTCGACGGCGCCCCGCCCGCCACCACCGAACTCGCCCCGGACCGGATGGACTTCCGCCCCACCGGAGCCTTCACCGTCCACCTCGGCACGCAGCCCGACTACAAGGCCTTCTACGCGGGCGCCCTGGACGACGTACGCGTCTACGGCCGCGCCCTGTCCGCCAACGACACGGCCCGCCTCCGCGCCGGCAACGACCTCACCGACCAGCTGCGGGTGCACCTGCCCTTCGACCGGACCTGGTGATCACACCGGCTTGCGGGCCAGCAGCAGCCGCCAGCGCGGAGTGCCGTCCTCCCGGTACCCGAAGTGCTCCAGCGGGACCGTCTCCACCCGGAAGCCCGCCGCCACCAGGTCGGCGCGGACCGGCCCGAACGGGAAGGTGCGGTAGTACATGACGAACGGCGGCCGCCACACCGCGTTGCGGACCCGCATCGCCGCGTCGAAGCCCGCCGCCGCCCACCACACCGGGGACGTCAGCGGGATCGGGGCGCCGACCGGGAAGGCGAACACCCCGCCCGGCCGCAGCGCCCGGTGCACCCCGGCGAACAGGGCGGGCCGCTCCGACGGCAGGAAGTGCCCGAAGGCGCCGAAGCTCACCGCCAGGTCGTACGCGCCCCCCAGCGCGTCCGGCAGCGCCAGCGCGTCGGCCCGTACGAGGTCCACGCCCTCGGGGTGCGCCCGCGCGGCCTCCGCCAGCATGCCCGCGCTGAGATCGACACCGGTCACCCGGTCCCGGCACAGCCGGCGCAGCATCCCCAGGCCCGCACCCGTACCGCAGCACACGTCCAGCCCCGACCCGAAGGACCCCTCCCGCGCGGCGAGGGTCTCCTCCACGGCGTCGAGCATCCGCTCCGGGGTCCGGAACGGGGTCCGGTCGAACTTCGGGGCGAGCAGGTCGTAGCCGTGCTCGACGGACGAGAGGGCCTGGACGGCCAGTTCGCGCAGGCTGGGTCCCTGAGAAGTGAACACGGTCACACCCTACGGCGTGCCGGACGCGCAAAGGCGGCGGCCGCGGTGGTCCCCCTCCGGCCACCGCGGCCACCGCGCTCATTTCCCCGTGCGGACGGCCCCGAATTCCCCCGAATCCCCCGTGGGCCGTCCGTCCTTGCGTTCTTCCCCCGTACGCCCCCGAGCGGCTCCCCCGTACGTCCCCCGTACGACCGCTCAAGGCCCCCCGTACGCGCGTCCCCCCGTACGTTTCCCCCGTACGCCGTGCCCTGCTCCCGGTGTTACGGGCGCGGGCCGGACGCGTGGTTGTCCAGCGAGACGATCTCCTCGCCGGACGCGTGGTTGTCGTCCGGAGTCTCGCCGGGCTTCACCACGGGCGGCTCCACCGGAAGCTCCCGCGGGTCGATCTCGGCGCCCGAGGCGTGGTTGTCGAACGGTCTGATGTCCCCGTCGAGCGGCAGGCTGTTCTCGTTCGTCGTCATCTCGGCTCTCCTGATCATGAGTCGGGCCTGTCGTGGGTCGGGCCCGTTCGGCGGTTCCCCCGTGGACCGCCGAACGGGTAGTCCTCCAACCGGCCCGGTAGTCCCCCGAAGCGCCGGGTCGATGTAGCTATCGTGGGCCCCGGCGATAAACGAACGATGAACGTCCACGTCCATCGCGCAGCGGGCCGCAGCCCGCCCGGGAACGAGCAGCTCAGGCGGCCAGTTCCGACGCCAGCAGGGCCCGCACCTCGGACAGCTCCGCCGACCCGAGCTGGGCGAAGACCGTCTCCGCGTCCCGCCAGCAGGCCCGCGCCCGGTCCGGCTGGCCCAGCCGCCGCAGCGCCTTGCCCAGGACCGTCAGCACGGTCGCCCGGCGCCACTCCCCGCCGATGCCGCGCAGCGCGATGGCCTGCTCGGCGTGCTTGGCGGCCAGGGTGGGCCGCTGCGCCGCCAGATGCGCCTCCGCGAGCCGGAAGTGCGTGACGCCCTCCCACAGCGGCTGCCGGTTGTCGTGGAACAGCGTCAGCGCCTCGCCGAGCTGCGCGAGGGCGTCGCCGAGCCGGCCGGCCTGGGTGAGGGCGATGCCGAGGGCGTAGCGGCCGTTGGCCAGGCGCAGGGTCAGGCCCATCCGGTCGTAGACGGCGATGCCCTGCCGGGCCAGGTCGATGGCGCTGTCCAGGCGGCCCAGGCCGACGTGGATGCGGGAGAGGTTGCACAGGGCGCTGGCCTCGCCGATGAGGTTGTCGTCGGCGCGGAAGCTCTCTATGGCCTCCAGCAGGTAGCGCTCGCCGTCCTCGTAGCGCTTCTCGTAGAGCGCGATGATCCCCCGGTCGTTGGGCGCCCAGCAGCTGGGCAGCGGGTCGCCGGCCTCGCGGGCCAGCTCCATGGCCTGCCGGGCCTGCTCGTCGGCCTCGGCGAACCGGCCGGCGAACAGGTGGACCATGGTCAGGGTGGTGCGGGCCCGGCCCTCCACCCGGGCGTCCCGGGCGGCGCGGGCGGCCTCGCACAGGGTCAGCGCGGCGGACTCGTACTGCTTGGAGTTGGCGCCGGACTCGGCGAGGTCCTTGGCCGCCCACAGCAGGTCCACGGCCCGGCGCAGGGCCTCCGGCCGGCCGGCGGACTGGCGTACGCAGGCGAGCAGCGGGTCGGCCTCGGCGAAGAGCCAGTCCAGGGCCGTGCGGGGGTCGGTGAGGACCAGGCCGGGGTGGCGGGTGGCGCTGAGGTGGGCCGGGAGCCGGTCCCCGGGGCGCTCGACCGCGTACACGCGGGCGGCGGTGGCGAGGTAGAAGTCGAGGAGCCGGTCGAGGGCGTCCGTGCGGCCGGCGGGCTGCTCGTCGCGTTCGGCGCACGCACGCGCGTAGAGCCGTACGAGGTCGTGGAAGCGGTAGCGGCCGGGCGCGGCGGATTCCAGCAGGGAGCAGTCGACTAAAGCCTCCAGGAGGTCCTCGGTGTCGTGCTCGGGGAGGCCGAGGACGGCGGCCGCGGCGGCGAGGGAGACGTCGGGGCCGTCGGCGAGGCCGAGGAGGCGGAAGGCGCGCTGCTGGGCGGGCTCCAGCTGGCCGTAGCCGAGCTCGAAGGTGGCCTTGACGGCGAGGTCGCCGGCCTGGAGCTCGTCGAGGCGGCGGCGTTCGTCGGCGAGCTTGGCGGCGAGGACGGAGACGGTCCAGGTGCGGCGGGCGGCGAGCCTCGACGCGGCGATGCGGATGGCCAGCGGCAGGAAGCCGCAGGCGCCGACGACGTCGAGGGCGGCCTGCCGCTCGGCGCCGACCCGCTCGGCGCCGACGATGCGGGTGAACAGCTGCAGGGCCTCCTCGGGACTCATCACGTCGAGGTCGACGAGATGGGCCCCGGCGAGGCCCGACATCCGGACCCGGCTGGTGACGAGGGCGGCGCAGCCGGCGGTGCCGGGCAGCAGCGGGCGGACCTGGGCGGCGTCGCGGGCGTTGTCGAGCAGGACCAGGACGCGGCGGCCGTCGAGGATCGAGCGGTAGAGCGCGGCCCGGTCGGCGGGGGAGTCGGGGATGGAGCTGTCGGGGGTGCCGAGGGCCCGCAGGAAGGAGCCGAGGACGGCTTCGGGGAGGGCGGGCCGGGGCTCGGTGCCCTGGAGGTCGACGTAGAGCTGCCCGTCGGGGAAGTGCGGGCGGGCGGCGTGGGCGACGTGCACGGCGAGGGTGGTCTTGCCGACGCCGCCGATGCCGGCCAGTGCGGAGACGGCCATGACCTGCCCGTCGGCGCCGGCGAGGATCTCCCCGAGTTCCGTGACGAAGGGGGCCCGGCCGGTGAAGTCGGGAACGGTGGCGGGCAACTGGGCGGGCCTCACGAGTACGGGCGCGGCGGTGGGGGCGGGGTCCTCGGCGCGGGCGAGCTCGGCGTCGGCGTTGAGGATCCGCTGCTGGAGCGCGGACAGCTCGGGCCGCGGGTCGACGCCGAGCTCGTCGGCGAGGAGCCGGCGGGTGTCGGCGTACACGGCGAGGGCCTCGGCCTGGCGGCCGCTGCGGTAGAGGGCGAGCATCAGCAGTTCGCGCAGCCGCTCCTGGAGGGGGTGGGCGGCGGTGAGGGCGGTGAGCTCGGAGACGGCCTCGGCGTGCTGGCCGACCTCCAGGTCGAGGTCGAGGCGGGTCTCCAGCAGCTGGAGGCGCCATTCGGACAGGCGGGTGCGCTCGGTCTCGGCGTGCGGGCCGGGGACCCCGGCGAGGGGCTCGCCGTCCCACATCTCCAGGGCGCGGGCCAGCAGCGTACGGGCGAGGGCGCGGTCGCCGGCGGCGCGGGCCTTCTCGGCGTCGGCGGCGAGGCTGCGGGCGATCCCGAGGTCCAGGGCCTCCGGCCGGCGCAGCCGGACGGCGTATCCGCCGGCGTCGCTGACGAGCAGCCCGGGTTCGAGGACCTTGCGGAGCCGGGAGGCGTACGTGCGGATGGTGGCGAGGGCCTGCTGCGGGGGGTCCTCGCCCCAGATGGCGTCGATCAGCTCGGGCGCGGTGGCGGTGCGGCCGTCGCGCAGCAGCAGGACGGCGAGCAGGGCGCGCTGCTGGGGGCTGCCGGAGGGCAGCGCCTCGGCGCCGCGCCAGGCGCGGACGGGGCCGAGGACGGCGAAGCGGTTGTCGGAGGGGGCGGGGGGTTCGGGGGCCTCGGGGGCCCCGGGGCCTTCCGGTACCGGAGCGTCCGGCGCGGGGCCGGTGCCGCTGTGGGACCGGGCCGCGTCGGGGTGGTTCCGCTGCTGCGGGATGGGCGGTACGCCGTCCATCTGTCGTCCCCCCTGCCTTCCGTCGGTTCAAGGGTCAGTCTGCCCTGTGTTGCACGTACAAGTCAGCCCGTGGCGGAGCCAACCGTTCCTGGCCGAAGTACGACTGCCGTGGGACTACTGCGGGACTGCGCGACTACCGCGCGAATAGCTGACGGACCGTCAGTTCAACGCTACCGTAGAACGCATGGAGACCTTCCCGAAGATCATCTCGGTGGACGACCACACGGTTGAGCCCCCCAACGTCTGGCGGGACCGCCTCCCGTCCAGGTACCGCGACACCGGCCCCCGGATCGTCCGCGCCCCCCTCAAGGAAATGACCTTCCTCGGCGGCAAGTTCGCACCCGTCATGGGCGCCAAGGGCGACGACGGCCCCATCGGCGACTGGTGGGTGTACGAGGACCTGCACCGGCCGCTCACCCGCCTCGACACCGCGGTGGGGTACGACCGTGACGAGATCAAGCTGGAAGTCATCACCTACGAGCAGATGCGCCCGGGCTCCTTCTCGGTTCCCGAGCGCCTCGCCGACATGGACGTCAACCACGTCCAGTCCGCCCTCTGCTTCCCCACCTTCCCGCGCTTCTGCGGCCAGACCTTCACCGAGGCCAAGGACCGCGAGCTCGGGCTGCTCGGCGTACGCGCCTACAACGACTGGATGGTGGAGGAGTGGTGCGGCCCCGAAGCGCACGGCCGCCTCATCCCGCTGACCCTGGTCCCCCTGTGGGACGCCCGCCTCGCCGCGGCGGAGGTCCGCCGCAACGCCGCCCGGGGCGTGCGCGCCGTCGCCTTCTCCGAGATACCCCCGCACCTGGGACTGCCGTCGATCCACACCGACGACTGGGACCCCTTCCTCCAGGCGTGCGACGAGACCGGCACGGTCATCGCCATGCACATCGGCTCCTCGTCCCGCATGCCCTCCACCTCGGCGGACGCCCCGCCGGCCGTGGGCTCCACCATCACCTTCGCCAACTGCTGCTTCTCGATGGTCGACTGGCTGATGAGCGGCAAGTTCGAGCGCTTCCCCAACCTGAGGATCATGTACGCCGAGGGCCAGATCGGCTGGATCCCCTACATCCTGGAACGCGCGAACGTGGTCTGGGAGGAGAACCGCGGCTGGGGCGGCGTCGCCGACAAGGTCCACCGCCCGCCGTCCGAGCTCTTCGCGGAGCACGTCTACGGCTGCTTCTTCGACGACGCCTTCGGGCTGCGCAACCTGGGCGACATCGGCGTGGGCAACGTCCTCTACGAGACGGACTACCCGCACTCGGACTCCACCTGGCCGAAGTCGAGGGAGGTCGGCGAGGCCCAGATGGGCCACCTGGACCCGGACGTCGTGGACCGCATCGTCCGCGGCAACGCGATCGATCTGCTGGGGCTGACGGCGGAGGGGCTCTGGGCGGGGGCCTGAGCAAACGCGAGGGGGGTGGGAGCCGGACCGGCCCCCACCCCCTCCCCTTCGCCCCGGCACGCCCGGGTCAGGCGGCGGTGGTGGCGCGGGTGGCCGTCACGGCCGGGTGGACGTGGGTCAGGAGGAGGGTCAGGAAGCGGTCCGGGTGGCGCAGGGCCGCGAAGTGGCTCGCGTCCTCGATCAGCGCGAACGCCTTGACCGGGGCCTCGACCGCGTCGAAGTACGCCTTCGCGCGGGCGGCCGGGGTGATCACGTCGTGGGCGCCCTGGAAGACGAAGAAGGGGATGTCGAAGCGGGTTCCGTCGGCCCAGACGTCGATGTCGTGGGAGCCGGGGGTGACGGACTCCGAGAAGGACTGCGCCTTGAAATACGCCGCGATCGTGCGGAGGCGGTACAGCGGCGACAGCCACATCGAACCCAGGACCACCTTCTTCACGGTGTCCAGCGTCAGCGGGTCGCTGCCGGCGCACAGCTTGTCGTACGCCGTCCTCTGCTTCGGGGTCCACCGGCGCGGGTCCGGGCCCATGGCCTCGATCTCCGCTGCCTGCTTGGTCTTGCCCGCCGCCCGGAGCCGGTCGAGGGTGGCGTCGTACGCGGTGGTGTCCCGGCCCGCCTCCAGGACGTTCTGGTCGGTGCCGACGTACGCCGAGTAGAGCTCGGGGTGGCTGCGGGCCAGGCGGAGCCCGAAGACCGTGCCGAAGGAGCTCGCCAGGAGGACGACCCGGTCCACGCCGAGCCGCTCGCGGACGTGGTGGGTGACCTCCAGGGCGTCGGCGTAGAGCCGCTCGAAGGTGGCCGGTCCCGGTCCCTGGGTGGCGGCGCCGCCGTTGGCGAAGGTGAGGCCGGCTCCGCGCATGTCCCACCGGACGAGGGTGAAGTGCCGCTCCCAGGGGCGTGTGCGGCTTCCGTAGGGGGAGTTGGCCGCACCGGGGCCGCCGTGGATCTCCAGGAGCACGGGGTTCGCCCGGTCCTCGCCCCGGATGGAGATCCACTGGTCGATCCCGCCGATGGTGATGAATCCCTGCTCGTCGATGCCGTTCGGCGTGTCGATCCGCATCAGGCGGGCGTTGGCGGCCCGGCGGAGGGTGCGGTGGGTGAGGAGGGCGGCGAGGGGGGTGGTGAGGGCGGCGGCGGTGGCGATGGCGGTTGTGGTGATCAGCATTACTGTTTCCCCCGGACACTGTTTGGCTGGTGAGGGGGAGCTTACGTGAAAACAGGTGTTTGTAAAGGCCGTTGGTGACCGCGAATGGTCGGAATCGACCGAGCTGCTGCTACTGGGGGTGTTGTACGAGTGGAGGTACTGGTCCGGGGGGACGGAGCCCTTGAGCATGGCGCGGAGGTGCGTGAGTTGGGGGTGTCGGAGGTGGAGCGTGTGAACGACGCCGACTGTGAGACCGAAGAGGAAGAGGACTTCGAGGACCCGAACGGGGCCCTCCGTAGCTTCGCGGCCGTCCTGAAGGCCTTCCGAAGGCGTGCAGGTCTGACCCAGGAGGGCCTGAGCGAGCTGATCGGCTACTCCGCGCAGTACGTCGCCTCGGTGGAACAGGCCCGCCGCTACCCGAGCGAACGGCTGGTGGAGCTGGTCGAGGAGCAGCTCGACTGCTTCGGCGCGGTGAAGGGCGCGGCCCAGTACCTGACCCGGCCGAGGCGGGTGGCGTCGTGGTTCCGCAAGTGGGCACTGCTGGAGCCGACTGCGCTGAGCCTGTACACGTACGAGTGCCGGATGGTGCCGGGGTTGTTGCAGACGGAGGGGTATGCGCGGGGGCTGTTCGCGGAGCGGGTTCCGCCGCTGGAGGACGAGAGGATCGAGGCCCAGGTGGTCGGCCGGATGGACCGCCAGCACATACTCCGGGACCTCCCGAACTCCTCCTTCAGCTTCATCGTCGAGGAGGCGGTTTTCGACCGCTGCTTTGGTGGGCCCGAGGTCATGCGTGACCAGATCGACCACGTCCTGGAAGTGGTCCGGCTGCGCAACGTGACGGTCCAGATCATGCCGAGGTGGCAGGCCGAACACGCTGGCCACGACGGGCCCATCTGCCTCCTGGAGACCCCGGACCACCAGTGGTTCGGCTACAGCGAAGGGCAGCGCGCCGGGTTGCTCATCTCGGACCCCAAAGAGGTCAGCATCCTCCAACAGCGGTATGCCAAACTGCGTTCGCAGGCTCTCAATCCGGCTGACTCCTTGGGCCTGTTGGAGAGAACGCGAGGAACGCTATGAGCAACTCGGATCTGCGCTGGTTCAAGAGCAGCTACAGCGGTGGCGACGGCGACGACTGCGTCGAAGTCGCCCTCTCCTGGAACAAGTCGACGTACAGCGGCAGCGACGGCGACAACTGCGTCGAGGTGGCCGCCTGTGCGGACGCCATCCACGTCCGGGACTCCAAGGTGGCCGCCGGCCCCGAGCTGGCCCTCGCGCCGGCGGCCTGGGTGGCGTTCCTCGGCGGGGTCACGGACTGACGGGGTTCCAGCCGGACGGCCTCAGAGAAGGTATGGGGCTTTCCCGTCAGTCTCATCGTCCTTCCGCGTCGGGCCGGCCTGTCAAGGGCGCTCCTTCGTCGCGTCGCTTCGCGATGGCCTTCGGCCACCCTTGACAGGCCGTCCCGCCACGGAAAAACGAAGACTGCCGGGAAACCCCCAAAAGGACGGCACGGTCCATCGTTGGAGGAGCGGCCGTGTCGGCGATGAGGCGGCGGTGCCGGGGGCCGGCTGGCTGCGCCACACGCCCGTCAGAGCGACCTGCGGAGCCCCCGGGCGCGACAGATCGCTACGCGCTCCTCTCGTCTCGGCGTCCGGCGACCGTCTGTGGCCGATACCCGCACGAGAGGACGAACAGAGCGGTCTGGGGAGCCGACGGGCGCGTCAGATCGCTACGCGCTCCTCTCGTCTCGGCGTCCGGCGGCCGTCTGTGGCTGGTACCCGCACCAGAGGTCGATCTGGAGCGCCGTAGGGTCCGTTTCATGGACGATATGACTGTCGGCGGGCGGGTGTTGGCCAGTGCGGCCGGGTACGGCGAGGCTGCCGAGGCGTTGGTCGAGCAGTACGAGAGCGTGACCTTCGAGGAAGTGCACCGCGAGGTCCTGCACCTGTTCCCCTCCCGGCCGGGCTCGGTCCTGGACGTCGGGGCGGGGAGCGGGCGGGACGCGGCGGCGCTGGCCGGGCGAGGGCATCGCGTGGTCGCGGTTGAACCGACCGCCGAACTGCGTGCGTTGGGGATGGGCATCCATGCGGCGACGGAGATCGAATGGGTCGATGACGCGCTCCCTGACCTGCCGGGTCTGGAGGGGCGCCGGTTCGACCTGATCCTCCTGACAGCGGTCTGGATGCACCTGGATGAAGGGGAGCGGGCCGCTGCCATGGCGCGGCTTGCCGGGCTGCTGGAGGGTGGGGGGCGAGTGGTGCTCTCGCTGCGCCACGGGCCGGTTCCGGCGGGCCGGCGGATGTTCGCCGTGACGGCACGGGAGACCGTGGACCTCGCCCGGGAGTGCGGGCTGGACCTCCTCCACCTCGCCGAGCGTGAGGATCCGCACGGACGCCCCGGGGTGTCGTGGACCTATCTCGGCTTCCGGGGCTGACGGTCAGGTCCAGCCCGTCGCGGCATGGATCACAGCGCGCTCTGCGGCGGTGGGGAGGCGGAAGGGCATGCGGTCGCCGTACCAGTCGAGGATTCCTCGACGGAGCTCGGCGGCCAGGCCGTCCAACTCATCCGTCTCGAACATGTCGTTCGCGTCCGCCGGCCGGCCCGGCGCCGCCGTCTGGAAGAGGATGACCTGGATGTGGTCGAAGACCTCCCCGCTCCGGTCGTAGCTGAGCTCGCCCGCCGTGATCCGGAGGTAGAAGGGGACCCCGTCGGCGTCCTCGCCGATGCCCAGGAGGCCGTCCAGGTCCGCGTACTTCCCGCTCATGTGCCCATTGTCCTCCGCTGCGGGTGTCAGCCCAAGGCGGCCGTCGGACGCCATGCCAGGAGGAGCGCGTAGCGATCTGGTGCGCCCGGACGCTTCCCGGGCCGTCCTGGTCGTCCTCTGGTGCGGGCAGCGGCCCCAGGCGGTCGTCGGACGCTGAGCCGGGAGGAGCGCGTAGCGATCTGCTGCGCCTGGAGGCTCCGCAGAGTGCTCTGATCAACCTCTCGTACAGGTAGCCGACCCCCGGCCCCTCGTCTCATCGCTGACGGGCCCGCTTCTGGCTTCTCTCCCCCGTGACCGTTCCTTCGGGGGGTTCCCGGCAGTCTTTCGGCATTCCGGGGCGGGACGGCCTGTCAAGGGTCGCCGAAGGCGATCGCGAAGCGACGCGACCGAAGGGAGCGCCCTTGACAGGACGGCCCGAACCGGAAGGACGATGGGACTGACGGGAAACCCCCGGACCTGCTCTGATTCGGCCAGGCTGAATCCCGCCAACCCGGCACCGCCCGGCCCTCCGGCCTTGCACCTTGGCATGTCCGCGGGGCATGCTCGCCGGGGCGAAGCGGGAGGGGATCATGGCGGTGGAGAAGCGGTCCGTGGTGACGGGGGTGCTGTGCGCGCTGGCGGCGCTCGGCGCCTCAGCGGTGGTGGCCGAGTTGGCTCCGCCTCCCGAGGCGGCCGCGCCCGTGCGCGCCAAGTCGGCAGCGCCCGCGGCGTCGCCGACCGGGCCGTCCCGGGCGCAGGTGTCCAAGCCGCAGCTCGCCACGCCTCCGCCGGCCGCCGCGAGCCCCCAGCCCGGCGGGCCCGTCGCGTTCACCGGCGCCCTCTTCACCGGCGGCCTGGACGGCGAGCACTTCTGCACCGCCACCGTCGTGCGCAGCCCCGGCAAGAACCTGATCGTCACCGCCGGCCACTGCCTGATGGAGGGCAAGCAGACCGGTGGCAAGGGCGCCGTCTTCGCCCCCGGGTACGTGAACGGGACGGCCCCGTACGGGGTGTGGAAGATCGAGGAGGTCTTCGAGGACGAGCGCTGGGCCGAGGGCACCGACGACGACTACGACCTCGCCTTCGCCCGCCTCGCCCCCGACGACAAGGGCCGCACCGTCGAGGCCGTCACCGGTGGCGCGCCCCTGGACACCTCCGGCCGCGCGGGCGAGGAGGTCACGGTGACGGGTTACCCCGCCGACCGCAAGGTTCCGCGTACCTGCACGGCCGTCGCCGTCCGCACCGGCGAGCGGGAGCAGCGCTTCGACTGCTCCGACTTCCCGGGCGGCACCAGCGGGAGTGCCTGGA
Organism: Streptomyces sp. NPDC004126; assembly: GCF_050275515.1. Classification (NCBI taxonomy): domain Bacteria; kingdom Bacillati; phylum Actinomycetota; class Actinomycetes; order Kitasatosporales; family Streptomycetaceae; genus Streptomyces; species Streptomyces sp. NPDC004126. The sequence goes on along the minus strand of NZ_JBNNPF010000038.1, from coordinate 14,285 downwards.
TCGGCCGCGACGGGAAGATCATCGGCATCCTGACCGGCGGTGACACGGACGACGTGTCCACGAGCACGGTCCTCGGCGACTACGCCGCCAAGCTCTACGCGCGGGCCTCGGGCCAGCGCTGAGCCCTAGGCCCCGTCCCCGTCCCCGGCCCCGTCCAGGATCTCCCGCGTCAGCGCGAGGAGGTCCGGTACGGCGGGGTGGACCGGGCCCTCGCGCCAGGCGAGGACGACGGGGACCGGCGGGGCGTCGGCCAGGGGGCGGTAGACCAGCGACGGGTGGGCGTGGTTGCTCGGGGTCGCCGAGGTGGTGATGCCCAGGGCGCGCCCGGCGGCGATGGCGATGAGCCACTCGTCGGTGTTGCTCACCTCGATCACCGGCGCGGGGCGGGCCGCCCGGGGCCACAGGTCCAGGGTGGTGGTTCCGGAGACGGTGTTCAGGGCGATGGGGCGGGCCGTGAGGTCGGCCAGGGTGATGCGGGGGAGCGCGGCGAGCGGGCTGTCGGCCGGCATGACCACGACCCGTTCCTCCTCCAGCAGCAGCGCGGTGCGCAGTCCGGGCGCGGTGACGGGGCCGCGCAGGAGGGCGGCGTCGACCCTGCCCTGGGTGAGGCCGGCGGTGGGGTCGTCGACGCGGAGCAGCTCCAGCGGGACGTCCGGGCGGGACTCGTCCCAGCGGCGCAGCAGCGGGACGGTGTGGTCGCCGAGTGCTGCCCAGGTGTGGCCCAGGCGCAGCGGCCAGCTGTGCAGCCCGCCGGGGTCGAGGGCGGCGTCCACCGCGGCGACGGCGGCGCGGGCCTTGTCGCGGAAGGTACGTCCCTGCGCGGTCAGCTCCAGGTGGTGCGTGGAGCGGTCGACGAGGCGGGCGCCGAGGTGGTCCTCCAGCTGGCGCAGGGTGCGGGACAGCGCGGGCTGGCCGAGGTGGAGGCGGGCGGCGGCGCGGGTGACGTTGCCCTCGTCGGCGATGGCGAGGAAGGCGCGCAGGTGCCGGAGCTCGATGGTCATGCCTGTGGAGCATAACCATCCGTCATTCGGCATTTCACACGGCGCGGCCCGGTTCCTAGCGTGAAAGCCATGACCTCCACGACCCCCGCCGCCACGGCGTCATCCGCCCCCGCGACCCCCTCCCCCCGCCTCCTGCGCCACCCCGCCGGCCGCGGTACCCCCGTCGGGGTCGCCCTGGTGCTGGCCGGGACGCTGTCGGTGCAGTTCGGGTCGGCCTTCGCCGCGCTGCTGTTCCCCCGGGCCGGGGCCCTGGGGACGGTCGCGCTGCGGGTGGCCTTCGCCGCGGTGCTGCTGCTGGCCGTGGCCCGGCCCCGGCTGCGCGGGTACGCGCGCGGCGACTGGGCGGTGGCCGTCGGCTTCGGGCTGGTCCTGGGCGGTATGAACCTGCTCTTCTACCAGGCCGTCGACCGGATCCCGCTGGGAGCGGCGGTCACCTTCGAGGTGCTCGGGCCGCTGCTGCTGTCGGTGGCGGTCTCGCGGCGCGCGGCGAGCCTGCTGTGGGCCGGGCTGGCGCTGGCCGGGGTGTTCCTGCTGGGCCGGGGCGGCTTCGACGGGCTCGGGGCGGCGGGCGTGGCGTTCGCGCTGGGCGCCGGCGCGATGTGGGCGGCGTACATCGTCCTGGGCGCCCGGGCGGGGGCCCGGTTCCCGCGCCTGGACGGCCTGGCGATCGCGATGGCGGTCGCCGCGCTGGTCAGCCTGCCGCTCGGCATCGGATCGGCGGGTGCGGCCCTGCTGGAGCCGGGCGTGCTGGCCCTGGGCCTGGCCATCGCGGTGATGAGCTCGGGGGTGCCGTACACCCTGGAGCTGCTCGCCCTGCGCAGGCTGCCCGCGGCCACCTTCGCGGTACTGGCCAGCCTGTCCCCCGCGGTCGCGGCGGCGGCCGGCTACCTGGTGCTGGGCCAGGGGCTCTCGCCCGTCCAGTGCGCCGCGATCGCGCTCGTCGTCGTGGCGAGCGCGGGCGCGGTGCGCACGGGCGGGCGCGACCGCTGACGGCCGGACGTACCGGAGGCCGGGCGATCGGGCGATCAGGCGATCAGGCCCAGGTGGACCGGTTCGGCGGGGGTGCGGGCGAGGAGTTCCGGCAGGCGCGGGGGCCAGAGGGGTTCGCCGAGGCCGGCCAGGCGCTCCGGGGAGAGCCACTGCCAGTGGATGCCGGGCTCTTCGAGGACCGGCTCGCGGTGGGGGCCGGTGGTGACGTAGATGTGCTCGTGCTGGCGGACCGGGACGCCCTGGTGGGTGAAGTCGTGCTCCCAGGTGCACAGCAGCCGCTGCGGCTCCAGGTCGGTCCAGCCGGTCTCCTCGCGCAGCTCGCGCCGCACGCACTGCTCCGGGGTCTCGCCCGGGTCGATGCCGCCGCCCGGGGGCAGCCAGTGGATCCCGACTTCCACGTTGTTCTCGCGGAACAGGAACACCGATCCGCTGGGTGAGAGGACGACAATGCGCGCTGCCTGACGTGGAGTTCTCATCAGATCAGGGTAGATCGGGCGGTACCGGGACGGGAGGGGTGGGGTGTTAGACCAACCGTGGTCTCAACCCACAACCCAAACCCCCGTCAACGAACGCGGGCTAGTGAGGTGGGGGGGGGCCGGACCA
>NZ_JBNNPF010000038.1:0-11681 GCF_050275515.1 Streptomyces sp. NPDC004126 | reverse complement strand
GCCGAGAGCGTCCTGGTTGTGTTCTTTTATTTTGAGCCTTGCTGCGCGGCGGGGGCGGCCGCGGGGGGGGGGGGGGGCGGGCGCCCCGGGCGCCCCCCCCCCCCACCCCCTCCCCTACGCCGCCTGCAGCGCCAGGGTCGGGCTGAGGCGGGCCGCGCGGACCGCCGGGTAGAGGCCCGCCAGGGTGCCGATGGCCAGGGTGGCCGCGAAACCGCCGGTGACCGCCCACAGCGGGACCACCCAGGGCAGGTCCCCGGCCCGGGAGTAGACGCCGGTGGCGGCCGCGCCGAGGGCGATGCCCGCCAGGCCGCCGAGGCCGGACAGGAGCAGGGACTCGGTGACGAACTGGATCCGGATCTGCCCCTTGGTGGCGCCGAGCGAGCGGCGCAGGCCGATCTCGTGGCGGCGCTCCAGCACCGAGATGATCATGGTGTTGGCGACGCCGACCCCGCCCACCAGGAGGGCGATGCCGCCCAGGCCGAGGAGGAGGGTGCTGAAGGCGCCCTTGGTGGCCGCCTTCGCCTGGAGCGCGGCCGAGGGGTCGGTCACCGAAACCGCGCTCGGGGTGCGGGGGTTGGCCGTCTGCGCCATCAGGGAGCGGACCGCGGCGACCCGGTCGTCGGCCGAGCGTTCGTAGACGGCCGTCGGGTGGCCGTCGAAGCCCAGCAGCCGCTCGGCCGCCTCCCAGCCGACCAGGGCCGAGCGTTCGATCTCCGGGGCCAGCGGGACGGGGGCGAGGATGCCGGTGACCGTGAAGTGGCGTCCGCCGATGAACACTTGCTGCCCCGGCTCCGTGATGCCCAGCCGGCGCGCCGAGACGTGCCCGAGCACCACCGAGGGGTAGCGGCCGGTGGCGTCGTTCAGCCAGGCGCCCCGGGCGACCGGGGCGCGCAGGGTGCCCAGCAGGTCGTCCTTGGCGGCCTTGAGCGCGATGCCGCCGGTCTCCTCCTTCGGGACGTGTTCCGAGCGGCGGACGGACTCGCCGATGTCGCCCGTGGTCCCGACCGACTCGACGCCCGCGATGCGCGAGACCATCCCGGGGGCCTCCTTCGGGAGCTTCGTGTCCTGTCCCGAGAACATGGCGGGGGCCGGGGTGGCCACCAGCATGTTCGTACCCAGCTTGTCGAGCTCCCGCAGCAGCTTGGCCTGGCTGGAGGAGGAGATGCCGACCACCGCGATCATCGTCGCGATGCCGATCGCGATGCCGAGCGCCGACAGGAACACCCGCACCGGCCGCGAGCGCAGCCCCGCCGACCCGGCGTGCAGGACGTCGCGCGGGGTGAGCCTGGGCGGCCGGAGCCGCGTACGGTCACGCGTACGACGCGTACGGGTCTTCGTGCGGGCCCGCGCACGGGGATCCGTACCGTCCCCGGCCATCACGCGGCTCCCGCCGGGCCGGTGTCCTCGACGACCTCGCCGTCGCGGACGCGGACCTGCCGGGGCAGGCTCGACGCGATCTCGTTGTCGTGGGTGATCACGGCGATGGTGGCCCCGTCCTCGTTCAGCTCGTGCAGCAGCTCCATCACCGACCGGCCCGACGCCGTGTCCAGCGCCCCCGTCGGCTCGTCGGCGAGCAGCAGGTCCGGCTCGCCGGCGACCGCGCGGGCGATGGCCACCCGCTGCTTCTGCCCGCCCGACAGCTCGTGGGGCCGGTGGTCCATCCGGTCGCCGAGCCCGACCCGTTCCAGCGCCCGTGCCGCCCGGCGGCCGCGCTCGGCCCTCGGGAGCCCGGAGTACAGCAGTCCCTCGGCGACGTTCGCGCGGGCGCTGAGGCCCGGCACCAGGTGGAAGGACTGGAACACGAAGCCGATGTGGCGCGAGCGCAGCGCCGACAGGGAGCGGTCGGACAGTGCCGCGACGTCGTGGCCGGCGATCCGCACGGTGCCGGCGCTCGGCCGGTCCAGGGTGCCGACGATGTGCAGCAGGGTGGACTTGCCGGACCCCGACGGGCCGACGATGGCGAGGAGTTCCCCGCTCAGGACGGTCAGGCCGACCCCGCGCAGGGCCGTGACCCCGCCCGGGTACTCCTTGGTGACCCCGGCCAGTTCGACCACCGGGTGCGCGTGCCGCCTCACAGCTTGGGCACCCCCACCCGCACGCCCTCCGCGAGCCCGCCGCCGCTGACCTCGACGCGCCCCTTGCCGAACATGCCGAGCTCGACCTTCACCTCGCGGGCCCGGCCGTCCGCGACGACCTGGACGCCGAAGCCGCCGCCGGGGAGCGCGAGGAGCGCGTTCACCGGTACGGAGAGCACTCCGGTGCGGGTCTCGCCGGTCAGCTCGACGGAGACCGGGGACTGTTCGGGGCCCTTGACCGAGCCGGGGTCGTCGAAGACGACGCTCACGTCCACCTTGGCCTTCTTGTCGCCGCCGGCGCCCCCGCCACCGCCGCCACCCCCGCCGGAGCCGCCGGACCCGCCTCCCGAGCCGCCGCCGCCCGGACCGCCGCCGTTCTGGTCGTCCGTGCCCGCCGTGCCGCCCACCGAGTCGACCTTCCCTGCCGCGCTGCCGCCGGCCGGCAGCCTCACCGTCACCTTGTCCCCGGTCTTCGCGGCCCCCGCCTTCGCCGCGTCCAGCTGGAGGCGGACGATCCGCTCGGTGCCGGTCACCGTCAGCACCGGCTTGCCCGGCCCCGGCTCGTCGCCGAGCGCCGCCTCCGTCCGCTTCACCCGCTGCGGGCCCGAGGCGAAGGCGATGTCCTCCCGCGCCACCTCGCCCGTCTCCGGCGCCTTGTGCGCCTTCTGCCAGCGCTTGACCGCCGCCGCCGTACCGGCCGTGAAGGTGCCGTCCTGCGCGTCCAGCCCCGTCCCGTACCCGAGGGCGATCAGGTTCCGCTTCAGCTGCCGGACGTCCTCGCCCTTGTCCCCGGCCTTCAGCGCCCGGTACATCGGCACCGCCCCGTACATCAGCCGCACCGCCTTCCCGTTGACCTCGAACAGCCGCCCGTCCCGCTCGACGGCCGACCCCTCGGCCGCGATCCAGGTGAGGACCCCCGCGCCGGGCGCGCTCAGCCTGCGCTCCTGCGCGTAGCCGAGGGTGCCGTCGACCTGGAGGCCCGAGGAGAGGTCGCCGCGCGTCACCGGGGCCGTCGCCGGCGGCAGCGCGTCGGCCGCGTCCTGCCCCCGGCCGCCGTCCTGTGGTGACTGGGCGAGGACGGCGTAGCCGCCGCCCGAGACCGCGAGCACCGCAGCGAGGGCGGCCACCAGCCACGTCCCGCGCCGCCGGGCCCCCATCAGGCCGCTTCGCACTTCTTCTGGGCCTCCTCGAAGGCCTTCTCCTGCCCCTTGGGGACCTCGATGCCGCTCTTCATGCCGCCGCTGTACTCGGGGTCCTTCAGGTCCACGCCGTTCTCGCGCATGCAGCGGACCCAGCGCAGCTCCTTGTCCTTCTGCTCCTGCGTCGGGCCCTCCCCGGAGCCGGTGCTCATGCCGCAGGCCTTCATGGCCTCCTGCATCTTCTGCGGGTCCGCGCCGCCGCCGACGGTCATGCCGTTCGGGTTCTGGCCCGGCTCGGGGTCCGGGGCGTCTATGCCGTGCTCGCGCAGGCACTGGCGCATCTTCACGGCGTTGTCGGCGTCGGTCCCGCCGCCGCCCTTGCCGCCGCTCTTGCCGCCGCCGTCCCCGCCGTTCGCGGAGCCGTTCGTGCAGGCGGTGACGGAGAGGGCCAGCCCGGTGAGGACCGCGGCCGTGGTCATGGTCAGGGATCGCTTCATGGGGCCGAGCGTGCGCGAAAGCGGTGTTTCGCTTCTCTCTCGCAGTCCGCTTACAACGGCGAAATGCGCTCCTCCTGTAGAGAGGACGGCATGCGAGTTCTGGTGGTGGAGGACGAGGAGTTCCTGCGGGAGATGATCGCCGAGGGGCTGCGCCGCGACGCGCTGGCCGTGGACGAGGCCGGCGACGGCCTGGAGGCGCTGCGCCGGCTGCGGCTGGGCGAGTACGACGTCCTCGTCCTCGACCGGGACCTGCCCGGCCTGCACGGCGACGAGGTGTGCCGGCAGGTCGTACGGGAACGCCTGCTGACCCGGGTGCTGATGCTGACCGCCTCCGGGACCGTGCGGGACCGGGTGGAGGGCCTGGGCCTGGGCGCCGACGACTACCTCACCAAGCCGTTCGCGTACGACGAGCTCCTCGCCCGCGTCCTCGCGCTCGGCCGGCGCGCCCACCCGGCGCTGCCGCCGGTGCTGGAGCGGGCCGGGATCGCCCTGGACACCGCGCGCCGGGCCGTCTCCCGCGACGGGCACCGGCTCGCCCTGTCGCGCAAGGAGTTCGCGGTGCTGGAGGCGCTGCTGCGGGCCGAGGGGGCGGTGCTGAGCAGCGACGACCTGATCGAGCGGGTGTGGGAGGAGGACACCGGCTACCGCACCAACGCGGTCCGGGTCACGCTCAGCAAGCTGCGCGCCAAGCTGGGCGAGCCGCCGCTGATCGAGACGGTGCCGGGGGAGGGCTACCGGATCGCGGCGGCCGGGCCCGAGGCCGGGCCCGGAGCCCCCGGCCAGAGCAGCGGTCCGCGATGAGAGCGGTGCTCCGTTCCGAGCGCACCCGTCTCACCGCGCTGTACGGCGCGCTGCTGCTCCTCGCGGGCGGCGGCCTGGTCGCGCTGGTCAACGTACTGCTCCGCACCGGCCTCCACTCCCGCGTCAACGGGGCCGTCACCACCGTCATGCCCGGCCTGCCCGTCTCCGCGGACGGGGTCACGCCCGTCCCCCACGACCGCAGCTTCGAGCCCGCCCACAAGCTCCCGCCCGGCACCGCCCCCACCCCCGAGCAGATCGAGCAGTGGCGCGTCACCCGGAACCTCTCCGACGCCGCCGCCCGCGCCGCCCTCCAGGAACTGACCCTGGTCTCCCTCGTCGCCCTCGCCCTCTTCGCCGTCCTGTCGGTCTGGCTCGCCTGGTGGATGGCCGGCCGCGTGCTGCGCCCCGTCGCGGTGATCACCGAGACGGCCCGGCGCCTGTCGGGCGAGAACCTCCACGAGCGGATCGGGCTCCAGGCCCCGCCCGGCGAGTTCAAGCGGCTGGCCGACACCTTCGACGGGATGCTCGACCGCATCCAGGACCTGGTGGGGGCCCAGCGCCGGTTCGCCGCCAACGCCGCGCACGAGCTGCGCACCCCGCTCGCCGTGCAGCGGGCCGCCGCCGAGATCGGACTGGCGGGGGAGCCGGAGCCGGCGAAGGTGGCGCGGATCCGGGAGCGGCTGATCGCGGTGGCCGACTCCAGCGAGCACCTGGTGGAGTCGCTGCTGCTGCTCGCCGTGTCGGAGGAGGGGCTCGAATCCTCGCAGCCGGTGGACCTGGCGGCCCTGACGGCGACGGAACTGGCGTCGGCCGTCCCCCCGGGGGAACCCCGGCCCCAGCGGCCGTCCCCGGCGAAGGCCCCGGCCGATGGCCTGGCTCCGGCCCCGGGTGAGGTCCCGGCCTCGGGTGAAGGCCCGGCCTCGGGTGAGGTCCCGGCCTCGGGTGAAGGCCCGGCCCCGGGTGAGGTCCCGGCCGATGGCCGGGCTCCGGCCCGGGCGGAGGCGCCGGTCCCGGGTGAGGCCCCGCCCCCGGGTGAGGCCCCGGCCGGGGTTCCGCTTCCGGCCCCGGGCCCGTCGGCGGACCCCGCCCCCGCCCCGGACCCGCAGGCGGCGCCCGCCGCCGCCCTGACCGTCGTACGGGACCTCGCGCCGCTGACGGTGACCGGCGACCCGACCCTGCTCGGCCACCTCGTGCGCAACCTCCTCGCCAACGCCGTACGCCACAACCGCCCCGGCGGCCGGGTGCGCGTGGCGACCTCCGCCGACGGGGTGCTGACGGTGTCCAACACCGGCCCGCTCATCGCCCCCGGCGACGTCCCCCGCCTGCTGGAGCCCTTCCGCCGCCGCGCCGAACGGCGGCACACCCCGGGGGAGGGCGCCGGGCTCGGCCTGTCCATCGTCGCCTCCATCGCCCGGGCGCACGGCGCGCGGCTGCTCGCCGAGGCCAACCCGGAGCCCGACGGCGGACTCACCGTCAGCGTCCGCTTTCCCGCGCCGCACCGGGTGCGGGAGACCGCCGTTCGCGGAGAACGATGATCACCTGATGTACCTTCGGGTGGATGAGCAAGCACGCCCGAGCCCGCTCCGGTTCCCGCGCCCGTACGGCTGACCGCCGGCGTTCCGTTTCCCCGGGACGCCCGCCGACGGCGCTGATCGCCGTCGCCGCCCTCGGGCTGCTGGCCTTCGGCGCCGGCTGGGTGCACGCCCTGTACGAGCAGCCCGGCGCGCCCGTCCCGGCGGCCCGCTCGGACGCCCGCCCGCAGGCCGCCCGGGGTCCGGCCCCGAAGCAGCAGCCGCAGCCGCAGGGCGGCGCCCCCGGGCACGCCACGCGCGGCACCCCCCGCGCGGACGCCCTCCAGGGCCTGCCGGACACCCTCAGCGCGGCGACCCGCGCCCGGATCCCGGCGGCGGCGCGCCAGCTCGTGCTGGTCACGGGCAGGGCGAAGGACTCCTCGGACTCCACCGTCACCTTCTTCACCCGCCCCGCCGCGGGCAAGGACTGGACCGCGGCCGGGAAGTGGCCGGCCCGCAACGGCGCCAAGGGCTGGTCCGCCGAACGCGAGCGCGAGTACGGGGACCTGACCTCCCCGGAGGGCGTGTACTCCCTCACCGACGCGGGCGGCCTGCTGCCGCCCCCGGCCGGCACGAAGCTCCCGTACGACCAGGACCGCGGCTTCGTCCCGTCGGGCCGGGGCGTGAACGGGGAGTCCCTGGAGGGCTCCTTCGACCACGTCGTGGCGATCGACTACAACCGCCGCAAGGGAGTCTCCCCGCTCGACCCGGGCATGCCGGAGGGCGAGGACAAGGGCGGCAACATCTGGCTCCACGTGGACCACGACGGCCCCTCCCAGGGCTGCGTGGGCCTCCCGAAGGAGGCGATGGAGCAGCTGCTGCGCACCCTCGACCCGGCGGCGAAGCCGGTCATCGTGATGGGCCCGGCAGGCTTCTGACCTCCCCCGTTCCGACACCGGGCCGCCACACCAGCAGCCCGATGTACACGAGGTCGAAGACGGAGCACAGCACCCCCAGCCCGAGCACGAAGCCGTTCCCCTCCAGCACCCCGAACAGCACGGTCGGCGCGAGGGTGCCGAGCCATTTGGCGACGGCGATGAGCAGCGACTGCCCGTGCGGGCCGCCCCGGGCGGCGTACATGCCGATGAACAGGCCGGACATCAGCAGGTTCTGCAGGAACGCCGAGTACCGGCTGGCGTCGTTCGTCCCGAAGTGCGCGACGAACAGCAGCTGCACGGCGAAGCCCGCGCCGAGGAGCAGCGCACCCCAGGCGGCGAACAGCGGCCGGGTGACGAAGGCGGGCAGCCCGGCCCGGCCGTGGCGCAGCCAGGTGTAGATGATCAGGGTGTCGGCGAGGGCCCACACCACGTTGACGACGCCCTGCGGGGAGAGCCCGGTACGGACGTCGTCGACGGCGTAGACGACCTCCCAGGCGAAGTTCAGCGCGAGCGCGGCGACGGGCATGGCACAGGCCCGGTCCCGCAGCCCGACCCGCACGGCCTCGACGTACACGACGGTCCAGGCGACCCCGCTGATGAGCGTCAGCATCAGTTCCACGCGCGCACCCTAGGCGCTCCACGCCACCCCGCACAGGCCCGGGAGCTACGGAGTGAGGTCGAGGATCCGGACCGGCTCGCCGTCCCACCGCTTCGGTTCCGTGGTCGCGACGATCGCGCCGTCGGGCCGGTCGGGGGTGGGCTGGGCGGCGTGGAGGCAGTGGGCGGTGGCCCAGGTCTCCTGCCGTGCGACGGCCAGTGCGGCGGGCAGGTCGAGATCCAGGACGATCATGCCGGGCAGGGCCGCGAGGTGTTCGGCCGTACCGGGCCGGGTGCGGTCGGCCTCGACCAGCGCGCAGGACGGGGCGTACAGGAACCAACCGGACTCGGTATGGGCACGGTGGATGAGGCGAGAGGCCAGGAGGTTCCCCCGGCCGGCCGCGGTCATCGCCGTCTCGTCCAGCACGATGTGCACGGGCTCGGTCACCGGGGCCTCGCCCCGTGCAGCCGCCGGTCCAGCTCGCTGTCCAGTTCCTGCCGTTCGGCCTCCGTCGGCGCGTAGCCGTTCCAGTCGCGCAGCAGGACGCGAGCGCGTTCGGCGCGTTCGGCGCGTTCGGCCGGGGTGAGCAGGTTCTCGGCCAGGCGGGCCAGGTAGGCGCGAAGCGACAGCCCTTCGGCGGCCGCTATGGCGGCGAGTCTGTCCTTGGCTTCCTCGGGGATACGGATGTTCGCGTCGGGCATCGTCGTGCTCCTTCCCATGCCCGCAGCGTACGGGTACGCACCCGTACCCGTACCCGAATTCGCCGGTGCTCACCCGATCGGGTGCACCCCGCCCACCCCTTGCCTGACGAACCGTCAGCTACGACGATGGCCCGGCACCGCACGACGAACCGGCATACGAAGGCGAGGCGGGCCCGGCATGGCACGCGTGTTTCCGGAAGGCCGGCTGGAGTACGGGATGCAGCTCCCGGTCCAGTCGCAGAGCACCATCTACGCCGAGCCCTGGGAGGCCTCGGCCGGCGCCGCCGACCTCGCCGAGGTGGCCCGCGCCGCCGACCGGGCCGGCTTCGGGTACGTGGCCACCTGCGACCACGTGGCCATCCCGCGCCGCCTCGCCGGCCCCATGAGCACCGTCTGGTACGACCCGGTCGCCACCCTGGCCTTCCTCGCCGGGATCACCGAGCGGGTGCGGCTGGTCAGCCACGTCGCGATCGTCGGCCTGCGCCACCCGCTGCTCACCGCCAAGCAGTACGCGACCCTCGACCACCTCTCCGGGGGCCGGCTCGTCCTCGGGGTCGGCGCCGGGCACGTCCAGGAGGAGTTCGAGGTGCTCGGCGTCGACTTCGAGCGCCGCGGGGCCGTCCTCGACGAGAGCCTGGACGCGCTGCGCGCCGCCCTCGGCCCCGAGGAGTACCCGGAGTTCGAGGGGGAGCGGTTCTCCTTCCGGGACCTCGGGCAGCTGCCCCGGCCGGCGCAGGAGCGGATCCCGGTGTGGGTCGGCGGCTCCTCCCCGGCGGCCGTCCGCCGGGCCGCCGTGCGCGGCGACGGCTGGCTCCCGCAGGGCGACCCGCGCGACCGCATCCCCGCCCAGGTGGCCCGGATCCGCGAGCTGCGGGAGGCGGCCGGGGTGCAGGGCCCGTTCGAGGTCGGGGCGATCACCGAGCCGCTGTACGTCGGCGAGCCCGGCTGGGACACCGGCCGCCGGACCCTGACCGGCAAGGCGGAGCGGCTCGCCGAGTCCCTCCGGGAGTACGCGGCGCTGGGCGTGGACCAGGTCCAGGTCCGCTTCCGCAATCGCGACCGCGCCGAACTCGTGGACCAGATCACCGCTTTCGGGGCCGAGGTGGCCCCCCTCCTCAACGACTAGGAGCACGTGATGGGCAAGCTGGACGGGCGCGTCGTCGTCATCACCGGTGCGGCGCGCGGCCAGGGCGAGCAGGAGGCCCGCCTCTTCGCCGCCGAGGGCGCGCGGGTGCTGCTGGGCGACGTGCTGGACGAGCAGGGCGCCGCCGTCGCGAAGGAGATCGCCGCGGAGGCGGGCGCGGACCGGGTGCGGTACGTACGGCTGGACGTGAGCCGGGAGGAGGACTGGGCGGCCGCCGTGGCCGCGGCGAAGGAGTCCTTCGGCCGGGTCGACGGGCTGGTCAACAACGCCGGCATCCTGCGCTTCAACGAGCTGGCCTCCACCCCGCTGGAGGAGTTCCGCCAGGTGGTGGAGGTCAACCAGGTCGGCGCGTTCCTCGGCATCAAGGCGCTGGCCCCGGAGATCGAGGCGGCCGGCGGCGGGACCATCGTCAACACCTCCTCCTACACCGGCCTGACGGGCATGGCGTACGTGGGCGCGTACGCGGCGACCAAGGCGGCGATCCTCGGCCTGACGCGGGTGGCGGCGCTGGAGCTGGCCGCGAAGAACATCCGGGTCAACGCGATGTGCCCGGGTGCGGTGGACACCCCCATGGCCAACCCCGGGCTGCTCGACCCCGCGGGGATGACGGACGAGGCCAGGGACGCGATGGCCGAGCTGTACAAGCGGGTGGTCCCGCTGGGCCGGGTGGGCCGGCCGGAGGAGATCGCCAGGCTCGCCCTCTTCCTGACCGGCGACGACTCCTCGTACATCACCGGCCAGCCGTTCGTGGCGGACGGCGGATGGATGGCGGGCGTGAGCATCCTCTGAGATTCCTGACGACTCGTCAGATAAGCCGTTACGGCTCTCTTGACGGTCCCGCCCCGGCGGTGGAACAGTCGGACCCATCGAAGGATCTGACGCAACGTCAGAAAACGAAGGACGGTGAACCCCCTTGGAATTCGGGCTCTTCGTGCAGGGATACGTGCCTGAGGCGCGGTCCAAGGTCGACCCCGAGGCAGAGCACAAGGCGCTGCTCGAGGAGACCCAGTACGTCATCCAGGCCGACAAGTCCGGCTTCAAGTACGCCTGGGCCTCGGAGCACCACTTCCTGGAGGAGTACTCCCACCTCTCCGCCAACGAGGTCTTCCTCGGCTACCTCGCCGCCGCCACCGAGCGCATCCACCTCGGCTCCGGCATCTTCAACCCGCTCGCCCCGGTCAACCACCCGGTGAAGGTGGCCGAGAAGGTCACCATGCTCGACCACCTCTCCAAGGGCCGCTTCGAGTTCGGCACCGGCCGCGGCGCCGGCAGCCACGAGATCCTCGGCTTCCTGCCCGGCATCACGGACATGAACCACACCAAGGAGATCTGGGAGGAGACCATCGCGGAATTCCCCAAGATGTTCCTCCAGGAGGAGTACGAGGGCTTCCAGGGCAAGCACTGGTCGCTCCCGCCGCGCAAGATCTTCCCCAAGCCGTACGGCAAGGCCCACCCGGCCATGTGGTACGCCGCCGGCTCGCCCTCCTCGTACGCCATGGCCGCGAAGAAGGGCCTGGGGGTGCTGGGCTTCAGCGTCCAGAAGGTCTCCGACATGGAGTGGGTGCTGGAGCAGTACAAGACGGCCATCCAGGAGGCGAAGGCGATCGGCGCCTTCGTGAACGACAACGTGATGGTCACCTCGACCGCGATCTGCGCCGAGACCCACGAGAAGGCGGTGGAGATCGCCGTCAACGCGAACATGAACCGCTTCCAGTCGCTGGTGTTCCGCTACCACGACACCTTCCCGCGGCCGGAGGCGATCCCGCAGTGGCCCGAGACCCTGCCGGAGTACAACGCGGAGATCATCGAGCTGCTCATCGCGGAGGAGCTGCTGATCTGCGGGGACCCGTCGGAGGTGCGGGCCCAGTGCAAGCGGTGGGAGCAGGCCGGGGCGGACCAGCTGTCCTTCGGACTGCCGACGGGGGTCTCGAAGGAGGACACGCTCACCACGATCAAGCTGATCGGCGAGCACGTCATCCCGCACATCGACACGGACCCGGTCCACCGCACCACCCGCTTCCGCCAGGCCGCCACGCCTTCTTAACGCGCCGCTCGCGCGGCTCGGCCCCAGGGGGCCTCCCCGGCTTCGCGGCGCTGCGCCGGACTCCGTCCGTCGGGGCCTGGGCGGGGCCGGTTTGGGTGGCCGGGGCCGGTGGGCGTGTGCGGGTGGGCGGGCCGCTGTGCGGGCGAGGGTCCCCTACCCGCCCTTCCACCGTTCCCAGGGGCTCCGCCCCTGACCCCGCGCCTCAAACGCCGGCGGGGCTGTTTATAGCCTCG
>NZ_JBNNPF010000037.1:0-80607 GCF_050275515.1 Streptomyces sp. NPDC004126 | reverse complement strand
CGGCCCACTCCCGCCAGTCGGCGAGGCTCTGCTCCAGTGCCCCGTACGGGTCGAGCCGGCGCCCTGGGGCGCCGGCACCCGCCGGTAACGTTTCTGCTGAGCCGGGACGGCTCTCCTGGGACTAGATGTCCTCGTGGGCCACCGCGCGGCGCGCGTCGGCGTCCAGGACGCCCCAGCTGATGAGCTGCTCGGTCAGGACCGAGGGGGACTGGTCGTAGATGACGGCCAGGGTGCGCAGGTCGTCCTGGCGGATCGACAGCACCTTGCCGTTGTAGTCGCCGCGCTGGCTCTGGATCGTCGCCGCGTAGCGCTGGAGCGGACCGGCCTTCTCGGCGGGGACGCCCGCCAGGCGCTCCAGGTCGAGGCGCAGCTTCGGCGGCGGCTCGGCCGCACCGCCGGGGGTCGTGCCCGGCAGCAGTTCCTGGACCGGAACCCCGTAGAAGTCCGCCAGCTCGGCGAGGCGCTGGACGGTCACGGCGCGGTCCCCGCGCTCGTAGGAACCGACCACCACGGCCTTCCAACGGCCCTGGGACTTCTCCTCGACACCGTGGAGGGAAAGGCCCTGCTGGGTGCGGATGGCGCGGAGCTTGGCCCCGAGCTGTTTGGCGTATTCGCTGGACATAACGCTCCCGGACGCTGTGACGCTGTGACTACATGGAGACCATGCGGCTCCGCCGCGCGGCTGGTAACTCACTGTGAGGTTACGCAGCGTTACTTGGATGCGTCAAGCCGAATGCTCTTCCACGCCCTCTTACGAGGGGCGCCGCCGGGCCCCGGTGCGGAGGTCCCCGCCCGCCCCTGGTACCGTGGGCGGCGTACATCAGACGTCCTTTAAGGTCCGTCCCGTGAGGCGGAGAAGGAGGTCCTTTTCATGGACAGCACGACTTCCCAGGTCTCGGCCGACGAGGAAATGCGCCCCGTTCTGGAGGCGCAGGACATCGCCCGGGTCCTGACGCGCATCGCCCACGAGATCGTCGAGCGCGCCAAGGGCGCCGACGACGTGGTGCTCCTCGGCATTCCCACCCGCGGTGTGTACCTGGCCCGCCGGCTGGCAGCCAAGCTGGAGGAGATCACCGGGACGAAGATCCCGGTCGGTTCCCTCGACATCACCATGTACCGCGACGACCTGCGCCTGAAGCCCGCCCGGGCGATCGGCCGCACAGAGATCCCCGGCGACGGCATCGACGGCCGCCTGGTGGTCCTCCTCGACGACGTCCTCTTCTCCGGCCGCACCATCCGCGCCGCCCTCGACGCGCTCGGCGACATCGGCCGCCCCCGCGCCGTCCAGCTCGCGGTCCTCGTCGACCGCGGCCACCGCGAACTCCCGATCCGCGCCGACTACGTGGGCAAGAACCTGCCCACCTCGCTGCGCGAGACCGTCAAGGTCCAGCTCCAGGAGGAGGACGGCCGCGACGCCGTGCTGCTCGGCCAGCGGACCGCCCAGGCAGCAGGACAGTAACCCCCGCGCGTACGGGCCCCCGCGGGGGCCCGTACCGGGGCCTGCCCTGCCCGCACACCCGTCAGCCCCGCCTGCCTGCCCTCCAGACTTACGGAGCACCCAGATGAAGCGCCACCTCATCTCGGCCGCCGACCTCACGCGCGACGACGCCGTCCTGATCCTCGACACCGCCGAGGAGATGGCCCGGGTCGCCGACCGGCCGATAAAGAAGCTGCCCACCCTGCGCGGCCTCACCATCTGCAACCTGTTCTTCGAGGACTCGACCCGTACCCGGATCTCCTTCGAAGCCGCCGAGAAGCGCCTCTCCGCCGACGTCATCAACTTCGCCGCCAAGGGCTCCAGCGTCTCCAAGGGCGAGTCCCTCAAGGACACCGCCCAGACCCTGGAGGCCATGGGCGTGGACGCCGTGGTCATCCGCCACCACGCCTCCGGCGCCCCCTACCGGCTCGCCACCTCCGGCTGGATCGACGCCCCGGTGATCAACGCCGGCGACGGCACCCACGAGCACCCCACGCAGGCACTGCTCGACGCCTTCACCATGCGCCGCCGCCTGGTCGGACGGGACGCCGGACTCGGCAAGGACCTGAACGGCCGCCGCATCACCATCGTCGGCGACGTCCTGCACAGCCGGGTCGCCCGCTCCAACGTCCAGCTGCTGCACACCCTCGGCGCCGAGGTCACCCTGGTGGCCCCGCCGACCCTGGTCCCGGTCGGCGTCGAGAACTGGCCCTGCGAGATCTCGTACAGCCTCGACGAGGTGCTGCCGAAGTCCGACGCGGTGATGATGCTGCGTGTGCAGCGGGAGCGGATGAACGCCGCCTTCTTCCCGACCGAGCGCGAGTACTCGCGCCGGTACGGCCTGGACGGCGCCCGCATGGCCAGGATGCCCGAGCACGCCATCGTGATGCACCCCGGCCCCATGGTCCGCGGCATGGAGATCACCGCCGAGGTCGCCGACTCCGACCGCTGCACGGTCGTCGAGCAGGTCGCCAACGGCGTCTCGATCCGCATGGCCGTCCTCTACCTGCTGCTCGGAGGCTCCGAGCCCGCCGTCACCACCCCCGCCGCCGCCCGTACCGAGGAGAACAAGTAACCATGAGCAAGATCCTTATCCGCGGCGCGAAGGTCCTCGGCGGCGACGTGCAGGACGTCCTGATCGACGGCGAGACCATCGCCGAGGTCGGCCGGAACCTGTCCGCCGAGGGCGCCCAGGTGATCGAGGCCGAGGGCCAGGTCCTCCTCCCGGGCCTCGTCGACCTCCACACCCACCTGCGCGAGCCCGGCCGCGAGGACTCCGAGACCGTCCTCACCGGCACCCGCGCCGCCGCCTCCGGCGGCTACACCGCCGTCTTCGCCATGGCCAACACCTTCCCGGTCGCCGACACCGCCGGCGTCGTCGAGCAGGTCTGGCGCCTGGGCAAGGAGTCCGGCTACTGCGACGTCCAGCCCATCGGCGCCGTCACCGTCGGCCTGGAGGGCAAGAAGCTCTCCGAGCTGGGCGCCATGCACGAGTCCGCCGCCCGCGTCACCGTCTTCTCCGACGACGGCAAGTGCGTGGACGACGCCGTGATCATGCGCCGCGCCCTGGAGTACGTGAAGGCCTTCGGCGGCGTCGTCGCCCAGCACGCCCAGGAGCCCCGCCTCACCGAGGGCGCCCAGATGAACGAGGGCATCGTCTCCGCGGAGCTGGGCCTGGGCGGCTGGCCGGCCGTCGCCGAGGAGTCGATCATCGCCCGCGACGTCCTCCTCGCCGAGCACGTCGGCTCCCGCGTGCACATCTGCCACCTCTCCACCGCCGGCTCCGTCGAGATCGTCCGCTGGGCCAAGTCCCGCGGCATCGACGTCACCGCCGAGGTCACCCCGCACCACCTGCTCCTCACCGACGAGCTCGTGCGCTCGTACAACCCGGTCTACAAGGTCAACCCGCCGCTGCGCACCGAGCGCGACGTGATGGCCCTGCGCGAGGCGCTCGCCGACGGCACGATCGACATCGTCGCCACCGACCACGCCCCGCACCCGCACGAGGACAAGGACTGCGAGTGGGCCGCCGCCGCCATGGGCATGGTGGGCCTGGAGACCGCGCTCTCCGTCGTCCAGCAGACGATGGTGGAGACCGGACTGCTCGACTGGGCCGGCGTCGCGGAGCGGATGTCGCACGCTCCGGCGCGCATCGGAAGCCTCGCCGGGCACGGCCGGCCCGTCTCGGCAGGTGAACCCGCGAACCTGACCTTGGTCGAGACCTCGTACCGTGGTGTCGTGGACCCCGCACACTTCGCCTCCCGCAGCCGCAACACGCCCTACGAGGGCCGCGAGCTGCCGGGTCGCGTCACTCACACCTTCCTGCGGGGCCGGGCAACGGTCGTGGACGGGAAACTGGCGTGACACCTGCAGTGATCCAACTGGCCGCCGAGGCCGCCGAACGACAGTCGGCGGAGGTGACGGACTGGGGCGCCCGCATCGCGTGGGTCATCGGTCTGCTCGTCTTCATCGCGTTCGTGTACTGGCTGATGCGGCAGGGCTGGAAATGGCGCGGCGCTCTGCAGAGTGATCTGCCCGAGCTGCCCGCCGCCCCCGGCGGTCTCCCCGAGCACCGGCTGGCCCTGACCGGCCGGTACCACGGGTCCACCACCGCCGGGCAGTGGCTCGACCGGATCGTCGCCCACGGGCTCGGAGTCCGCAGCCGGGTCGAGCTCACGCTCACCGACGCGGGCCTCGACGTGGTCCGTCCGGGGGCAACCGACTTCTTCGTACCGGCCGCGCAGCTGCGCGGCGCCCGCCTCGACAAGGGAATCGCGGGCAAGGTACTCACCGAGGGCGGTCTGCTCGTCGTCACATGGGCGCACGGCGACAAGCTGATCGACTCCGGATTCCGCTCCGACCGGGCCGCCGAACACGCGGCCTGGGTCGAGGCCATCAACTCCATGAACCAATCCATCACGACGGAAGGCGCCGAACGATGACGACCTCCACCAGGGGAGCAGCCAAAGCTCCCGCCGTACTCGTCCTGGAGGACGGCCGGATCTTCCGCGGCCGCGCCTACGGCGCAGTGGGGGAGACCTTCGGCGAAGCCGTGTTCTCCACCGGCATGACCGGCTACCAGGAGACCCTCACCGACCCGTCGTACCACCGCCAGGTCGTCGTGATGACCGCCCCCCACGTGGGCAACACGGGCGTCAACGACGAGGACCCCGAGTCCTCCCGCATCTGGGTCTCCGGCTACGTCGTCCGCGACCCCGCCCGCATCCCCTCCAACTGGCGCTCGCAGCGCTCGCTGGACGAGGAGCTCGTCAAGCAGGGCGTCGTCGGCATCAGCGGCGTCGACACCCGCGCCCTGACGCGCCACCTGCGCGAGCGCGGCGCCATGCGCGTCGGCATCTTCTCCGGCGACGCCGTCGCCGACGACGCGGCCCTCCTGGCGAAGGTCCAGGCGCAGCCGCAGATGAAGGGCGCCAACCTCTCCGCCGAGGTCGCCACCAAGGAGGCGTACGTCGTCCCCGCGATCGGCGAGAAGAAGTTCACCGTCGCCGCCGTGGACCTCGGCATCAAGGGCATGACCCCGCACCGGATGGCCGAGCGCGGCATCGAGGTGCACGTGCTGCCGGCCACCGCCACCGTCGAAGACGTGTACGCGGTCAACCCCGACGGCGTGTTCTTCTCCAACGGCCCGGGCGACCCGGCCACCGCCGACGGCCCCGTCTCCGTCATGCAGGGCGTCCTCGCGCGCAAGACCCCGCTCTTCGGCATCTGCTTCGGCAACCAGATCCTGGGCCGCGCGCTCGGCTTCGGCACCTACAAGCTGAAGTACGGCCACCGCGGCATCAACCAGCCGGTCCAGGACCGCACCACGGGCAAGGTCGAGGTCACCGCGCACAACCACGGCTTCGCCGTCGACGCGCCCCTCGACAAGGTGTCCGAGACCCCCTACGGCCGCGCCGAGGTCTCGCACGTCTGCCTGAACGACAACGTCGTGGAAGGCCTCCAGCTGCTCGACCAGCCGGCCTTCTCCGTCCAGTACCACCCCGAGGCGGCCGCGGGCCCGCACGACGCCGCGTACCTCTTCGACCGCTTCGTATCCCTGATGGAGGCCGAGCGTGCCTAAGCGCACCGATATCCAGTCCGTCCTGGTCATCGGCTCCGGCCCGATCGTCATCGGCCAGGCCGCGGAGTTCGACTACTCCGGCACCCAGGCCTGCCGCATCCTCAAGGCCGAGGGCCTGCGGGTCATCCTGGTGAACTCCAACCCGGCGACGATCATGACCGACCCGGAGATCGCCGACGCCACGTACGTCGAGCCGATCACCCCCGAGTTCGTCGAGAAGATCATCGCCAAGGAGCGCCCCGACGCGCTCCTGCCGACCCTCGGCGGCCAGACCGCGCTCAACACCGCGATCTCCATGCACGAGCAGGGCGTGCTGGAGAAGTACGGCGTCGAGCTCATCGGCGCCAACGTCGAGGCCATCAACAAGGGCGAGGACCGCGACCTCTTCAAGGGCGTCGTCGAGGCCGTCAAGGGCAAGATCGGCTACGGCGAGTCCGCCCGCTCGGTCATCTGCCACTCGATGGACGACGTCATCCAGGGCGTCGACACCCTCGGCGGCTACCCCGTCGTCGTGCGCCCCTCCTTCACCATGGGCGGCGCCGGCTCCGGCTTCGCCCACGACGAGGAGGAGCTGCGCCGCATCGCCGGCCAGGGCCTGACGCTCTCCCCGACCACCGAGGTGCTCCTGGAGGAGTCCATCCTCGGCTGGAAGGAGTACGAGCTGGAGCTGATGCGCGACACCAAGGACAACGTGGTCGTCGTCTGCTCCATCGAGAACTTCGACCCGATGGGCGTGCACACCGGTGACTCGATCACCGTCGCCCCGGCGATGACCCTCACCGACCGCGAGTACCAGCGCCTGCGCGACATCGGCATCGCGATCATCCGCGAGGTCGGCGTCGACACCGGCGGCTGCAACATCCAGTTCGCGATCAACCCGGACGACGGCCGCGTCATCGTCATCGAGATGAACCCGCGCGTCTCCCGCTCCTCCGCGCTCGCCTCGAAGGCCACCGGCTTCCCGATCGCCAAGATCGCCGCCAAGCTGGCCATCGGCTACACGCTGGACGAGGTCCCGAACGACATCACCGAGAAGACGCCGGCCTCCTTCGAGCCGACCCTCGACTACGTCGTCGTCAAGGCCCCGCGCTTCGCCTTCGAGAAGTTCCCGGCCGCCGACGCCACCCTCACCACCACCATGAAGTCGGTGGGCGAGGCCATGGCCATCGGCCGCAACTTCACCGAGGCCCTCCAGAAGGCCCTGCGCTCCCTGGAGAAGAAGGGCTCCCAGTTCACCTTCGTCGGCGAGCCCGGCGACAAGGTAGAGCTGCTGGCCACCGCGGTCCGCCCGACCGACGGCCGCATCAACACCGTCATGCAGGCCATCCGCGCCGGCGCCACCCAGGAGGAGGTCTTCGAGTCCACGAAGATCGACCCCTGGTTCGTCGACCAGCTCTTCCTGATCAAGGAGATCGCGGACGAGCTCGCCGCCGCCGAGAAGCTCCACCCCGAGCTGCTCGCCGAGGCCAAGCGCCACGGCTTCTCCGACGCCCAGATCGCCGAGATCCGCGGCCTGCGCGAGGACGTCGTCCGCGAGGTCCGCCACGCCCTCGGCGTCCGCCCGGTCTACAAGACGGTCGACACCTGCGCCGCCGAGTTCGCCGCGAAGACCCCGTACTTCTACTCGTCCTACGACGAGGAGTCCGAGGTCGCCCCGCGCACCAAGCCCGCGGTGATCATCCTGGGCTCCGGCCCGAACCGCATCGGCCAGGGCATCGAGTTCGACTACTCCTGCGTCCACGCCTCCTTCGCCCTCAGCGACGCCGGCTACGAGACCGTGATGGTCAACTGCAACCCCGAGACCGTCTCGACGGACTACGACACCTCCGACCGCCTGTACTTCGAGCCGCTGACGCTGGAAGACGTGCTGGAGATCGTCCACGCCGAGTCGCTGGCCGGCCCCATCGCCGGTGTCGTCGTCCAGCTCGGCGGCCAGACCCCCCTCGGCCTCGCCCAGGCGCTCAAGGACAACGGCGTCCCCGTGGTCGGCACCTCCCCGGAGGCCATCCACGCCGCCGAGGACCGCGGCGCCTTCGGCCAGGTCCTCGCCGACGCCGGCCTGCCCGCGCCCAAGCACGGCACCGCCACCACCTTCGCGGGTGCGAAGGCGATCGCCGACGAGATCGGCTACCCGGTCCTCGTCCGCCCGTCCTACGTGCTCGGCGGCCGCGGCATGGAGATCGTCTACGACGAGACCCGCCTGGAGTCGTACATCGCGGAGTCCACGGAGATCTCCCCGACCCGCCCCGTGCTGGTCGACCGCTTCCTCGACGACGCGATCGAGATCGACGTCGACGCCCTCTACGACGGCTCCGAGCTCTACCTCGGCGGCGTCATGGAGCACATCGAGGAAGCCGGCATCCACTCCGGCGACTCGGCCTGCGCCCTGCCCCCGATCACCCTCGGCGGCTTCGACATCAAGCGCCTGCGCGCCTCCACCGAGGCCATCGCCAAGGGCGTCGGCGTCCGCGGCCTGATCAACATCCAGTTCGCGATGGCGGGCGACATCCTCTACGTCCTGGAGGCCAACCCGCGCGCCTCCCGGACCGTCCCCTTCACCTCGAAGGCGACCGCCGTCCCGCTCGCGAAGGCCGCCGCCCGCATCTCGCTCGGCGCCACCATCGCCGAGCTGCGCGCCGAGGGCATGCTGCCCAAGGAGGGCGACGGCGGCACCCTGCCGCTGGACGCGCCGATCTCCGTCAAGGAGGCCGTCATGCCGTGGTCGCGCTTCCGCGACATCCACGGCCGCGGCGTGGACACCGTCCTCGGCCCGGAGATGCGCTCCACCGGCGAGGTCATGGGCATCGACTCGGTCTTCGGCACGGCGTACGCCAAGTCGCAGGCCGGCGCCTACGGCCCGCTGCCGACCAAGGGCCGCGCGTTCATCTCCGTCGCCAACCGCGACAAGCGCTCGATGATCTTCCCGGCCCGCGAGCTCGTCGCCCACGGCTTCGAGCTGCTCGCCACCTCCGGCACCGCCGAGGTGCTGCGCCGCAACGGCATCAACGCCACCGTCGTGCGCAAGCTCAGCGAGGGCGAGGGCCCGGACGGCGAGAAGACCATCGTCCAGCTCATCCACGACGGCCAGGTCGACCTGATCGTCAACACCCCGTACGGCACCGGCGGCCGCCTCGACGGCTACGAGATCCGTACGGCCGCCGTGGCGCGCAGCGTCCCGTGCCTGACCACGGTCCAGGCGCTCGCCGCCGCCGTCCAGGGCATCGACGCGCTGGGCCGCGGCGACGTCGGAGTGCGCTCCCTCCAGGAGCACGCGGAGCACCTGAACGCCGCCCGCGACTAGCAGCCCGTGAGCGAGAGGGGGACACCGGACGCGCGAACCGCGCCGGGTGTCCCCCTCTTCGTGAGCGCAGAAGGGACTTTTCGGACGATGTACAAACTCTTCTTCAACCTGGTCTTCAAGCGGATGGACCCCGAGCGGGCGCACTACGCGGCCTTCCGGTGGATCCGCCTCGCCGCCCGCACCCCGGTGCTGCGCACCTTCGTCGCCGCCGCCCTGGCGCCCCGGTACGAGTCCCTGCGCACGGAGGCCCTCGGCCTGCGGATGCACGGCCCCTTCGGGCTCGCGGCCGGCTTCGACAAGAACGCCGTCGCCATCGACGGCATGGCGATGCTCGGCTTCGACCACGTCGAGATCGGCACCGTCACCGGCCAGGCGCAGCCCGGCAACCCCAAGAAGCGGCTCTTCCGCCTGGTCCCCGACCGGGCGCTGATCAACCGCATGGGCTTCAACAACGAGGGCTCGGCCGCCGTCGCCGACCGCCTGGCCGCCCGCAATCCCGTCTTCCGGACCGTCGTGGGCGTCAACATCGGCAAGACCAAGGTCGTGCCGGAGGCCGAGGCCGCCGCGGACTACGTGGTCTCCACCGAGCGCCTGGCCCGCCACGCCGACTACCTGGTCGTCAACGTCTCCTCGCCGAACACCCCGGGCCTGCGCAACCTCCAGGCCACGGAGTCCCTGCGGCCGCTGCTGACCGCCGTGCGCGAGGCCGCCGACCGCTCGGTCGCCGACCGCCGCGTCCCGCTGCTGGTCAAGATCGCCCCCGACCTGGCGGACGAGGACGTCGACGCGGTCGCCGACCTCGCCCTCGAACTGGGCCTGGACGGCATCATCGCCACCAACACCACCATCGCCCGCGAGGGCCTGGGCCTGAAGTCCGACCCGGCCCTGGTGAAGGAGACCGGCGGACTGTCCGGCGCCCCGGTCAAGGAGCGCTCCCTGGAGGTCCTGCGCCGCCTGTACGCGCGCGTCGGCGACCGCATCGTCCTGGTGGGCGTCGGCGGCATCGAGAACGCCGAGGACGCCTGGCAGCGCATCCTGGCGGGCGCCACGCTCGTCCAGGGCTACAGCGCCTTCATCTACGAGGGCCCGTTCTACGCCCGCGCCATCCACAAGGGCCTGGCCGCGCGCCTGGCCGCCAGCCCCTACGCGACCCTGGCCGAGGCCGTGGGCGCCGAGACCCGAAAGGCCGCGCCGTGAGCCCTGTGACCCCCTTCGGAACCCGTCTGCGCGCCGCCATGGACGCCCGGGGCCCGCTGTGCGTGGGGATCGACCCGCACGCCGCCCTGCTGGCCTCCTGGGGCCTGGCGGACGACATCGCCGGCCTGGAGCGGTTCTCCCGCACGGTGGTCGAGGCCCTGGCCGACTCCGTCGCCGTCTTCAAGCCGCAGGCCGCCTTCTTCGAGCGGTTCGGCTCCAAGGGCGTCGCGGTGCTGGAGCGGACCGTCGCGGACGCCCGCGCCGCCGGGACCCTGGTGGTCATGGACGCCAAGCGCGGTGACATCGGCTCCACGATGGCCGCGTACGCCTCGGCCTTCCTCGACCCGTCCTCCCCGCTGTTCTCGGACGCCCTGACGGTCTCCCCGTACCTGGGCTACGGCTCCCTGGCCCCGGCCGTGGAACTGGCCCGGGAATCGGGCGCCGGCCTCTTCGTCCTGGCCCTGACCTCCAACCCGGAGGGCGCGGAGGTCCAGCGCGCGGTCCGCGAGGACGGCCGCTCGATCGGCGCCACCATGCTGGCCCACCTGGCGGCGGAGAACGCGGGCGCCGAGCCCATGGGCTCCTTCGGCGCGGTGGTCGGTGCCACGCTGGGCGACCTGTCCTCCTTCGACCTGGACATCAACGGCCCGCTGCTGGCCCCCGGCATCGGCGCCCAGGGCGCGACCGCGGCCGACCTCCCGGCGGTCTTCGGCGCCGCGGTCGCCAACGTGGTCCCCAACGTCTCCCGGGGAGTCCTCAAGCACGGTCCGGACGCCGCCGCCCTGCGCGCCTCCGCGAAGCGCTTCGCCGACGAGGTGCGCGAGGCCGTCGCGGGCTGATCCGAGGGGCGCCGGAGCGGCGCGGGCACACGGGATCTCGAAAATCGAACGTCTTTCCCCGGACAAAACCGGGGTGATATGTCTGTGATGTACGGTTCAGTGGAGGCTGACCAGGACTTTTCGTCCGTTCTCGCTGACTGGAGCGGCCTTGGCCGCTAGTCTCCGACCAGAGTGAACGAGCAGCGAGCGAATTCCATCGCTGTTCGGGACCTCGCCCGGCGTGGTGCCCACGGGCTCCCCGCCGGTCCGTATCCGACAGTTCGACATCCGAGGTGACGTAGGCGTGGCTCTTCCGCCCCTTACCCCTGAACAGCGCGCAGCAGCGCTCGAAAAGGCCGCCGCGGCTCGCCGGGAGCGGGCCGAGGTGAAGAATCGACTCAAGCACTCCGGCGCCTCCCTCCACGACGTCATCAAGACGGGACAGGAGAACGACGTCATCGGCAAGATGAAGGTCTCCGCCCTTCTCGAGTCGCTGCCCGGCGTCGGCAAGGTCCGCGCCAAGCAGATCATGGAGCGCCTCGGCATCTCCGAGTCCCGGCGTGTCCGAGGTCTCGGCTCCAACCAGATCGCCTCTCTGGAGCGAGAGTTCGGCGGTAGCGGCGCCTGAGGCGTCGCCCGAAGTTCTCCCGGCGTTCTCAGGCAGTCCCGAGAACCTGGATAATCGCTCTATGGCAGCAGAGGTTCGTCCGCGGCTGACCGTGCTCTCCGGCCCCTCGGGGGTCGGCAAGAGCACGGTCGTCGCGCATATGCGCAAGGTCCACCCCGAGGTGTGGCTCTCGGTGTCGGCCACCACCCGCAAACCGCGGCCCGGTGAGCGACACGGAGTCCACTACTTCTTCGTCAACGACGACGAGTTCGACAAGCTGATCGCCAACGGCGAGCTGCTGGAGTGGGCCGAGTTCGCGGGCAACCGCTACGGCACACCGCGCGGCGCGGTACTGGAACGCCTGGACAACGGCGAACCGGTGCTGCTGGAGATCGACCTCCAGGGCGCCCGGCTCGTCCGCGAGTCGATGCCCGAGGCCCAGCTGGTCTTCCTGGCCCCGCCGAGCTGGGACGAGCTGGTCCGCCGGCTCACCGGCCGGGGCACCGAGTCCGCCGAGGTCATCGAGCGGCGGCTCGACGCCGCCAAGACCGAACTCGCTGCCGAGTCGGAGTTCGACACCACCCTCGTCAACACCTCCGTCGAGGACGTAGCACGTGAGCTGCTAGCCTTGATGGCAGTTGTCTGATCTTTTACCCATCTTCGGAAGGTAGAGCGTGTCCTCTTCCATCACCGCGCCCGAGGGCATCATCAACCCGCCGATCGACGAGCTGCTCGAGGCCACGGACTCGAAGTACAGCCTCGTGATCTACGCGGCCAAGCGTGCGCGTCAGATCAACGCGTACTACTCGCAGCTCGGTGAGGGCCTGCTGGAGTACGTCGGCCCGCTGGTGGACACCCACGTCCACGAGAAGCCGCTCTCGATCGCACTGCGCGAGATCAACGCGGGTCTGCTGACCTCCGAGGCCATCGAGGCCCCGGCCCAGTAAGGCACGACATCGTCACCACAGGCCCGGCAGCACCGCTGCCGGGCCTGTGGTGTGTCATAGGTACCGATGCAATCGATCACGGGAGTAGCAGTGGACAAGCCGAAGGTCGTGCTGGGGGTCAGCGGCGGGATCGCCGCGTACAAGGCGTGCGAGCTGCTGCGCCGGCTGACCGAGTCGGGGCACGACGTACGGGTGGTGCCCACGGCGTCCTCCCTGAACTTCGTCGGCGAGGCCACCTGGGCCGCGCTCTCCGGGAACCCGGCGTCCACCGAGGTCTGGGAGACCGTCCACGAGGTGCCCCACGTCCGCATCGGCCAGGCGGCCGACCTCGTCGTCGTCGCCCCGGCCACCGCCGACATGCTGGCCAAGGCCGCCCACGGGCTGGCCGACGACCTGCTCACGAACACCCTGCTCACGGCCCGCTGCCCGGTGGTCTTCGCGCCCGCCATGCACACCGAGATGTGGGAGCACCCCGCCACCCAGGAGAACGTGGCCACGCTGCGCAGGCGCGGCGCCGTCGTCATCGAGCCGGCCGTCGGACGCCTCACGGGCAAGGACACCGGCAAGGGCCGGCTGCCCGACCCGGAGGAGATCTTCGAGGTCTGCCGCAGGGTCCTCGCCCGCGGCGCGGCGGAGCCCGACCTCGCCGGACGGCACGTGGTGGTCAGCGCCGGCGGCACCCGCGAGCCGCTGGACCCGGTCCGCTTCCTCGGCAACCGCTCCTCCGGCAAGCAGGGCTACGCCCTCGCCCGCACCGCCGCCGCGCGCGGGGCCCGGGTCACCCTGGTCGCCGCCAACACCGCGCTGCCCGACCCGGCCGGGGTGGACGTCGTACGCGTCGGCACGGCCCTCCAGCTGCGGGAGGCCGTCCTGGCGGCCGCCGCGGACGCGGACGCCGTGGTGATGGCCGCCGCGGTGGCCGACTTCCGCCCGGCCGTGTACGCCGACGGCAAGATCAAGAAGAAGGACGGCCAGGACCCCGAGCCCGTGGCCCTCGTGCGCAACCCCGACGTCCTCGCGGAGGTCTCCGCCGAGCGGGCCCGGGAGGGCCAGATCGTCGTCGGCTTCGCCGCCGAGACGGACGACGGGCTCGCCAACGGCCGGGCGAAGCTCCTGCGCAAGGGCTGCGACCTCCTCGTGGTCAACGAGGTCGGCGCCGACAAGACCTTCGGTTCCGAGGAGAACGAGGCTGTCATCCTCGCTTCGGACGGGGCGGAGACTCCCGTACCCTATGGTCCGAAGGAAGTTCTGGCGGATGTCATCTGGGACCAGGTCGCCCCGCGACTCGCGTCCCGACGTGATCTTCACCGCGCCTGAGCGTTTTCCTTCTCGCGGGTACATCTGTGCGCAAGAATGGAGTGCCGCAGGTCACACGGCTCCCACTGGGCGAGACGGGTGGTCCTGCGGACGGTGGCGACCGATAAACTGCACTAGGAACGTGATCGGGCGCAGCCCCCGGTGTGGTTCCGCCAAATGATCAGCCAGCAGCCGCTGCAACCCCAGGGAGCGTTGTGTCCCGTCGCCTGTTCACCTCGGAGTCCGTGACCGAGGGTCACCCCGACAAGATCGCTGACCAGATCAGCGACACGATCCTCGACGCGCTCCTCACCGAGGACCCGACCTCGCGTGTGGCCGTGGAGACTCTCATCACGACCGGTCTCGTGCACATCGCGGGCGAGGTGACGACCAAGGCGTACGCGCCGATCGCCCAGCTCGTCCGCGAGAAGATCCTCGAGATCGGCTACGACTCGTCCAAGAAGGGCTTCGACGGCGCCTCCTGCGGCGTGTCGGTGTCCATCGGCGCCCAGTCGCCCGACATCGCTCAGGGCGTCGACACGGCCTACGAGTCCCGCGTCGAGGGTGACGAGGACGAGCTCGACAAGCAGGGTGCGGGCGACCAGGGCCTGATGTTCGGCTACGCCACGGACGAGACGCCCGAGCTGATGCCGCTGCCGATCCACATCGCGCACCGCCTCTCGCGCCGCCTGTCCGAGGTCCGCAAGAACGGCACCATCCCGTACCTGCGCCCCGACGGCAAGACCCAGGTCACCATCGAGTACGACGGCGACAAGCCGGTCCGCCTCGACACGGTCGTCGTGTCCTCGCAGCACGCCGCCGACATCGACCTCGACTCGCTCCTCGCGCCCGACATCCGCGAGTTCGTCGTCGAGCACGTGCTCGCGCAGCTCGTCGAGGACGGCATCAAGCTGGACACCGAGGGCTACCGGCTGCTGGTCAACCCGACCGGCCGCTTCGAGATCGGCGGCCCGATGGGCGACGCCGGCCTCACCGGCCGCAAGATCATCATCGACACGTACGGCGGCATGGCCCGCCACGGCGGCGGCGCCTTCTCCGGCAAGGACCCGTCGAAGGTGGACCGCTCGGCCGCCTACGCCATGCGCTGGGTCGCGAAGAACGTCGTCGCCGCCGGCCTGGCCGCGCGCTGCGAGGTCCAGGTCGCCTACGCCATCGGCAAGGCCGAGCCCGTCGGCCTCTTCGTCGAGACCTTCGGCACCGCGAAGGTCGACGTCCAGAAGATCGAGGACGCCATCGCCGAGGTCTTCGACCTCCGCCCGGCCGCGATCATCCGCGACCTCGACCTGCTGCGCCCGATCTACGCCCAGACCGCCGCCTACGGCCACTTCGGCCGCGAGCTGCCGGACTTCACCTGGGAGCGCACCGACCGCGTCGACGCGCTGCGCGCCGCCGCCGGCCTGTAGTACCGAACGAACGCGAACGGCCCCGGACCACCACGGTCCGGGGCCGTTCGCTGTCAGTGGGGTTTGTCAGAATGCCTCTGTGAGCAGCGCCAACGAGTCCCAGCCGGAACAGCTCGCCCTGATCCGGGAGATGGTCGCCGAGGCGAAGGCCAAGGCGCCCAAGGCCAAACCGCGCACCTGGCGCGGGGCCGCCGTGGCCGGGGAACTGCCCGTCGCCCGGGTCCTGGTGAACAAGGGCGTGCTCCACCTCGACCGGCTCTTCGACTACGCCGTACCCGCCGAGCTGTCCGAGGCCGCCCAGCCCGGCGTGCGCGTCCGGGTCCGCTTCGGCGCGGGCGGACACCGGGTGCACGGCGGCCGCCGCGAGGGCGGCGGGCTCATCGACGGCTTCATCGTGGAACGGCGCGCCGAGTCCGACTACAACGGCGCCCTGGCCGCCCTCGCCCAGGTCGTCTCGCCCGAGGTGGTCCTCGGGCCCAGCATGCTGGCCCTCGCCCGGGCCGTCGCCGACCGGTACGCCGGCAGCCTCGCCGACGTGCTCCAGCTGGCCCTGCCCCCGCGCAGCGCCCGCGCCGAGGCCAAGCCCTCGCCCGAACCGCTGCCCCCGCCCGCCGTGCCCGAGCCGGGCGGCTGGACGCGCTACGGGGCCGGGCCCGCCTTCCTGCGCGCCCTCGCCACCGGCGGCACCCCCCGTGCGGTGTGGACGGCCCTGCCCGGCCCCGGCTGGGCGGACGAACTGGCCCGGGCCATGGCCGCCACCCTCGCCTCCGGGCGCGGGGCCCTCGCCGTGGTGCCCGACGGGCGCACCGCCGCCCGGGTCGACGCGGCCCTCACCGCGCTGCTGGGAGAGGGCCGGCACGCGCTGCTGACCGCCGACTCCGGCCCCGAGAAGCGCTACCGGCAGTGGCTCGCGGTGAGCCGGGGCTCGGTCCGCGCCGTGGTCGGCACCCGGGCGGCCATGTTCGCCCCCGTACGGGACCTCGGGCTCGTCGCGGTGTGGGACGACGGCGACTCCAGCCACGGCGACATCCACGCCCCCTTCCCGCACGTGCGCGAGGTGCTGGAGCTGCGCGCGGTCAGCGAGGGCTGCGGCTTCCTGGCCGGGAGCACCAGCTGCACCGTGGAGGCCGCCCAGCTGGTGGAGACCGGCTGGGCCCGGCCGATCGTCGCCGACCGGGAGACCGTACGGGCCGCCGCGCCCCGCATCCGCACCGTCGGGGACGAGCAGCTGGCCCGGGACGGGGCGGCCCGGGCGGCGCGGCTGCCGAGCCTGGCCTGGGAGACCGTGCGGGAGGGCCTGAAGAGCGGGCCCGTCCTGGTCCAGGTGCCCCGGCGGGGGTACGCGCCCCGGCTGGCGTGCGAGCGCTGCCGGACGCCGGCCCGCTGCAAGGTGTGCGCCGGGCCGCTGGAGGCCCCGGACGAGCGGGAGCTGCACTGCGGGTGGTGCGGGCGGGCCGAGAACGCCTGGCACTGCGAGGAGTGCGGCTCGTTCCGGCTGCGGGCCCAGGTGGTGGGCGCGCGGCGGACCGCCGAGGAGCTGGGCCGGGCCTTCCCGGCCGTGCCGGTGCGCACCTCCGGGCGGGACCACGTGCTGGACGAGGTGTCCGACCGGCCCGCGCTGGTGGTGTGCACCCCGGGCGCCGAGCCGGTCGCGGCGGGCGCCGGGTACGCGGCGGCGCTGCTGCTGGACGGCTGGGCGATGCTGTCCCGGCCCGACCTGCGGGCGGGGGAGGACGCCCTGCGCCGCTGGATCGCCGCCGCCTCGCTGGTCCGGGCCGACGGGCAGGTGGTGGTGGTCGCCGAGCCGACGCTGCGGCCGGTGCAGGCGCTGGTGCGGTGGGACCCCGTCGGGCACGCGGTGCGGGAGCTGGCCGAGCGGGCGCAGCTGGGCTTCCCGCCGGTGTCCCGGATGGCTGCGGTGGCCGGGCGGGCCGAGGCCCTGGAGGCCTTCCTGGAGGCCACCGCCCTGCCGGCGGACGCGGAGGTGCTGGGTCCCGTGCCGGTGCCGGGGCGGCGGGGGGAGCCGTCGGCGGGGGAGCGGGCGCTGATCCGGGTGCCGCCCGGGAGCGGGGCGGCGCTGGCCGCCGCGCTGAAGTCGGCCCAGGCCGCGAGGATGGCGCGGGGCGGGGCCGCGGGTGACGCGGTGCGGATCCGGATCGACCCGCCGGACATCGGCTGACGCTGTCCTGGCCGGGCGGGCTTGGGGGTGCCGCTGCGCGGAGCTGCTCCCCGCCCCGCCCTTTCACCGTTTCCCGGGGGCTCCGCCCCCGGACCCCCGGGCCTCAAACTCCTCCGGCTACCGCTGGGAGGGGCCCCAGGCGGGGCTGAGATGTGCTGCGCACATCCAGCCCGCGCGGCGATTGAGCGCAACGGGGTCAGGGGCGGAGCCCCTGGGAACGGTGGAAGGGAGGGTAGGGGACAGCCCCCGCAGGGCCGCCTCAGGGGCAGCGCCCGCGGGGGCCGGGTGCCGTCGGGGGTCGGCGGCCCGGCGGCGGGGGGTGGGGTCAGCCGTTGCGGGGGCCCGGGAAGGCCGACTGGCGGGCCGCGGCGGCCTGGGCTTCCTCGCGGACGGGCTGCGGCGGCACCGAGCGCGCCGCCGGGATGGTGGGCAGCGGGCCCAGCGTCCGCGTCGTCGTGCCCTCGGCCAGCGGCTCCGCCGCCTCGGCGGCCTGCGCCCGCCGTGCCCCGTAGCGGCGGTGCACGGCCTGCTTGGTGACGCCGAGCGCCGAACCGACGGCGTCCCAGGAGAAACCGAGCGAGCGGTCGAAGTCCACCGCCGCGGTGACCAGCGTCTCGACGCTGTCCCGCAGTTCCTGGGCGAGCCGGACGGTGGGGGCGGGGGCCCTGCCGTAGACGACGAAGCCCGTGGAGGGCCCGGAGCGGCGCGGGCGGTACACGTTGCCGAGCTGGGCCGTGAGCGTACGCAGTGCGTCCACCTGTCGGCGAACCCGCTCGATGTCCCGCACCAGGAGGTGCAGGCTGGCCCGTGCTTGGGCGTCATGGGTGGCGTGGTCGGCCATGGAGAAGCCTCTCGAACCGGTGCTGGAGAGCGGATCGGGCCGCAGTCACCGTCTTGATCGCGGCCCGTTTCGGTCAATCTCTCTTGACCAACGCGCCAGCGGGCGCCCAGGTCACGCACTGGGGGCGTGTCGGCATATGCGAGAGGCGCGCGTGTGTGCGTACGCCCCCCGATACCGCAGGTGGGCCGGGGTGCCCGTCCCCTAGACTGGTGCGCTGCTGACAGCCGAGATAGCGAGGTAGGACCCAGTGAAGCTGGTCTTCGCAGGCACCCCCGAGGTCGCCGTACCCGCCCTGGACGCCCTGATCGCCTCCGGGCGCCACGAGGTCGCCGCCGTCGTCACCCGGCCGGACGCTCCCGCGGGGCGCGGCCGCCGGCTGGTCGCCAGCCCCGTCGCCGAGCGCGCGGAGGAGGCCGGGATCGAGGTCCTCAAGCCCGTCCGGCCGCGCGACCCGGAGTTCCAGGCCAGGCTGCGGGAGATCGCCCCGGACTGCTGCCCCGTCGTCGCGTACGGGGCGCTGATCCCGAAGAGCGCGCTGGACATCCCCCGCCACGGATGGGTCAACCTGCACTTCTCGCTGCTGCCGTCCTGGCGCGGCGCGGCCCCCGTGCAGCACTCGATCATGGCGGGCGACCAGGTCACCGGCGCCTCCACCTTCCGCATCGAGGAGGGCCTCGACACGGGCCCGGTCTTCGGGGTCCTCACCGAGGAGATCCGTTCGACCGACACCAGCGGCGACCTGCTGACCCGCCTCGCCTTCGCCGGGTCCGGACTGCTGTCCGCGACCATGGACGGGATCGAGGACGGCAGTCTGCGGGCCATGGAGCAGCCCGCCGACGGGGTGTCCCTCGCGCCGAAGATCACCGTCGAGGACGCCCGCGTCGACTGGAACGCCCCGGCGCTGCGCGCCGACCGCGTGGTGCGCGGCTGCACCCCGGCCCCGGGCGCCTGGACCGTCTTCCGCGGCGAGCGCCTCAAGCTGATCTCCGTCGGGCTGGTCCCCGACCGCACGGACCTTGCCCCGGGCGTACTGGCCCCGGCCAAGAACAACGTGTACGTCGGCACCGGCTCGCACGCCGTCGAGCTGCTGTGGGTGCAGCCGCAGGGCAAGAAGCCGATGAAGGGCGCCGACTGGGCCCGCGGGGTGCGCATCGCTCCCGGCGAGCGCCTGGGCGCCGCCGACGTAGGCTGATCCCGAGCCGACCCCACGCAACCGCACCGCACCTCGTACCTCCGGAGCACCTTTCACGTGAGCGAACAGCCCCGTCGTCGTCCCGCCCCCAAGACCGGCACCGGCAAGCAGGCCAAGCCCTACCGCCGGCCGCAGAAGGACCCCGTCCGGATGCTGGCCTTCGAGGCGCTGCGGGCGGTGGACGAGCGCGACGCGTACGCGAACCTCGTCCTGCCCCCGCTGCTGAAGAAGGCCCGGCAGGACGAGAAGTTCCAGGCGCGCGACGCGGCCCTGGCGACCGAACTGGTCTACGGGACGCTGCGCCGGCAGGGCACGTACGACGCCGTCATCGCCGCCTGCGTGGACCGGCCGCTGCGCGAGGTGGACCCGCCGGTCCTGGACGTGCTCTCGCTCGGCGCGCACCAGCTCCTGGGCACCCGCATCCCCACCCACGCGGCGGTGTCCGCCAGCGTGGAGCTGGCGCGCGTGGTGCTCGGCGACGGGCGGGCGAAGTTCGTCAACGCCGTGCTGCGCAAGATCGCCGCGCACGACCTGGACGGCTGGCTGGAGCGGGTCGCGCCGCCGTACGAGGAGGACGCCGAGGAGCACCTGGCGGTCTACCACTCGCACCCCCGCTGGGTGGTCAGCGCCCTGTGGGACGCGCTGGGCGGCGGCCGGGCCGGCATCGAGGACCTCCTGGAGGCCGACAACGAGCGGCCCGAGGTGACGCTGGTGGCCCGGCCCGGCCGGTCCACGCCCGAGGAGCTGGTCGAGGCGCTCGGCGAGGAGTCGGCGCTGCCGGGGCGCTGGTCCCCGTACGCCGTCCGGATGGCAGAGGGCGGCGAGCCGGGCGCGCTGGAGGCGGTCCGCGAGGGGCGCGCCGGTGTGCAGGACGAGGGCAGCCAGCTGGTGGCCATGGCCCTGGCGGCGGTCCCGGTCGAGGGCCGCGACGAGCGGTGGCTGGACGGCTGCGCGGGCCCGGGCGGCAAGGCGGCGCTGCTGGGCGCGCTGGCCGCGCGGCGCGGGGCGTTCCTGCTGGCCTCCGAGAAGCAGCCGCACCGGGCGCGCCTGGTCGAGAAGGCGCTGTCCGGGAACCCGGGCCCGTACCAGGTCATCGCGGCCGACGGCACCCGCCCGGCGTGGCTGCCGGGCTCCTTCGACCGGGTCCTGATGGACGTCCCCTGCTCGGGCCTGGGCGCGCTGCGGCGCCGTCCGGAGGCCCGCTGGCGGCGTCGCCCGGAGGACCTGGAGGGCTTCGCGCCGCTCCAGCGGGCGCTGCTGCGCGAGGCGCTGTCCGCGGTGCGCGTGGGCGGTGTCGTGGGGTACGCCACTTGCTCCCCGCACCTGGCGGAGACCCGCGTGGTCGTCGAGGACGTGCTCCGGGGCCGGGGCGCGGGCCACTCCCCGGTGGCGGCCGAACTGGTCGACGCCCGCCCCTACATGGAGGGCGTGCCGGCGCTGGGCGACGGCCCGGACGTCCAGCTGTGGCCGCACCTGCACGGTACGGACGCCATGTACCTGGCCCTGCTGCGGCGCACCGCGTAACGAGCGCTTCGTTCAAGACGGGCGGGGCGCGCGGCTCCGACACTGTGGGCATGAACCGGCGGACGGACACCACGCAGCAGACGGAGCACACCGGGCGGGCCTTCACTCCCGCGCTGGGGCGCTTCGCACCGACCCGTTTCTACGACCCGGTGATCGCGCTCACCCGGGAGCGGCTGTGGCGGGCCCTGACGGCCGCTCACGTGGCGCCGCGCCCCGACGAGACGGTGGTCGACGTGGGCTGCGGGACCGGCTCCCTGGCGGTGATGCTGGGCCTGATCGAGCCGCGGGCGCGGATCGTCGGGGTCGACCCCGATCCCGCGGTGCTGGAGACCGCCCGGCGCAAGGCGGAGGCCGCCGGCGCGGCGCCGGTGTGGCGGCTGGGGATGGGCGACGGGCTGACGGAGCTGCTGGGTGCGCGGACGGCGGACACCGTGGTCTCCAGCCTGGTCCTGCACCAGTGCCCGGTGGAGACGAAACGGGCCGTGCTCGCCTCCATGGCGGGGGTGCTGAGGCCCGGCGGCCGGCTGGTGATCGCCGACTACGGGCTGCAGCGCACCCGGGCCATGCGCCTGGCCTTCCGCACCGTCCAGTGGGCGGACGGCCGGGAGGACACCCGGCCCAACGCCGAGGGGGTCCTGCCGGCGATGATCCGTGACGCGGGGTTCCGGGAGGTGCGGGAGGCCGAGGTGGTCCCGACGGCCACCGGCTCGATCTCCGTCTACGTGGGCCGGCGCGGCTGACGGGGGCCGTCCGCCCCCGGCGGACGCAGGGCGGGCAGGACGACGGCGGGTGTGAGGCCCGTCATCTCGCGCAGCTGCCGGGTGAAGTGCGCCTGGTCGGCGAAGCCGCCCGCGGCCGCCGCCTGTGCCGGGGACCCGCCCGCGGCGAGTGCCTCGGCGGCGCGGGCCAGCCGCTGCCAGATCCGCCACCGGGGCAGGGGCACGCCCAACTCCCGCCGGGCGAGGGCGCGCAGCCGCTGGGGGGACATCCCGACCGAGGCCGCCAGTTCCGGCATCGACGGCCCGCCGTCCACCAGGGCGTCCAGCGCTGCCACCAGACGCCCGTCCAGCTCGCGGGACGGCCGTCCGGTGGCGTGGCGGACCTCCGCCCGGCGCAGGCCGCGCAGCTCGGGGGTGGCGGTGACCCGGCCCGCGCAGCGCGCCCGCAGCAGGTCCGCGAAGGCGCGGTGCGGCTCGACGAACACGGTGAGCACGTCCGGCGCCGGCAGGAGCCGGTGGGGGACCATCGGCGGTACGGTCAGGGCCGCCGAGCGGTGGTGGATCCCGTCGCCGTCCACGATCTCCACCTCGCCCCGCAGGGCCACGGTGATCTGGAACGCGGCGTGGGCGTGGGCGGTGCCGGTCCCCGAAGGGCCCCGGTACCAGGCGTGGCCGGTGCCGACGGCGAACCGCGCCGGCTCTCCGTGCTCCACATCGCACCCCCGTGCCGGCCCGACTTCTCAGGACGAGTGGCACAATAGTCATGATCGCTTAAGCATCGCTACGAGAATCCCGGGTTCCGGGGCCGTGGCCGGAAGTGCCCGCAGGCATGGCAGGCTTGGGGGCATGGCCGTTCAGATCAATCCCAGCATCCTGTCCGCCGACTTCGCCCGTCTCGCCGAGGAGGCGAAGGCCGTCGAGGGGGCCGACTGGCTGCACGTCGACGTCATGGACAACCACTTCGTCCCGAACCTCACCCTCGGCGTGCCGGTCGTGGAGTCCCTCAGCCGGGCCACGGACATCCCCCTGGACCTGCACCTGATGATCGAGGACCCGGACCGCTGGGCTCCGCAGTACGTGGAGGCCGGGGCCGGATCGGTCACCTTCCACGCCGAGGCCGCGGCGGCGCCGGTGCGCCTCGCGCGGGAGATCCGGGCCAAGGGTGCCCGGGCGGCCATGGCCCTCAAGCCCGGCACCCCGATCGAGCAGTACGAGGACATCCTCCCCGAGCTCGACATGGTGCTGATCATGACCGTCGAGCCCGGCTTCGGCGGCCAGTCCTTCCTGGACATCATGCTGCCCAAGGTCCGCCGGACCCGGGAGCTGATCGCCAAGCACGGGCTGGACCTCTGGCTCCAGGTCGACGGCGGGGTCTCGGCCACGACGATCGAGCGGGTGGCGGAGGCCGGCGCCGACGTCTTCGTGGCCGGCAGCGCGGTCTACGGGGCGGTCGATCCGGCCGCCGCGGTGCGCACGCTGCGCGACCAGGCGGGTGCGGCGATCGCCGCCGCGCCCTGGGCCTGCGACCACTGAGGCGGGCGCCAGGGGACGGCTCGGTGAACGGAAGCCGTCCAGGCTGATCAATGGCCGTTGGATCTGACAGGATGAACGGCGAGTCGAGAGTGTGAACACGACAGTGTGAACAGCAGTGAGGAGAGCGCGGTGTCTGCAATGTCGGCGGGACGGTCAGCCCTGCGGATGGGACCCGCGGAGCTGGTGCAGGCGGCGGCCATGGCGCGCCGCTTCTACCTGGAGGGCAAGTCCAAGATCCAGATCGCCGAGGAGTTCGGCGTGAGCCGCTTCAAGGTGGCCCGGGTCCTGGAGACCGCCCTCGAACGGGACCTCGTCCGCATCGAGATCCGGGTACCGGCGGAACTGGACGCGGAGCGCTCCGACGCGCTCCGCGCCCGGTACGGGCTGCGGCACGCCGTCGTGGTGGAGTCGCCGGCCGACGCCAGCGAGGACGCCCCGGACCCGGAGAACCTCGGAGCCGTCGCCGCCGACCTGCTCGGCGAACTGGTCAACGAGGGCGACGTGCTCGGGCTGGCCTGGGGGCGGTCGACCATCCACATGGCCGCCTCCCTGCACCGGCTGCCGCCGTGCACCGTCGTCCAGCTGACCGGCGTGTACGACGCGGGGACCGCCGAGCGCGGCTCCGTGGAGGCCGTACGCCGGGCCGCACAGGTCTCCGGCGGGGACGCGCACCCCATCTACGCCCCCATGCTGCTCCCGGACCCGGCGACCGCGGCCGCGCTGCGCAGCCAGACCGGCATCGCGCGGGCCTTCGAGTACTTCGACAAGGTGACCGTCGCCGCCGTGTCCATCGGCTCCTGGGAGCCGGGGATCTCGACCGTCCACGACATGCTGACCGACGAGGAGCGGGCGCACTACGCCTCGCTCGGCGTAGCGGCGGAGATGTCCGCCCACCTCTTCGACAAGGAGGGCCGCCGGGTCGGCCGGGACCTGGGCGAGCGCTGCATCACCGTCGAGGCCGACCGGCTGCGCCGGATCCCCGAGGTCGTGGCCATCGCGGGCGGGCTGCGCAAGGCCTCGGCGATCGGCGCGGTGCTCCGCTCCGGGCTGGTGACCAGCCTGGTGACGGACACGGCGGTCGCCGACTACCTGCTGACCGAGTCCGAGCCCGGCCTGCGGCCCGCGCTGGACCGGGCCGACCCGGACGACTGACCGGCCCCGGCCGGCGCACCGCAGGGGAGTCCTCACGGGGGCTCCCCTGCGGTGCGTGTGGCGAATGGTGCTGCAATCGAGACCGTCGGAGTCGACCCCCGGGCGGCCCCGCGGGCCCATACTGAGGTCAATGACCAAATCAGCAGTGCCTCGCCGCCATTTGCCGTCCAGCCCGTTCAGGGCGCCCGTGGAGCCGCCGGTCAGGCGGTTCGAGGTGGGCGACCGCGTCAGCCACGACCAGCACGGCCTCGGCCGGGTCATCGGAGTCGAGGCGGAGGCCGTCCTCGTCGACTTCGGTTCCGTGCAGAAGCGCGTCCTGAGCCCCTACGGCAAGATGTCCGTCCTCTGACACCCCCTCCGACACCGCCTCCGACACCCTCTCCGACACGCCCTCCGACACCGCCGGGCGATTCGCCACCGAATCGGATATTTGGCACGATCGGGTCATGATCCTCAGGAACGTGCCCCGGTCGTTGTCACGCGTGCTCGGGGCCCTGTTCCTGTGCGCCGCGCTGACCGCCGCCCTGGCGGGCTGCGGCGGCGGGAGCGCTCCGGCGCGGCCTTCGTCCGCCGCGAGCACCGCCGCGCCCGCTCCCGGGTGGGCGAAGGGGATGCCCACCGTACGGGCCGACGCGTTGCCCCCGCAGGCGCGCGAGGTGCTCGCCCTGATCGACAAGGGCGGCCCGTACCCGTACCGGCAGGACGGCACCGTCTTCGGGAACTTCGAGAAGGTCCTGCCGAAGCAGAAGCGCGGCTACTACCACGAGTACACGGTGCGGACGCCGGGCGAGCGCGACCGCGGGGCCCGGCGGATCGTGACGGGCGGGGGCGGGGAGTTCTACTACACGGACGACCACTACGAGACCTTCAAGGCGGTTCTCCGATGACCCTCGACCCGCAGCCCCTCGCCCCCGCACTGGCCGCCGCCGAGGAGGCCGGCTGGGGCGTCGTACGCCTGGACCTGGACGGCGTACGGAGCAAGGCGGCGCTGCTGCGGCGGTGCGCGCGGGCCCTCGCGGCGCCGGAGTGGTTCGGCGGGAACTGGGACGCGCTGGCCGATGTGCTGGCGGACCTGTCCTGGCTGCCCGAGGCCCCCGGGCGGCTGCTGGCGGTGACCTCCTGGCGCGGCTACGCGGCCGAGCGGCCGGAGGACTGGGACACCCTGACGGAGGTCCTGGAGGGCGCCGCGGACTTCTGGCGCGAGCAGCGGGAGCGCGACGGGGCGCCCCCGCTGACGGTACTGCTGTCCGCCTAGCCGGGCCCTGGAGCCGGCCCTAGCCCTTGCCCGGCCGGAACAGCTGGTCCTCGACCGCGCGGAGGTCCTTGTTCCAGTAGGTCACCTTGGCGTCGCGGCCGACGTTCAGGTCCCCGGTCCAGGCGGCCAGGCCCTGTTCGAGCCACCCCGAGTCCTTGTTGCTGCCGGGCGCGCGGTCCTGGTAGCCCATGGACAGCGCCGTGACGGCGACCGTCCGCTCGCCCCCGCGGAACATGTACACGCCCGCGTACGCCTTCTCCTTCGGCTGCAGGGTGGCGACCGCGCGCGGCGCGGAGCCCATCGGGGGGAGCGGGCCCGCGACCACCGTGCCGAAGCCGACGTACGGGTGGTGGTAGAGGGTGCAGGCCGTGCCGCTGTTGTTGGTGGCGGTGATCAGGAGGTTCTGGCCGGAGTCCGACTTCCACAGCGACGGCGTGATCGACAGGTCGTCGTGGCTGCAGGCCCTGGCGGCCGGCTTCGCGCCCGTGGTGGGGGCGGCCGGGCCGCTCGGCGAGGGGCTCGCCTTGCCGCCGGGGGAGGCGGGCGCGGAGGCCGACGGGCCCGTGCCCGGGGCGGCGCTCGTGCCGGGGGAGGCGGGCGCGGACGCGGAGGCCGACGGGGAGGCGGTGGGGTTCTCGCCGTCGGCCTTGCCGGAGTCGCAGGCCGTGGAGGTGAGGAGCGCGGCGACGGCCGCCGCTCCCAGGGCGTAGGTCTGCCATCTGTTGCGGGCGGTGCTCATGGTGGGCCCCCGTGTGCTTCGCATGGGTCGGGAGGTGGTGCGACCTCCCGGTCATGCCCGCACGGAGTCCCCGGAGCCCCTCTCCTCGCACACTGTTGCCGACCCATGACGGGACGTCACCATTCCGCCCAAATGGCCGTGGCGCGTCCGGTCGGGGGCCGGTGCGGACCGGCCCCCGACGGGGTGTCACTCCGCCTTCGCCGCCTGCGGCTGCCAGGGCGGGGTCTGGCCCCAGGACCAGACCGGGATCTTCGCCGCGTCCACGGGCGGCGGGTTGGGGCCCGAGTAGATCAGGGCCATCCGGGTGCCCCACTCGATGTAGTAGACGAACACCGCCCGGAACTCCGGGTCCGTCGGCAGGCCGACCTCGTCGGCCGTGTCCAGCAGCAGGTCCACCCAGCGGCGGCGCTGCCGCTCGGTGATCCCGCGCCCCAGGTGCTTGGTGGCCATGTGCTGGTGGCCGCCGTGGTGCGCCGAGTAGTCGGACGGGCCGCCGAAGACCTCGGCCAGCCAGACCGCGACGTGCCGGGGGTGTTCCGAGTCCATGCCCTCGAAGACGGGGGCCAGGATCTCGTCGCGCAGCGCATGGGCGTAGAAGGCGTCGGTGAGCCTCTCCAGGGCTTCGGCCCCGCCCATCCACTCGTAGATCGTGGGAGTCGTGCTCATGACTGTCCGGCGGCCTTTCCCGGACCCACCACGCCGGTGACGGAGTAGTGCTGCATCTCCTCGATGTTCGTCACGTACGGGCGGATCGCGCTGAAGAACGCCGGGAAGTGCTCACCCTTGCGGAAGCCGTTCAGGTGGGCGTCGACCGAGGTCCAGCGGATGCGGAGGATGTACTTCTCGGTGTCGTCCGTGTTGTGGGCCAGCTCGTAGTCGATGCACTCGGGCGACGCGGCCAGGGCCTCGGCGGCCTTCGCGTACGCGTCCTCGAACGCCTGCTGGTCCTGCGAGGCGATCCGGTAGCGGATGTACTCGACGGTGGTGGTCATGGGTTGCGTGCCTCTCCCTGGAGTCAGGTCGTCCCGGCTACCTTTCCGGGATCATGCGTACCCGGACAGGTTTTCCGTCACTCGGACCCAGACTTCTGGAGGTCCGGACCCTGGGCGCGCACCTGCCGCACCTTGTCGAGGGAGTCCCGCAGCTCGGTGAGCCAGGAGTCGGCGTTCTCACCGACGAGGCGTACGCACCACGCCAGGGCGTCCGCCCGGCTGCGCGCCACGCCGCCGGCGACCAGGGTGTCGAGCACCTGGCGCTCGGACTGGCGCAGCCGGGTCATGACGGGGACGGCGAGGTGGGTGAAGAGGACCGTCTCCTCACCCGACCGCACGCCCCAGGCGACCTTGCGGCGGTAGAGCTCCTCCGCCTCGCGGGCCACCTCCATCCGCTGCTCGCGGGTGCGCTCGCGGAACTCCTTGACCGACTCGGACGCCGGCACCCTGCCGACGACCGTGATCTCCTCCCGGTCGACGGTGACCGAGACGAGTGACTCGTAGACGTCCACCGGCAGGCGCTCGGCGAACCACGCGCGGAGCTTTTCGCTCTGTTCGGCTGTAATCATGTAATCAACGTTGCATCCGCTCTCCTCGTGATCGCAAGGGCCGGAGCGTTCGCTCTCAGCCCATCGAGCGGTAGCGGTGGATCAGGGAGACCGCCATCGCGCCCTCGCCCACGCCCGAGGCGACCCGCTTGACCGAGTGGGCGCGCACGTCGCCCGCCGCGAAGACCCCGGGGACGCTGGTCTCCAGCGGGTAGGGGGCCCGCTCCAGGCTCCACTCCGCCGGCAGCTCACCGCCGTTGGCGATC
Source organism: Streptomyces sp. NPDC004126 (assembly GCF_050275515.1). Classification (NCBI taxonomy): domain Bacteria; kingdom Bacillati; phylum Actinomycetota; class Actinomycetes; order Kitasatosporales; family Streptomycetaceae; genus Streptomyces; species Streptomyces sp. NPDC004126. Next base: position 52,519 of record NZ_JBNNPF010000037.1, on the reverse strand, counting down.
AGGTCGGAGCCGGTGAGGACGAAGCCGTACTCGTCCCGCTCCACCACCCCGGCCAGCCAGTCCGTGTGCGGGCGGGCGCCGATGAAGGTGAACATGAACCGCGCCGGGACCTCCCGGTCCTCGCCCGTGTCGGCGTCGTGCAGGGTGATCCGCTCCAGGTGCTCCCCGCCGTGCAGGGCGGTGACGGTGGTGCGGACCTTCACCTCGATGTTGGGCGTGCGGTCGATCTCGTCGATCAGGTAGCGGGACATGCTCGCGTCCAGGGAGGCCGCGCGCACCAGGATCGTCACCCGGGCCGCGTACTTGGCGAAGTGGACCGCCGCCTGCCCGGCAGAGTTGGCGCCGCCCACGATGAACACGTGCTGGGAGATGCAGGCCGAGCTCTCGGTGGTCGCCGCGCCGTAGTACAGGCCGGCGCCCTCGAAGCGGTCCGCGCCGGGGGCCTCCAGGCGGTTGTACGAGACCCCGGTGGCCAGCAGCACCGTCTCCGCGCTGATCTCCGTACCGTCGGCCAGGGTCAGGATCTTCGCCGGGTCGTCGCGGGTCAGGGAGACCACCTCGACGGGGTGCAGGATCTCGGCGCCGAACCGGGAGGCCTGGATGGTGGCCCGGCGGGTCAGGTCCCCGCCGGAGAGGCCGGAGGGGAAGCCCAGGTAGTTCTCGATCAGGCTGGAGGTGCCGGCCTGGCCGCCGGGCGCGCGGGAGTCCAGCATCAGCGTGGACAGCCCCTCGGAGGCCGAGTACACCCCGGCGGCCAGCCCCGCCGGGCCGGCGCCGACGATGACGCACTCGTAGTGCGGGCGGGAGGCGGTGGTGGCCAGGCCCAGCCGCTGGGCGAGCTCCGTGTCCGTCGGGGCGGCCAGCACCGACCCGTCCGGGAAGCGGACCAGCGGGAGCGCCGCGTCGGCCTGTGCGGCGGCGATCACCGTCAGGGCCTCGGGGTCCCGCTCGACGTTCAGGAAGCGGAACGGCTGCCCGTTGCGGGTGAAGAAGTCCCGGACGGCGTGGGTGCCGGGGGAGACCAGGTGGCCCGCGACGATGATCCCGTCGTAGGCCGGCCGGTAGGTGGCCAGCCAGTCGGAGAGCAGGTCGTCCAGCACCGGGAAGAGCCGCTCGTGCGGCGGGTCCCACGGCTTGAGCAGGTAGTAGTCCAGCCGTACCCGGTTGATGGCGGTGATGGCCGCGTCCGTCTCCGCGTACGCCGTCAGCAGGACCCGGCGGGCGTCCGGGAAGCGGCTGACCGCCTCCAGCAGGAACTCCACCCCGGTGACGTCGGGCATCCGCTGGTCGACGAGGAACAGCGCGGGGTCGTGGCCGCGCTCGTCGAGCGAGTCCAGGATCTTCAGCGCGTCGGCGGCCGAGGAGGCGCCGAGTACCCGGTAGCGGTCGCCGTAGGCGCTGCGCAGGTCGCGGCGGACCGCCCGCAGCACCTGCGGGTCGTCGTCCACGGCCAGGATGACGGGCTTGCGGCTCTCGGCGCGCTCGGCGGTGCCCGCGGTCGTGGCGGCGGGTGTGGTCGTGGCGGGGGCGGCGTCCTCCGGGGCCGCGCTCACGCCGGGTCCAGCATCAGCTGGTCGGCGTAGCACCAGGCCCAGTCCTCGCCGGGCTCGTGCGAGGCCGCGATCGGGTGAGCGGTCGACTTGTAGTGCCGGGTGGCGTGGCGGTTCTTCGACGAGTCGCAGCATCCGACGTGGCCGCAGCTCAGGCACATCCGCAGGTGCACCCAGCCGTCACCCAGCCGCAGGCAGTCCTCGCAGCCCTCCGCGGATGGCTTCACCGGACGTATCTGGTCGACGTGTGTGCACAGCAAATCCGTCGTCATCGTCCCCGTCCCTCTCCTCGCGCACTCGTACGCCCCGTCGCGCCCGTCCATCACGGCGCGTCCAGACCATAAGTCGACGACCCCCGAACGGTTCACCGATCCGGCCGAGGTCAGGAAGTCCGGCGGGTACTTCCTGACCTCGCCGGGCGACTACGTGAGGTGGTGCCACGACCTTGCCCGCTACCTCACGAAGTCGCATTCACGCCCTTTGACGAGGGCCCCGGGCGCACGCAGTGTGGGGGACGCAAACGACAACAGGCGGCGCCTGGAGGAATCTGTGAGCAGAAAGATTCTGGTCATTGTCTCCGAACACGGCTACTGGTCCGAGGAACTGATCGGTCCCGTTTCCAAGTTCGACGAGCGGGGCTACGAGATCGTATTCGCCACGCCGACCGGAAAGCGCGCGCACGCACTTCCGCCGAGCCTCGACGCGAACTACGTCGACCCCCCGCTGGGCCGCTCGGTGACCACCGAGGAGAACGCCCGGCTGGGCCGCGAGTTCGAGCAGTCGAACCGGCTCGACTCACCGCTCGACATCGAGGCGTGGGTCCCCGAACGCCCGTACACGAGCGACGAGGGATACCTGCGCAAGCTGGAGCAGTACCACCGGGATCTGGACAAGATCGACGCCGACATCGCGGATTACGACGCGATCCTCATCGTCGGCGGCAGCGGTCCGATCGCCGACCTCGCCAACAACGAGCGGGTGCACGCCCTGATCCTGGCCTTCGAGAAGGCCGGCAAGGTCGTCGCCGCCGAGTGCTACGGCGTCGCCTGCCTCGCCTTCGCCCGCGACTGGGGCGACCGCAAGAGCATCATCTGGGGCAAGCACGTCACCGGCCACTGCAAGGAGTACGACTACAAGGACGGCACCGGATTCCTCGGCACCGACTTCAACATGGGCCCGCCCCCGTATCCGCTGGAGTACATCCTGCGCGATGCGACCGGCCCGCGCGGCGCCTATCACGGGAATTTCGGCCACCCGCTCTCGGTGATAGTCGACTATCCCTTCGTGACCGGCCGCTCCACCCCCGACTCGTACCTCACGGGGCAGAAGATCGTGGAAGTCCTGGAGGAAGGTCTCACCCGTTACGGGTGGTAGCGGAAATAGGGGGAGTCCGATGAATACCGAAGCCACTCCCGGACGGGAAAGGCTCATCGAACAGTTCAAGGCCGACGGTCTGAACGTCATGTTCGGAAATCCGGGAACGGTGGAACAGGGATTCCTCGACGCGGTGGACGCGGCGGCGGACTTCCAGTACGTCCTCGCCCTCCAGGAGACCGTGGCCGCGGGCATCGCCGACGGCTATGCCCGCGCCACCGGCGGCGCGGCCCTGCTCCAGCTGCACTCCGGGGTGGGGCTGGGCAACGGCATCGGCATGCTCTACCAGTCGCTGCGCGGCCACACCCCGCTCGTGGTGGTCGCCGGCGACGCCGGGGTGCGCTACGACGCCATGGACGCGCAGATGGCCTGCGACCTGGTCGCCATGGCCAAGCCCGTCACCAAGTACGCGACCCGGGTCACCGACCCCCGGTCCGTGCTCCGCACGATCCGGCGGGCCGTCAAGATCGCCCTGACCCCGCCGCGCGGGCCGGTGTTCGTCGCCCTGCCGATGGACGTGCTGGACGAGCCCAACTCCGAGCCCGTCCTGCCCGCCACGGTGCCGCTCACCGACGTGGCGCCCTCCCCGGCCTCGATCGGCCGGGCGGCCGAGCTGCTCGCCGGCGCCGAGCACCCGGTGGTCCTCGTCGGCGACGGGGTCGCGCTCTCCGGGGCGCAGGCCGAACTCGCCGCCGTCGCCGAGCTGCTGGGCGCCGACGTGTACGAGGTCGACTCGTCCGAGGTGAACATCGCCGCCTCGCACCCGCTGCGCCGCGGCCAGACCGGCCACATGTTCGGCCCGCACAGCAAGGACCTGGTCGGGCGGGCGGACGGGGTGCTGATCGTCGGCACCTACGTCTTCCCCGAGGTGTTCCCCGAACTGGAGAACCCCTTCCGGCCCGGCGCCAAGGTCGTGCACATCGACCTCAACGCCTACGAGATCGCCAAGAACCACCCCGTGGACCTGGGCCTGGCCGCCGACCCGCGGCACGCGCTGCGCGCGCTGGCCGGCGCACTGGAACAGCGGCTGGCCCCGGCCCGGCGGGCGGCCGCGGCCGCGCGGCTGGACGTGCGGACCCGAGAGCGGGCCCGGGACGCCCTGGAGCGGACGGACGACGACACGCCGATGGCCGTCTTCCTGCGGACGCTCGCCGAACGCACCGGAGGGGACCTGATCGTCTTCGACGAGGCGCTCACCACCTCCCCGCTGGTCACCCGCCACCTGCCGCCCGAGCGGCCGGGCGACTACCACCTCACCCGCGGCGGCTCCCTCGGCGTCGGCTTCCCGGGGGCGGTCGGCGCCAAGCTCGCCCACCCGGACCGGCTCGTCGTCGGCTTCGCGGGCGACGGCGGGTCGATGTACACCTACCAGGCGCTGTGGACGGCGGTCCGGCACGGCATCGCCGCCAAGTTCGTGGTCTGCAACAACCGCAAGTACCGGCTGCTCGACGACAACATCGCCCAGTACTGGCGGGAGCGGGACATCGCGGAGCACGCCTTCCCGGGCTCCTTCGACCTCTCCCGCCCCGAGATCGACTTCGCCGGGCTCGCCCGGGCACTGGGCGCCGAGGGGACCCGGGTGGAGAAGCCCGACGAGGCCGCGGCCGCCGTCACCCGGATGCTGGCCCACCCCGGCCCGTACCTGGTCGACGTCCAGGTCTGAACAGTGCCCGCACCCGGCCCGGCCGGGGCACACCACGCGACACACCGACGGACAGGAGGAGACCGCATGCCCGCCGAGCGGCTGACCGAGGACGCGATCCGCGCCTTCGCCGAGAACTGGTACGTGGCCCTGGACCGGCACCTCCCGCTGGAGCAGGTCCTCGCCCTCATCACCGAGGACCTGGAGTTCAAGGTCCCCGAGGACACCTTCCTCGGGCACCAGGGCTTCGGCCGCTGGTACGACGCCGTCACCCACCGGTTCTTCGACGAGGTGCACACGGTCACCAAGGTGGAGCCGGTCATCGAGGGCGACCGCGCCGTCGTCCGGGTCCTCGTCAACTGGCAGGCCAAGATCTGGGACCCGCCGGGCGCCCGCAGCCAGTGGCTGGGCTTCGACGCCGACCAGACCTGGACGGTCGTGGCCGGCGACGACGGGCCGCTGATCAAGCAGTACACCGTCAACGAACTGGCGCCGATGCCCGGTTCGGGCTCGCTCTGAGGGGGGCGGCGCGATGACCGAGGTGACACGCGAGCGGGTCGAGGCCGCCTACCGGGCGCTGGGCTCCGGAGACCGCGCCCGGATCCTCGACTACTACTCGGAGGACCTGCGCTGGCTGGTGCCGGGCAACCACCCGCTCGCCGGCTGGTACGAGGGCCTGGACGCCTTCCTGGAGCTGATGGGCCAGACCCACAAGCTCACCGGCGGCAGCTTCCGGATGGACCTGGAGGCGGTCCTCGTCGGGGAGGACTGCAGCGCCGACGTGTGCCGCAACACCGCCCTGCGCGACGGCGCCGACCCGGCGGCCGGCTCCCCGTACGAGCGGATGGACTACCAGGTCTTCCACTTCATGCGGTGGCGGGACGGCCGGATCACCGAGGGCCGCGACGGGCTCTTCGGGGACACGGCGGCCGCCTTCAGCCAGTTCTGGGCACCGTTCGCGCCGGACGGGACCCGCAGGGACCGATAGGGGGATGAGAGACGCGATGGACGCCCGAGAGATCCTGACCAAGTACTACCAGTACGCCAACGCCGGGGACTGGGACCGCTGGTGCGACCTGTTCGCCGACGACCAGGTCATGGACGAGCAGCTCGCCGGACACATCGAGGGGCTGGAGACCCTGCGCTCGATGATGAAGGGCATGGGGACCATGTACCGGGTCTTCCGCAACGAGCCCGTGCACTTCCTGGTCGACGGGACCAAGGCCGCGGCCGTGTCCCACCTCAGCGCCGTCAGCGCCTCCGGCGAGGCCATCGAGGCCGAGGTGATGAACTACTTCGAGATCGTGGACGGACGGATCGCCTACATGGCGAACTACCACGACACCGCCCCCTTCCAGGTGCTGAGCCAGGACTGAGGGGACCGGACTCGTGGCCACGCAGCAGTACGACTACGTGATCGTCGGCTCCGGCACCGCCGGCAGCGTCCTGGCGAACCGCCTCTCCGAGGACCCGGACGTCTCCGTCCTGGTCCTGGAGGCCGGCGGCCCCCGCATCCCGCCCGAGGTGGACGACCCGTCCTCCTGGTACAAGCTGCTCGGCGGGCCCGTCGACTGGGGCTACACCAGCGTCCCGCAGCCGGGCCTCGGCGGCCGCCGTACGTACGAACCGCGCGGCAAGGCCCCCGGCGGCAGCAGCAACCTCTACATCATGATGCACATCCGGGGCCACGCCTCGGACTTCGACAACTGGGCCTACCAGGGCGCGGCCGGCTGGGCGTACGAGGACGTCCTGCCCTACTTCGCCCTGCTGGAGGGCCAGGAGGACGCCACCGCCGCCACCACCGGCACGACCGGGCCGCAGCGCATCACCAACGCCGGACGGCACGGACCCAACCCGGTCTCCCGCGCCTTCATCGACGCCGCCGTCGAACTGGGCCACCAGGAGATCGCCGACTTCAACACCGACGGACCCCGGCGCGGCCTCTTCGGCACCGGCTGGCACCACATCGACGTCGCCGACGGCCGCCGCCAGGGCACCCTGGCCGCCTACCTGGAGCCGGCGCTCGTCCGCCCCAACCTGACCCTGCGCACCAGCGCCCAGTCCACCCGGCTGCTCTTCGACGGCGACACCTGCACGGGCGTCGAATACGCCCAGCTCCAGCCGCCCGCCGACGTCCCGGGCCGGACCGTCCGCGACGGCCACAGCACCGCCGCGGCCCCCGGGCCGCACACCGTACGGGCTCGCCGCGAGGTGATCGTCGCGGCCGGGGCCATCGAGTCCCCGAAGCTGCTGCTGCTCTCCGGCATCGGGCACCCCGAGCGGCTGCGCGAGCACGGCATCGCCGTCACCGCCGCCGTCCCCGGGGTCGGGGAGAACTTCCACAACCACGTCCTGACCGGGCTGATGGCCGAGGTCACCCAGGAACTCCCGGCTCCCGCGCAGAACCTGTCCGAGAGCGCCCTGTTCCTGTCCTCCCGGCCCGGACTGCCCGCCCCGGACCTCCAGATCGCCTTCGTCCACGTCCCGTTCGACGTGATCGTCGGCAAGGACCACCCGAACACCGTCTCCATCCTGCCCGGCGTCGTACGCCCGGTCTCGCGCGGCTGGATCAGGCTCGCGAGCGCCGATCCGCTGGCCCACCCGCTGATCCACCCGAACTACCTGGGCGACCGGTGGGACCTGGACCGGATGGTGCAGGGCGTCAAACTCGCCCGGGAGCTCTTCGCGACCTCCGCCTTCTCGCCCTGGTACAAGCAGGAGCTCCAGCCCGGCCCGGGCTTCGTCTCCGACGAGGAGCTGCGGACCTTCGTCCGGCAGAAGTCGGAGAGCTACCACCACCAGGCCGGCTCCTGCCGCATGGGCGTCGACGACCTCGCCGTCGTCGACCCCGAGCTGCGGGTGCACGGCGTACGGAACCTGCGCGTCGTCGACGCCAGCGTGATGCCCGCCGTCCCGTCGGGCAACTGCCACACCGCCATCGCGATGATCGCCGAACGCGCGGCGGACTTCCTGAGGGGGATCTCCCGTGCCTGACGTGGTCCTGCGCGAGGGGGCGCTGACCGGGACCAGGATCGCCGTCCTGGTCGAGAGCGACTTCTACGAACCGGAGATCTTCTACTACCGGCACCGGTTCGCCGAGGAAGGCGCCGAGGTCGACTTCCTGACCCGGCTGTGGGGCAACGACTCCATCACCTTCACCGGGCACGAGTACCGGGCGCCCTTCACCGCGACCAAGTCCCTGGAGGGGCTGGACGACGAGGAACTGCGCCGCTACGCCGCGCTGATCGTGCCCTCGGGGATGGTCGCCGACCGGCTGCGCTACACCGAGGACGTGGACGTCCTCGCCCCGGCGACCGAGTTCCTGCGCCGGGCCTTCGAGGAGCCGGCCGTGCTCAAGGGGATCATCTGCCACGGCATGTGGCTGGCCTCCTCGATCCCGGCCAAGGTGCGTGGCCGCAAGGTGGTCTGCCACAACAACCTCATCGGGGACGTCCGCAACATGGGCGCCCAGTACGTCGACGAGGACGTGGTGGTCGACGGGGACCTGGTCACCGGCCGCACCGGCGCCCACCACCACCTCTTCGCCCGCCGCATCATCGAACTGCTCGCCGCGGGCCGGGGCCGGGGGAGCACCTGATGGGCGCGATGGCCTGGTCCCACGTCGGCCTCAACTGCGCCGACCAGAAGACCACCGAGGAGTTCTACACCCGGTACTTCGGCTTCGCCCGGGCCCGGGTCGTCGACCTCGGGGAGTCGCGGATCGTGTTCCTGCGCAAGGGGGACGCGTACCTGGAGCTCTTCGCGGCGGCGGCCGAACCGGCCCGGCCCGCGCACGAAGACGGCCCGCCGGCCCCCGGCCGGATACGCCACCTCGCCTTCCAGACCGACAGCGTCGACGCCTTCCTCGCGGAACTGGGCGACGCGGCCGAGGTGACGCTGGGACCGCTGGACTTCGACGACTTCATCTGCGGCTGGCGGACCGTCTGGGTGCGCGACCCGGACGGGGTGATCGTCGAGGTCAGCCAGGGGTACGAGGACGACCGCTCACACGACAAGGACGGTGCATGACATGGCGGGCTCGCTGAACTTCTCCTTCTCCGACACGATCGCGGGCTATGTCGTCCGCTTCGACTCCTCGTCCCGGCTGCTGCGGCTGAAGACCACCGACGACCGCGAGTTCGAGGTCTCCCTCGCCTCCGGCCCCAGCGCCGAGCTGGTCCGCAACCTGGACGAGCCGTACGTCGACGCCTCCGGGCACGTCGACGAGATGCTCTCCCCGGGCCGGTTCCTCTTCGCCTACGGGGTCCACTACCCCGAGCAGGGCGGGCGCTTCGACGCCAAGCGGCTGGTGTTCCTGGGCCGCGGCGCCGAGGACTACCGCTTCGAGGAGGCCGGCTGGTGGATCCGGCAGATCGAGTCGCTGGCCGACTTCTACAAGCGCGCCCAGTTCGGCGACGGGCCGGTGGACTTCACCGAGTACCGCACCGAGATCCGCCTCGGCGGCGACAAGACCGCCAGCCACGTCCAGGAGACCGACACCATCTCCCGCCTGGTCTACGGCATGGCCTCGGCCTACCTGCTCACCGGCAAGGACGAGTACCTGGAGATCGCCGAGCGCGGCACCGAGTACCTGCGCAAGCACATGCGGGTCGTGGACAGCGAGGAGGACGTGGTTTTCTGGTACCACGGCATCAGCGTCGACGGTGACAGCGAGCGCAAGCTCTTCACCTCGGAGTTCTCCGACGACTACGACGCGATCCCGATGTACGAGCAGATCTACGCGCTGGCCGGCCCGATCCAGACCTACCGGGTCACCGGCGACGTCCGGATCAGGAACGACGCCGACGCCACCATCCGGCTCTTCGACAAGTTCTTCAAGGACGAGGAGCAGGGCGGCTACTACTCGCACATCGACCCGATCCTCTTCAGCGCCGACCACGAGTCCCTCGGCGAGAACGCCGAGCGCAAGAACTGGAACTCGGTCGGCGACCACGCGCCCGCGTACCTGATCAACCTGTACCTGGCGACCGGCGAGCAGAAGTACGCCGACTTCCTGGAGTACACCTTCGACACCATCGCGGACCGGTTCCCGGACTACAAGAACAGCCCGTTCGTCCAGGAGCGCTTCTTCCGCGACTGGTCGCACGACACCGCGCACAGCTGGCAGCAGAACCGCGCGGTGGTCGGCCACAACCTGAAGATCGCCTGGAACCTGATGCGGATGAACTCGCTGAAGGCCAAGCCCGCCTACGAGCAGCTCGCCCGGAAGATCGGCGAGATCATGCCGGCCGTCGGCAGCGACCGCCAGCGCGGCGGCTGGTACGACGTCGTGGAACGCGTCAAGGAGGGCGACCAGGAGGCGTACCGGTTCGCCTGGCACGACCGCAAGGCCTGGTGGCAGCAGGAGCAGGCGATCCTCGCCTACCTCATCCTGAACGGCACGGTCGGCGGCGACGCGAACCTGCGCGAGGCGCGGCAGGCCCAGGCCTTCTACAACACCTTCTTCCTCGACCACGACGAGGGAGCGGTGTACTTCAACGTGCTCGCCAGCGGTACGCCGTACCTGCTCGGCACGGAGCGGCTCAAGGGCAGCCACTCGATGTCCATGTACCACTCGGCGGAGCTCTGCTACCTGGCCGCCGTCTACAACAACCTTCTCATCAACGGCCGGGAGATGGACTTCCACTTCCAGCCCGACCCGACCGACCTGCCCGACCGGATCCTGCGCGTCTCGCCCGACCTGCTGCCCGCGGGCTCGGTGCGGATCGCGTCCGTGGAGATCGACGAGAAGCCCTACGAGGAGTTCGACGCCGAGGCGCTGACCGTCCACCTCCCCGACGTCCAGGGCCGGGTCAAGGTCAAGGTCCGGCTCCGGCCGGTGACCAAGCAGTAGTGCCCACGGGGGGCGCCCCAACAAGAGGGGAAAGCAGGCAATGAGTCTGAACGTGAAGGAACGCCGGAACAAGACGGCCACCGTGCTGGTCGCCACCGGCGAGATCAACAGCGAGACCTCCGGCACCCTGCTGGAGGCCCTGCTGCCGCTGGTCCGCGAGGGCCGGCCGCTGCGCATCGACCTGACCGCCGTCACCTACGTCTCCAGCGCCGGGCTGCGCACGCTGCTCGTCGTCTACCGCGAGGCGCAGCACGCCGGTGTCGCGGTCACCCTGTACGGGGTGAGCGAGGAAGTCCGGTTCGTCATGTCGGCCACCGGGTTCCTCGACTTCTTCGAGACCGGCGAGGCCGCCGCCACCAGGGCCGGGGCCGCGCGATGAGCGAGGCCCGCTCCGAGCAGGTGCTGCGCGTGGACGCGTACCCGACCCACGAGGTGGGCGGGTACCGCGTCCGCGCGGGCAAGCCGTTCCCCTTCGGGGCCAATGTGGTCCCCGGCGGGGTCAGTTTCTCCGTCTTCTCCGACCAGGCGACCTCCATGTCGCTGGTCATCTACAAGCGCGGAGAGCCCGAGCCGATGGCCGAGCTGGAATTCCCCGAGGAGTTCCGCACCGGCAGCGTCTTCTCCATGACGGTCTTCGGCCTCGACCACGAGAACATCGAGTACGGGTACCGGGCCGACGGCCCCTACGACCCGGCCACCGGCCACCGCTTCGACGCCCGGCAGGTCCTCTCCGACCCCTACGCGCGGCTGATCGCCGGCCGCGACGTGTGGGGCGTGGAACCGGACCGCAGCCGCGGCTACCAGTACCGCTCGCGGGTCTGCCTCCAGGACTTCGACTGGGGCGACGACACCCCGCTGCGGATCCCCGCCGAGGACCTCGTCGTGTACGAGGCCCACGTACGCGGCTTCACCCGGCACCCCTCCTCGCAGGTCACGGCCCCCGGCACGTTCGCGGGGCTGCGGGAGAAGATCCCGTACCTGAAGGAGCTCGGGATCAACTGCATCGAGTTGCTGCCCGTCTTCGAGTTCGACGAGAGCGACAACCCGCGCAGCAACCCCGAGACCGGCGAGAAGCTCTACGACTACTGGGGCTACAACACCGTCTCCTTCTTCGCGCCGAAGGCCGGCTACGCGGCCACCGGACGCTACGGGATGCAGGGCGACGAGTTCCGCACCCTGATCAAGGACCTGCACGCGGCCGGCATCGAGGTCATCCTCGACGTCGTCTTCAACCACACCGCCGAGGGCAACGAGCAGGGCCCCACCATCTCCTTCAAGGGCCTGGACAACGCCACGTACTACATGCTCACGCCCGAGGGGTACTACTTCAACTTCAGCGGCACCGGCAACACGGTCAACTGCAACCACCCCGTGGTCCGCAACTACGTCCTGGACTGCCTGCGCCACTGGGTCGCCGACTACCACATCGACGGCTTCCGCTTCGACCTCGCCGCGATCCTCGGCCGGGACCTGGACGGCACCCCGCTGCCCAACCCGCCGCTGCTGGAGATGCTCGCCTTCGACCCGGTGCTGCGGCACACCAAGCTCATCGCCGAGGCCTGGGACGCCGGCGGCCTCTACGAGGTCGGCAACTTCCCGGCCTACGGCCGCTGGGCCGAGTGGAACGGCAAGTACCGCGACACCGTCCGACGCTTCCTCAAGGGCGACCCCGGGGTCACCGGCGAACTCGCCACCCGCGTCGCCGGCTCGCCCGACCTCTACTCCGGCCGCGGGACGTCGGCCTCCGTCAACTTCCTGACGGCCCACGACGGCTTCACCCTGGCCGACCTGGTCTCGTACAACGACAAGCACAACGAGGCCAACGGCGAGGGCAACGGCGACGGTGCCAACGACAACAACAGCTGGAACTGCGGGGCGGAGGGGCCGACCGACGACCCCGAGGTCAACGCGCTGCGGCTGCGCCAGATGAAGAACGCCCTCGCGATCCTCCTCACCAGCCAGGGCATCCCGATGCTGCTGTCCGGGGACGAGGTCGGCCGCACCCAGCAGGGCAACAACAACACGTACTGCCAGGACAACGAGCTGTCCTGGTTCGACTGGGACCAGGTCGACGAGAACGCCGAACTCCTCCGCTTCACCCGCCAGATGATCGCCTTCCGGGGACACCACCGCGAACTGCGCTCCACCTCGCACCCCACCGGACGGCTCCGGGACGGCCTCGGCCTGCCCGACATCAGCTGGCACGGGGAGCGGGCCTGGCAGCCCGACTGGTCGGCCGACGGCCGGCTGGTGGCGGTGGCCCGCTGCGGCACCGGCGACCAGGACGTGGTGTACGTGGCCATGAACTCCCACTGGGAGGCGCACGACCTGGAACTGCCCGCCCTGCCCGGCGGCCGCAGCTGGCACCTGTTCGCCGACACCGGCGCCGAGGCGCCGCACGACATCCGCACCCCGGGGGCGGAACAGGAGCTCGACAACGCCGGCAAGTACCTGATCGGCCCGCGCTCGGTCGTGATCCTGGTCGGCCGCGCGACCGGACCCGAACCCGGGGACGACTGACCCGCCCAGACCGAAGGAGACCTGACATGCCGCTTTCCGTGTCCCTGAGCATCGAGGGCGACACCACCGTGATCGAACTGACGGGCGAGCTGGACGCCAAGACCGCCCCGGACTTCCACCAGACGATCGAGAAGGCCGCCGGGCACGGCACCGGCACCGTCGAGATCCGGATGGCCGGGGTCGGCTACATGGCCAGCGCCGGCCTGCGCTCCCTGGTCTTCGCCCAGCAGAAGGTCGGGGGCGAGGTCACCATCAAGGTGACCGGCGCCATCGAGCCCGTCGCCCGGACCATCCGTACGGCGGGGCTCGACCGCAGCATCGTCCTCTCCGATGACTGAGTCGCCGACGACCGGTCAGGGCGCCGGGAACGGTGACTGAGATGGTGGAACTGGCGAGGAAGCCCGCCGTGCTGGACGTGCCCGCGACGGTGGGGGCACTGGGCGACATCGCCGCGTTCGTCCTGCGGCTGGCCGGCCGGGCGGGCCTCGGCAAGGGGGCCACGTACCGGATCCGGCTGGCCGTGGACGAGCTGGCCACCAACATCGTGATGCACGGGTACCGGGACGGCGGCGGACGGATCACCGTCCGCGGCCGCTCCGGTCCCGACGGGGTGCGGATCGTCATCGAGGACACCGCCCCCGCGTTCGACCCCGTCGCCGGCCGCCTGCCCCCCGCCCCCGGGATCCCCCCGGAACGGCGGCGGGTCGGAGGCCTCGGCATCCACCTGGCCCTGACCAGCGTGGACTCGTACGCCTATGCCCGCAGGGACGGCCGGAACATCAGCACGCTGACCGTGAAGGCCGATGAGGGGACGGACGCATGCCCTCCACGACCGTGATCATCCTGGACGTGTACCCGCCGCCGCCCATCGAACTGCTGGACGCGCTGCGGCGGATGGACGCCGAGCTCGTCCCCCGCACCCTGGGGGAACTGCTGCGGGGCCGCCTCGAACTGCTGCCCGCCGCGGACGTGCTGCTCGCCCCCGCCGAAGCCGACGGGGAGACCGTGCGCAGCGCCGTGCGCCGGCTGCGGCGCTGGGCCGGCGCGCCCATCGTCGTCGTCTGGACCGTCCGGGACTTCGCCGCCCTGGAGCGGCACGTCCGCCTCGGCCACGACTACCTCGTCCCGCCCTTCCTGCCCGCCCTCGTCGGAGCCCGGGTGCACAGCTGCACCGAACGGGCCGGACTCGGCCGCACCCTGCGCGAAGCCGACGCCCGCGCCGAACTCATGGGGTACGAGAAGGAGCTGGAGATCGGCCGCGAGATCCAGGCCGGCTTCCTGCCCGAGGCACTGCCCGTCCCCGACGGCTGGGAGATCGACGTCCGCTTCCGGCCCGCCCGGCAGGTCGCCGGGGACTTCTACGACGTCTTCGAGATCTCCCGGGGCCGCCGCCTCGCGGTGGTCGTCGCCGACGTCTGCGACAAAGGGGTCGGCGCGGCCCTGTTCATGGCCCTCATCCGCTCCCTGCTGCGCCACACCGCCGAGAACAGCGGACTCCAGCACCTGATGGCCGCCGGCCGCACCGGCGGCAGCCGCCGCACCCCGGTCGTCGGCGCCACCCCGCTGCTCAACGCGGTCACCGCCACCAACGGCTACCTCACCCGCAACCACCTGCGGCAGGGCTACTTCGCCACCCTGTTCTTCGGCGTCCTGGACCCGCTGACCGGCAGCCTCGTCTACATCAACGGCGGCCACAACCCGCCCCTGCTGCTCTCCGGCGACGGCTCGGTACCCCGGGCCCTGGAGGTCACGGGCCCGGCGGTCGGGGTGCTGCCCGACTGCGTCTACACCCTCGGCTACGCCCAGTTGAACCCGGGCGACACCCTCTTCGTGTTCACCGATGGAGTGCCCGAGGCCCGCTGCCCCGACGGCAGCTTCCTCGGTGACGAGAGGATGCTGGAGCTGCTCGCCGGCCCCCCGGCGAGCGGCAGGGAGGTGGTCGACGTGATGGACCGGGCGGTGCGCGAGCACACCGGCACCGCCGAACAGCACGACGACGTCACCATGCTGGCCGTGCACCGGCCGCGTGCGGCGCGGGGGCCGCACGCGGACGACACCGGATACCAGGTGGTGGCGTGATGACCCGGACCATCGTGGTGCACTCGCACCGTGGCGGCACCGGCAAGTCCTCGGTGCTGGCGAACCTCGCGCTGCTGCTGGCGGCCGCGGGGCGCCGGGTCGGGGTGGTCGACACCGACCTCCAGTCACCCACCCTGGACCAGCTGTTCCGGCTCGGCCCCGGCAGCGGCTCGCTCGCCGACTACCTGCTCGGCCGCTGCGAGATCGAGACCGCGGCCCGGGCCACCGCCGTGCCCGGGCTGTACGTCGTACCGGCCCGGACCGGGACGGCGGCCCTGCAGGAGCTGATGACCACCGGGTACGACGTGGGACTGCTCCCGGAGGGCTTCGACCGGCTGGCGGAGAGCCACGCGCTCGACTTCCTGCTGCTCGACACGCACGCCGGGCTCAACAACGAGTCGGTGACCGCCATGGGCAGTGCCGACGTGGTACTGATCATGGCGAGGGCCGACCGGGTCGACCTCTCCGGAGTGGAGGAGACCATCGCCCTGGCCGGGCGGCTGGCCTGCCGGCGGGCCCTGGTGCTGAGCATGGCACCCGAGGGCGTGGACCGGCGGGAAGTGGCCCGCAGGGCCGAGGAGGTATACGGCGCCCCCCTGGCCGGAATTCTCCCGTACGTTCCGGAAATGGCTGCTCTCTACGGAGAGCGCATATTCGCGGAAGCCCTTCCCGACCACCCCCTGGTCGGTGAATTCCGCACGATCCTCACGGCGTTGGGCGCACGTGACGAAGTATCGCGGGCCTGACGCCGCCCCCTTACGCCCCTCGCGAAGGGGCGTGTTGAATCGGCAGCGATCCAGAACAAGGAGAGAATCATGAGGATTCTCGTCGTCTTGACGGCGAAGGCCACCCTCCACCTGCTGGACGGAGAACAGCACCCCTCGGGATTCTGGGCCGAGGAATTCGCCGTTCCCTACACCCTCTTCCGATCGGCAGGCCACACCGTCGACGTGGCGACGATCGGGGGAGAGGCCCCCACGGTCGACCGGACCAGCATCGACCCCGACTTCCTGCGGTGGGTCCGCCCCGCGGGCTCCCCCGACCAGGACGCGGCCAACGCCGCCGAGTACGTCCGCATCATCGAACAGGCCCCCCAGCTCGAGCACCCCCTCGCGGTGGAGTCCCTCGGCGAGAAGGACGTAGCCGAGTACGACGGCATCTACATCAGCGGCGGCCACGGAGCCATCGGCGACCTGCCCAAGTCCGACGAACTGGCGCAGCTGCTGCGCTGGGCCATCGGCCAGGACAAGCCGATCGCCACCGTCTGCCACGGGCACACCGCACTGCTGTCCCTGCGGGACGGCGAGGGCCACTGGCCCTTCGAGGGATACCGGATGACCGCCTTCTCGCACGACGAGGAACTGGTCACCAACATGGCCGGCCGGCTCCCGCTGATCCTGGAGGCCGAGCTGACCAGACTCGGCGCCCGGTACGAGAAGGCCGACGCGATCTGGGACTCGCACGTCGTCGTGGACCGCAGGCTCACGACCGGTCAGAACCCCTACTCCTCCAAGGCCCTCGCCGAGACCTTCTTACGGCAGCTCGCCGAGGGCTAGCCCCCGCCACACCGGAAGGTGCAGCCATGACCAAGCGCGTGCTCAGCGACCAGCCCCTGGCCAACCCCGGGAAGCTGTTCATCGGCGGCCAATGGGTCCCCGCCCGGGACGGCCGCACGGAGCCGGACATCAGCCCGATCGACGGCCAGGAGATCGTGCCGGTCGCCCAGGCCGCCGCGACCGACGCGGACGCCGCCGTCGCGGCCGCCCGCGCGGCCTACGAGGAAGGCCCGTGGAGCCGGCTGTCCGCCCAGGAGCGCGCGCTGCGCCTGAACCGCGTCGGTGAGCTGATCGAACGGGACCTGGAGGAGATAGCCCTGCTGGAGACGGTGGACATGGGCAAGCCGTTCGCCTTCTCCAGCACCGTCGACGCGCCCATGGCCGCCCAGCTGATGCACTACTACGCCGGCGCGGTCACCCGGGTCGACGGCTCCTCCCGGGCCCCCGCCGGCGGACAGCTCGCCTACACCCTGCGCGAACCCCTGGGAGTGGTCTGCGCGATCACCCCCTTCAACTTCCCGCTCCTGCTGTCGATGACCAAGATCGCCCCGGCCCTCGCGGCCGGGAACACGGTCGTCCACAAACCCTCCCCGGCCACCCCGCTCACCGCCCTGAAGATCGCCGAGCTGTTCCAGGAGGCGGAGATCCCCGACGGCGTCCTCAACGTCGTCACCGGCCCCGGAGTCGAGCTGGGGGAGACCCTCACCGGCCACCCCGACATCGACAAGATCGCCTTCACCGGCTCCACCGCGGTCGGCCAGTCGATCATCCGCAAGTCCGCGGGCACCCTGAAGAAGGTGACGATGGAACTCGGCGGCAAGTCCGCCAACATCGTCTTCGCCGACGCCGACCTCGACGCCGCCGAGGAACTCGCCTTCTTCGGCATCTACTACAACAAGGGCGAGATCTGCACCGCCGGCTCCCGCCTCCTGCTGCACCGCCCCGTCCACGACGAGATGGTCGAACGCCTGGTCCGCCGCGCCGCCGCCCTCAGGCCCGGCGACCCGCGCGACCCCGAGACCCTCTTCGGACCCCTCGCCCACCGCGCCCAGTTCGACAAGGTCAGCTCCTACATCGAGGTCGGCGAGAAGGAAGGCGCCCTGCTGCGCACCGGAGGCACCGGCTGGACCCCCGAAGGGGCCTCCAGCCAGGGCCTGTACTTCCTGCCCACCGTTTTCACCGGCGTCGACAACGGCATGCGGATCGCCCAGGAGGAGATCTTCGGCCCGGTCCTGTCGATCATCCCCTTCGACACCGAGGAGGACGCCGTACGCATCGCCAACGACAGCGCGTACGGCCTCGCCGCCGGGGTCCACACCAAGGACCTGCGGCGGGCCCACCGGGTCGCCTCCCAGATCAAGGCCGGAACGGTCTGGGTCAACTGCTACAACCAGTACGACCCCTCGGTGCCCTACGGCGGCTACAAGGCCTCCGGCTACGGGCGCGAGTGCGGACCGGAATCCCTTGAGAGCTACACCCAGACCAAGTCGGTCTGGATCGGCATGGACTGACACCACACCATCGAGGAGCCACTCATGCGGACAGGCGTCATCGGCACCGGCCGGATCGGCTCGACCCTCGCGAGGATCCTGGTGGCCGCCGGCCACCCCGTCGTCCTCGCCAACGCCACCGGGCCGGGCTCGCTCGCCCCGCTCCTGGCCGAACTCGGCCCCGCCGCCACGGCGGCGCACCCCGTCGAGGCGGCGGGCGAAGCCGACCTGCTGGTGCTGATGGTGCCCTTCGCCGGCGTACGCGGGCTGCTGCCCCCGCACGTCGTGCAGGACAAGGTGCTGGTGGACGCCACCAACGCGTTCAGCGGCCCCGGCACCCCCGCCGACCTCGGCAGCCGCGGATCCAGCGAACTCGTCGCCGAGTGGTACCCCGGCGCGAGGGTCGTGAAATCCCTGAACACCATGCACTTCGAAACCCTCGCCGTCGCCGGCACCTCCTCCGGCCGCACGGCGTCCGATCGCCTCGCCCACTACACGGCGGGCGACGACACCAAGGCGAAGGAAATCGTCGCCGGAATCATCACCGACCTCGGATACGCCCCCGTGGACACCGGCCCGCTGCACTCCGGAGGAATCCTCCAGCAGCCCGGCGGTCCCCTCTTCAACCGGTCGCTCACGGAAGCGCAGGCGCTCGCATGGATATGACGCGCATCGAACTCACCCTCACCGTGAACGGAAGACCCGAGGAGTTCGCGGCCCCGCCGAACGAACTCCTCGTGGAACGGCTCCGCGACGGACTCGGCCTCACCGGCACCAAGGTGGGCTGCGACACCGGCCAGTGCGGGACCTGCGTGGTCCGCCTCGACGGCAGGTCCGTCAAGAGCTGCCTGATCCTCACCGCCTCCGCCGCGGGCTCCGGGATCACCACCATCGAGGGCGTCACCACCCCCGGCGGAGAACTGACCGGCCTCCAGGAGGCGCTGCGCCAGGAGCACGGAACCCAGTGCGGCTTCTGCACGCCCGGCATGGTGATGGCCCTCGGCGAACTCGTCGAGACCGCGCGCGCCGAGGGCGCCGCCGGCGGCCCGCCCCCCACCGAGCCCGAGATCCGCGAATGGCTCACCGGCAACCTGTGCCGCTGCACCGGCTACCACAGCGTCGTCCGGGGCGTGCAGCGCGCCTGCGCCCCCGCCGAACCCGAGGGGCGGTGACCCACGATGACCACCACCGCGCCCGAACAGGAAGCACAGGAACCCGGCGGCGTCCTCGGCCGGCCCCTGGACAGCCGCGAGGACCCCGGGCTGCTGCGCGGCGAAGCCGTGTACGTCGCCGACATCGACCTGCCCGGCACCGTCCACATGGCCATCCTGGGCAGCCCGGTCGCCCACGCCAGGATCCTGTCCATCGACACCAAGGCCGCCGAGCAGCTCCCGGGCGTCCTGAAGGCGGCCACCGCCGCCGACTTCCCCGACGTGATGCCGCTGCCCTGCATCTGGATACCCGGCGGGGTCGAGAGCCACTTCCCGCCCCACCCCTACGGCCTGCCCGGCGCCCGCCCGGTGCTCACCGGCGACACCGTCCGCCACGTCGGCGACCCGATCGCCGTCGTCGTCGCCGAGACCGCGCGCCAGGCCGCCGCCGCGCTCGCCGCGATCTCCGTCGAGTACGAGCCGCTGCCCGTGGTCACCCGCGCCGACCACGCCCTCGCCGAAGGCGCGCCCCAGCTCCACGAGGCCGTCCCCGGCAACCTGAACGCGTACTGGACCTGCGGCGACGAGGAACGCACCGACGCGGCCATCGCCGCCGCCGAAGTCACCGTCGAGCTGGACCTCGTCAACCAGCGCACCATCAACAGCCCCATCGAGCCGCGCGGAGCCGTCGGCGTGTACGACCCGGCCACCGGCGAGTACACCCTCCACGCCTCCACCCAGGGCCCGCACAACCACCGCTTCCTGCTCGCCGCGCTGGTCCTCGGCATCCCCTTCAACAAGCTCCGGGTGATCGCCCCGACCGTCGGCGGCAGCTTCGGCACCAAGGGCTACCTCTACCCGGACATGGCGCTGGTCCTGCTGCTCTCCAAGGCCCTCGGCGGCCGCCCCGTCAAATGGGTCGACACCCGCACCGGCCTGATGAACTCCACCGTCCAGGGCCGCGACCACCGCCAGCACGTCACCCTCGCCGGCACCCGCGACGGCCGCATCACCGCCGTGCGCTGCACCAGCTACGCCAACCTCGGCGCCTACCCCTCCACCATCGGCCCCGGCGTCGCCACCGCCCTGATGGGACGCTCCATCAGCGGCATGTACGACATCCCCGCCGCCTTCTGCGAGGTGTACGCCGCCTTCACCAACACCGTCCCGCTCGGCGCCCAGCGCGGCAGCGGGCGCGCCGAGGCCGCCTTCCTGATGGAACGGCTCGTCGACCGCTACGCCGCCGAGATCGGCATGGACCCGGCGGAGGTCCGCCGCCGGAACCTGGTGCCCAAGGAGAAGTTCCCCTACGACAACGGCCTCGGCTGGACCTACGACTCCGGCGACTACCGGCTGAACTTCGACCGGGCCGTCGAACTCTCCGGCTACGAGGGGATGCCCGCCCGCAAGGCCGCCGCCCGCGCCCGCGGCAAGCGCCTCGGCGTCGGCATCGCCACCTACGTCGCCGTCTGCGGCGTCGGCCCCTCCACCAGGATGTCCAAGGAGGGAATGCTCGGCGGCACCTGGGAGAGCGCCAACATCCGCGTCCACCCCACCGGCGAGGTCACCGTCACCGTCGGCTCCGCCTCCACCGGCCAGAGCCACGGCACCGTCTTCGCGCAGGTCGCCGCAGACGAGCTGGGCATCGACCCCGCACAGGTCCAGGTGTACGAGGGCGACACCCTCAAGGCCCCCTACGGTCAGGGCACCTACGGCTCCCGCTCCTACAGCATGGCCGCCCCCGCCATCGCGCTCACCGCCCGCAAGATCAAGGCCAAACTGGTCCGGGCCGGAGCCGTCTTCCTCGGCGTCCCCGAGGACCGGGTCGTCTACGAGAACGGCGGCGTCCACGAGGCCGGCAAACCGGAGAACGCCAAGACCTTCGCCGAACTGGCCATGGCCATGTGGTACGGCTGGGGGCTGCCCCCCGAGATCGAGCCGGCCCTCGACGAGACCACCCACTTCGACCCGCCGGACTTCAACTACCCCTTCGGCACGCACATCGCCGTCGTCGAGGTCGACGAACTCACCGGCGAGACCGAGGTCGTCGACTACACCGCCGTCGACGACGCCGGGCACGTCGGCAACCCGAAGGTGGTCACCGGCCAGATCGAGGGCAGCATCGTGCACGGCCTCGGCCAGGCCCTGATGGAGGCCGCCGAATACGACGAGAACGGCGTCCTGATCAGCTCCGACCTGGAGAGCTACGCCCTGCCCCGCGCCGCCGACGCGCCCTTCTTCACCCTCGGCAGGACCGTCACGCCGTCCCCGCACAACCCGCTCGGCGCCAAGGGCGCCGGGGAGATCGCCACCGTGCCGCCCGCCGCCGCCGTCGTCAACGCCGTCGTCGACGCCCTGTCCGACCTGGGCGTACGCCACATCGACATGCCGCTCACCCCCGAGAAGGTCTGGCGCCGCCTGAGAGGGGAAGCCCCGTGATCCTCACCGACTTCGACTACGCCCGCCCCGCCGCCCTGGACGAGGCCCTCGCCCTGCTCGCCACCCCCGGCGCCCGGGTGCTGGCCGGCGGACAGAGCCTGCTGCCCGGGCTGCGCACCGGCGCGGAGCGGGCCCGGCTGCTGGTCGACGTACGGCACCTGCCGGAGCTGCGCGGCGTCGGCCGGGCCGGCGGATCCCTGCGCATCGGGGCCCTGACCACCCTCGCCGAACTCGCTGCCCACCAGCTGGTCCTCGCCGAGGCGCCGGAGCTGGCCGCCGCCGCCCGCGCCAACGGCGACCCGCAGGTCCGCAACCTCGGCACCGCCGGCGGCAACCTGGCCGCCGGCGGACGCGCCACCGACCTGCCCGTCGCGGCCCTGGCCGCCGACGCCCGGGTGGAACTCGCCGGCCCCGGCGGGCGCACCACCGTCGCCGCCGAGCGGCTCGCCGCCTCGGGCGTGCCCGCCGGATCGGTGGTCACCGCCCTGCTGGTGCCCGCCGCAGGCCCCGCCGCCGCCTTCGAGAAGGCCGCCGACCGGGCCACCCGCTACCCGCTGTGCGCCGCCGCCGTACGCATCACCCCCGACGGGCCGCGGATCGCGGTCACCGGAGCCACCCCGCGCGCCCTGCGCCTGCGCGGGGTCGAGGACCGGCTGCGCGGGGGCCCGTACACGACCGAGGCGGTGCTGGCGGCCTTCCGAGCCGAGCCCCGGGAGCTGTTCGTCCCCGGGCGAGGCACCTCGGCCGAATACCTGGGCCACCTCGCGGGCGTGCTCACCGCCCGCGCGCTGGCCCGGGCGGCCCTGAACACCGCCTGACCGCCCCCAGGGGCCGTCGGGAGGAGGGGAGTTGACCGCAGTGGCCGAACCGACCGAGACGAGGGACACGGGAGACACGAGAGACACGGGCGACACCGTGAGCGGGGGCGCCGGCCGCACGGCGCGGGCCTCCGGCTTCCGGGTGGTGGGCGCGGTCCTCGTCCTGCTGATGCTCTCCTCCTCCGTACCCTCCGCCCTGTACGTGCTCTACCAGCAGGAATGGGGGCTGTCCTCCGGAGTGGTCACGGTGGTCTTCGCCGTGTACGCCGTCACCGTGCTCGCCGGCCTGCTGCTGTTCGGGTCCCTCTCGGACACCCTGGGCCGGCGGCCCGTCCTGGCCGCCGCCCTGGTCCTGGCGATCGTCTCCATGGGCCTGTTCGCCGGGGCCGGCGGGCTCGGGCTGCTGCTCGCCGCCCGCGCCGTGCAGGGGCTGGCCGTGGGCCTGGCCACCGGGGCGATGGGCGCCGCCCTGCTGGAGCTGAGCCCGAGCACGCGGCCCGCGCTGGGCGCCCAGGTCAACAGTGCCGGCCCGACCGTGGGTATCGGCCTGGGCGGACTCGGGGCGGGACTGCTCGTCCAGTACGCGCCCGCCCCCACCGTGCTGAGCTACCTCCTGCTGGCCGGGGCCTTCGCCCTCGCGCTGGTCGGGGTGGGCCGGATGGCCGAGAGCGCACCCGGGGCGGACGGGCGCCTGAGGGTGGTCCCGCACCGGATCCGGGTACCGGCCGCCGTGCGGCGGCGCTTCGCGGTGCTCGTGCTGACCGTGGTGGCCGTCTGGACCGTCGGCGGCTTCTACCTCTCGCTCGGGCCGCACCTGGCCCTGTCCCTGTTCCGCAGCACCAACTACCTGCTCGGCGGGGCCACGGTGGCGCTGCTCGCCGGCGCCGCCACCGCCGCCCAGCTGCTGCTCGGCCGCACCGAGGCGCTGCGCACCGCCGTGCTCGGCCTGCTCGGCCTGCTCGCCGGGCTCGCCCTGGTGCTGCTCTCGCTGGGCACCGGCTCCGCGGCCGTGTTCCTCGCCGCCACCGCCGTACTCGGCAGCGGCTGGGGGGCCGCCTTCCTCGGCTCCTTCCGCGCCCTCAGCGCACTCGCCGACCCCGAGCACCGCGGCGAACTCACCTCCGCCGTCTACGTCTTCGCGTACCTCGCCATGAGCGTCCCGGCGGTCCTCGCCGGACTCCTGACCAACATCCACGGGCTGCAGCGCACCTCGGTCGGCTTCATGGCGGCCGTCGCCGGGGTGTGCGCGCTGGCCCTGCTGACGACCCTGCGGCTGGCCGCGCGCACCAGGGCCGAGGGGAGCACCGCATGAACACCGCAGAACTGCGCACGGCGCTGCGCGGACTGGAGATCTTCGCGCAGCTCACGGAGGACCAGCTGGACTGGCTGGCCTCCGTCTCCGATCCGCGCGTCCTCGCCGACGGGGAGGTCCTCTTCCGCGACGGCGAGGAGGCCACCGGCTTCCACGTCCTGCTCTCCGGCGGGCTCGTCGTCACCAAGGTCGTCGACGGCCGCGAGGAGGTCCTCACCCGGCACTCCACCGAGGAGGAGAGCGCGGCCGCCGAGGACCACGACGGCAAACCCTCCGCCGCGCACCGCTTCACCGGGGAACTGCCCCTGCTGACCGACGGCTCCTACGTGGCCACCGCGTCCGCGAGCGGGCCCGCCACCACCGTCGTCGCCTATCCCAAACCCGTGTTCTTCGAGATGCTGACCCGCTGCCACGGAGTCGCCGCCGTACTGATCCCCGTACTGGCCTGGCGGATCAAGTCCTCCGAGGTCCAGGCCCGCAAACGGGCCACCGTCGAGGCCCTGGGCACCCTGGCCGCCGGCCTCGCGCACGAGCTGAACAACCCGGCCGCGGCGGTCGCCCGCGCCGCGCAGGAGCTGGCGCCCGCCCTGGACCGGCTCACCGCCACCGCCTGTGCGTGGGGCGCGGCCGCCGCCGGCGCGGAGCGCCCCGTACTGGACCGGCTCGCCGAGGAGCTGGACAAGCTCCCGCCGCCGGACACCACCGACCCGCTCGCCCAGGCGGACGCCGAGGAGGAGATCGCCGACTGGGCCGAGGAGGCCGGCGCGGAGCGCCCCGGGCTGCTCGGCTCCGGCGCCGCCGACCTCGGGCTGGAGCTGGGCTGGCTGCTGGAGCGGCTGGAGGGGATCGGCGAGGCCGCCCTGCCGGCCGCCCTCGACCACCTGGCGGCGCTGCTGGAGGCCCGCTCGCTGGCCGCCGAGCTGCGCGCGGCCGGGCCCCGGATCTCCCAGCTGGTCTCGGCCACCCGGGACTACGCGAACCTCGACCGGGCGCCGGAGCAGCGGTTCTCCGTGCCCGACGGGCTGGAGAACACCCTGATCGTGCTGCGTTCGAAGCTGCCGGGCGTCACCATCGTGCGCGAGTACGAGGCCGGGCTGCCCGAGCTGGACGGCTACCCCAGCGAGCTGAACCAGGTGTGGACCAACCTGGTCGACAACGCGGCCGAGGCCATGGAGGGCTCCGGCACCCTGACCCTGCGGGTGCGTGCCGAGGGCGCCTGCCTGGTCGTGGAGATCACGGACACCGGCCGCGGGATCCCCGCGGACTCCCTGCCGCGGATCTTCGAGCCCTTCTACACGACCAAGGACGTCGGCAAGGGGACGGGCCTCGGCCTGCACCTGAGCTACCGCATCGTGACCCAGCGCCACCGCGGGTCGATCACGGCCCGCTCCAAGCCGGGGGAGACCCGGATGGTCGTCCGGCTGCCGCTGAACGCGGCCGCCGCCTGTGCCGAACCGCCCGTCGGAGGCGAACCGGCCTCCACACCCTGAAAGGGAGTCGAACATGGCCAAGTACGACATCGCCAGGCTGCACCCGGTCTTCGTCCGCCAGATGGACGCGCTGGCCGCCCTGGACATCGAGGCGGTGATGAAGAACTACACCGACGACGCCGTGCTGGTGCGCTTCGAGGGGGCGTCGGTGGGCATCGAGGCCGTTCGCGAGACGTTCACCGGCTATCTCACCCTGAAGCCCACGCTGGTCGAACTGCAGGAGTACATCGAGACCGAGGACACCATCTTCTACAGGGCGATCATGAACCTGAACGGCGAGCCGGAGAACGCGTTCGGGACGCTCGTCGTCCGCGATGGCCGGATCTGGCGCCAGACGGCCGGCTTCGGCAGCTGACGGCCCTTTCCTGGGTAGCGTGAGCGGGGAGGGCGGGGGCCGCCCTCCCCGTACGCGTGAATGAATTTCACGAAGGGGAGGCCATGGAGCAGGAAACCAACCGGGTGGAGGCGTTCAGCGACGGCGTATTCGCCATCGTGATCACCATTCTGGTGCTGGAGTTGAAGGTTCCGGAAGGGCAGGGGTCTGAGCTGTGGCACGGACTCTTGGAGCAATGGCCGCACTACGCGGCCTATGTCGTGAGTTTCCTCATCATCGGCGTGATGTGGGTGAACCACCACACGATCTTCAGTCACCTCAAGCGGGTCGACCGGCCGCTGTTGTTCCTGAATCTCCTGGTGCTGATGGTGGTATCGGTGATTCCGTACACCACCAACGTGCTCGCCGAGCACCTCACCGACGGGGAATCGGCCAATGTGGCCGCAATCCTCTACAGCGCGTGGACCGTCGTGTACGCTCTCGCATTCCTGGCCTTCTGGTGGTACGTCACCAAGGTCGGGCATCTCTTCCACGAAACCGTGGACAAGGAAGGGGCCCGGGCCACCCGCGTCCGATTCGGGCTCGGCGCGGTCGCCTACCCCTTGACGGTGGTTCTGTCCTTCTTCTCGGCACCTCTCACTCTCGTCGCACACTTCCTGATCGCGCTCTACTACGCGGCGAACCAAATCCCGATCCCGCTCGTGGTAGAGGAAGAGCGGCTCGAATCTGCCAGCGACCTCAGGAAGTAGCCGCCCGGGCCTACGGCCGTTCTCCGCGGTCCAGTAGGGTCAAGGATCTAGTCTGGTCGCGGGGGAGGCCCAGATGGTTCGCGCAGTGCTGCCGGAGGATTCCACCAGGGAAATCTCCGAATTGATCGACGATTTGATCTCGCTTTTCTTCGAGTCCTTACCCCGGCGGGACCAGCGGAACTGGGCCCGCGTTTATCTGAACGGGCTCGTCCGCACCACCGGGAAGAAAACAATCCGAAACATCGCCGGAACAGGGGCGAGTTCCGTCGAGCAGAGCCTCCAGCAGTTCATCAGCAAATCGCCCTGGGACTGGACCCCCGTACGCCGGTCCCTCGCCCAGCACCTCGAACGCACCGCGCAGCGCCCGCTGGCCTGGGTGGTGCAGCCCATGGTCATCGAGAAGGCCGGCGACCGCTCCGTCGGCGTCGGCAGGCAGTTCGTACCCCAGCTCGGCCGCACCGCCAACTGCCAGCAGGCCTCCGGGATCTGGCTCGCCTCCAGCGAGGCCGGCTTCCCCGTCGAATGGACCCTCACCCTCCCCGCCCCGTGGACCGGCGAACTGCTGCGCCGCCGCCGGGCCGGGATCCCCGACACCGCACGGTCCCTCACCCCCGCACAGGACGCCGTGCACGCCGTCCAGCGCATGGCCGCCACCTGGGGCCTCCAGCGCCGCCCGGTCGTCATGGAGGTCTCCAACACCGACCTCCCGCAGACCATCGAGGCCTTCGCCCTCCAGGACATCCCCTTCGTCCTCAAGGTCGACGGCTCCCTGCCCGTCTCCTTCGGCGGCACCGGCCGCCACAAGCCCGGGCCGTACACCGCGCCCGCCCGCGAACTGATCGACTCGCTGCGCTCCCAGCGGCGGGTCGTCGAATGGACCCGGCACGGCCGCACCGAGGGAGCGGTGACCCTGCTCACCTCGGCCGCCATACTCGCCACCCCCGGCGAGGAACGCCCCGCGCCCGCGCCGCCCACCCCGCTGCTCCTCATGGGCGCCTGGACCGAGACGTCCCTGATGCCCTCCGAGTTCTGGATCACCAACATCGGCGACCGGCCGCTCGCCCAGCTCTTCCTGCTGGCCAAACTCACCGACCGGGTCGCGCTGGACTTCACCGAGACCTGCGAACCCGTCGGCATCCGCGACTTCGAGGGCCGCTCCTTCCGCGGCTGGCACCACCACGCCACCCTCGCGAGCGTGGCCCACGCGGCCAGGCTCCTCGGCACCGGCGGGCGGACCCCCGACCCGGTGCCCCGCAGCGCCCCCGCCCGCTACCAGGGCCCCGGCGGCGGGCGCCCGCCGGCCGTACCGCCGCCCCGGCCCCTGATCCCCGGACAGTCGGCGCGCCGCGCCTACATCCGCTGATGCTCGACATCACCGCCGGGCTGCGGGCCTGGTACGCCGAGCACCGGGAGTTCGCCCTGGCCACCGTCGTCGCCGTCAGCGGCAGCGCGCCCCGAGGACCGGGGGCCTCGCTGGCGGTGGACGCCGGGGGCACCGCGCTCGGCTCCCTCTCCGGGGGCTGCGTGGAGTCCGCCGTGCACGAGCTGTGCCTGGAGGCCATCGCCACCGGGACCGGCGGCGTGCACCGCTTCGGCCACAGCGACGACGACGCCTTCGCGGTGGGGCTGACCTGCGGCGGAACCCTGGACGTGCTGGTCACCCCGGTACGCGGCCGGGACCCGGTGCGGCCCGTCATCGGGGCGGTGCTGGACGCCGCCGCCGGCGGGGCCCGCGCCGCCCTGGCCCGGGTGGTCTCCGGTCCGCCCGGCCGGCTCGGGCGGGCCCTGGCCGTCCACGCCGACGGCTCCTGGCAGGGCGGCCTCGGCGGCGACGCCGCCCTGGACCGGGCCGCCGCCGAGCGGGTCCGGGCCCTGCTGCTGGCCGGGCGGACCGGCACCGCCGAGCTGGGCACCGCCGGCGGGCTCTGCGGCGACCCGCTCACCCTGCTGGTGGAATCCGCCGCCGACCGACCCCGGCTGATCGTCTACGGGGCCGTCGACTTCGCCTCCGCCCTGGCCCGGATGGGGGCCTTCCTCGGCCACCGGGTCACCGTCTGCGACGCCCGGGCCGTCTTCGCGACCCCGGACCGCTTCCCCGGCGCCGACGAGGTGGTCGTGGACTGGCCGCACCGGCACCTGGCCGCGGAGGCCGCCGCCGGGCGCCTGGACACCCGTACGGCCGTATGCGTACTGACCCACGACGCCAGGTTCGACGTACCCGTCCTCACCCGGGCGCTGCGGCTGCCCCTGGCCTACGTCGGCGCCATGGGCTCCCGCCGCACCCACGAGGACCGGACCGCCCGGCTGCGGGCCGAGGGGGTGACCGAGGCCGAGCTGGCCCGGCTCAGATCGCCGATCGGCCTGGACCTGGGCGGCCGCACCCCCGAGGAGACGGCCCTGGCCATCGCCGCCGAGTTCACCGCCGCCCGCCACGGCGCCCCCGCGACCCCCCTCACCGGCGGCCGCACCCCGATCCACCGCCCCGCACCGGCCCCGCGGGACCAAGGTCCCGTAGGAAACGACCATGCGGCCCGGAATGTCCTGGACGATCGGCCCGGGCGGCGTGAACGCCAGGTCGTGGGAGAATGAAGTACGTGCGTTTCCTCGGCTGGCTGCCCCGTCGAGGCCGTAGAAAGATCCTTCGATCGACTGGGATGTTCAGCACGTGCGTTTCCTCAATGACCTGAAGCCGCCGTACGACCTGACGTACGACGATGTGTTCATGGTGCCGAGCCGCTCCGCGGTCGGCTCCCGCCAGGGCGTGGACCTCTCTTCGCCCGACGGCACCGGCACCACCATTCCGCTCGTGGTGGCGAACATGACCGCCATCGCGGGCCGCCGGATGGCCGAGACCGTCGCCCGCCGCGGTGGAATCGTCGTCATCCCCCAGGACATCCCGATCGAGGTCGTCACCGACGTCATCTCCTGGGTCAAGACCCGCCACCTCGTGCTCGACACCCCGATCACGCTGGCGCCCACCCAGACCGTCGCCGACGCGCTGTCGCTGCTGCCCAAGCGCGCCCACGGCGCCGGCGTGGTCGTCGACGCGGACAACCGCCCCGTCGGCGTGGTCACCGACCACGACCTCACCGGCGTGGACCGCTTCACCCAGCTCTCCGAGGTCATGTCGAAGGAGCTCCTGCTCATCGACGCCGACATCGACCCCCGCGACGCCTTCAACCAGCTCGACGCGGGCCACCGCAAGCTGGCCCCGGCCGTCGACAAGGACGGCAGGCTGGTCGGCATCCTGACCCGCAAGGGCGCCCTGCGCGCGACGCTGTACACCCCCGCCACCGACGCCGACGGCAAGCTCCGCATCGCGGCCGCCGTCGGCATCAACGGCGACTTCGTCGGCAAGGCCAAGCAGCTCCTCGACGCCGGCGTGGACACGATCGTCATCGACACGGCCCACGGCCACCAGGAGTCGATGATCAACGCGATCAAGGCCGTCCGCGCCCTGGACCCGAAGGTCCCGATCGTCGCCGGCAACATCGTCGCCGCCGAGGGCGTCAAGGACCTCATCGACGCCGGCGCCGACATCATCAAGGTCGGCGTGGGCCCCGGCGCCATGTGCACCACCCGCATGATGACCGGCGTGGGCCGCCCGCAGTTCTCCGCGGTCCTGGAGTGCGCGGCCGAGGCCAAGAAGTACGGCAAGCACGTCTGGGCCGACGGCGGCGTCCGCCACCCGCGCGACGTGGCCATGGCCCTCGCGGCCGGTGCCTCCAACGTCATGATCGGCTCCTGGTTCGCCGGTACGTACGAGTCCCCGGGCGACCTCCAGCAGGCGGCCGACGGCCGCCTGTACAAGGAGTCCTTCGGCATGGCCTCGGCCCGCGCCGTGCGCAACCGCACCTCGGAGGAGTCCGCCTACGACCGCGCCCGCAAGGCGCTGTTCGAAGAGGGCATCTCCACCTCGCGGATGTTCCTCGACCCGGCCCGCCCGGGCGTCGAGGACCTGATCGACTCGATCATCGCGGGCGTCCGCTCCTCCTGCACCTACGCCGGTGCCGGCTCGCTGGCCGAGTTCGAGGAGAAGGCCGTCGTCGGCATCCAGTCCGCCGCCGGCTACGCCGAGGGCAAGCCGCTGCACGCCAGCTGGAGCTAAGACTCGTTCCGCAGTTCACCAGAGGGTGAGCTGCGGGTCGCAGCCGGGGCGGCGTCCGGGCTTTCCGGTGTGGTCACGCATGGTGCGTGTCTCATCCGGGGTTGCTCGGGGCCGCCTTGCGGCGGTTCGGTGAGCAGAGGTCTCCCGTTGCCGGGGGACTGCCACGCAGCCAGCACCCCGAGGGGTGTTCTGGCACGGTGTGGTTGACTCACGCAGGGCTTCTTCCAGCCCTTGTCCGTGCATGATCTGTGCGTGCCGGGACATGGCGGTGTCCAGGCATGCGGTCTCGGGATCGTCCAGGTCTGTGAGGCGGACGAAGGCGGCCAGGGCGGCGGACACGAGGTCGCGCTTGCCGATCAGGCCGCAGGCGGTGCACTGGTGTTTCCGGTCCCGCAGCGTCTTGGAGACGCGTTCACCGCACATGCAGTGCCGGGACAGGGCCGTTGACCAGGTAGAGGCCCGGACGAGTCGCCCGCCTGCCGCCCGGCATTCGACGTCGAGGGCGGAGATGAGCATGCCGGGTGTGGTCTGGGATAGGCGCTTGCCCCACAGTCGGTACCAGGTACGGATGTCGCAGTCCTCGACCGTGAGGTTCACGCCGTGGGCGGCGATGATCTGCCGGGCGATCTGGCGGGCACGGTGGCGTCGGTGCTCGGCTGCTGAGGCGGCGTGCTCGGCCTGGCGGGCTCGTTGCCAGCGGTAGCCCTCCGACAGCCGGTCCCGCCGGTACGCCTGCTTGGGCACCCCGTCCGTACGGCCAGCGCGGGCACCACCGGGCACGGCGACAGTCTTCACGGGCAGGCCCTTGGAGGCGCGGCGCTCGGCGCGGAGCGTCTGTTTCTTCGACAGCCCGTACTGCGCCGGGTTCGTGGACCGGCGGGAGCGTTCCAGTGCCCGCGCCCGTCCGCGCTGCTTCTTCGCCTGCTTCTCCAACAGCGTGCGCTCGGCGTCGGTGAGCGTGATCTCCGTGGACGCCGGGAGGCCCTCGGCGGGGTCCAGGGTGGCGGGGAAGGAGACGATCGAGAGGTTGGAAACGTTGCCGTCCACCCCGCCGACACGGTCCAGCGCGGCGGCCTCCTCTCGCATCTGCCGTACGGCCGGGGCGGTGTAGCCGGGACCGAGGACCATCAGGTGCGCCTCGTACACCCAGCCGCCCGGCACGGACGCCTTCCGGCAGCGGACCAGGTCCACCTTGTGCCAGCGGCCGGGGTTGGCGAGGAAGTGTTCCACCCGCGCCCACTGCCCCGGCCCCTGCGGGATACGCACGGGGAGAACGAGGTCACCCGCGGGGGAGTCGGGGCCGCCCGCGAACACCACTGCGAGGGGGCCGGTGTGATCCCACCACGTGGCCTTCCGCATCCCTGGCTTGCCCGAGGCGGTCGTCTTTCCCGTGGGTAGAGTGCCTGCCGGGACGGCGGGCTTCGGCATCCGGCGCGGCTGCTGCACCTCGTGCCGGCCACCGCCGGTGTAGGCCATGGCGTGACCGTGGAGGGAGCCGACCAGTCGGAAGGTCTCCCACTTGCTGGCGGTGGTGTGGGAGCGGGCGCGGCCGGGGATGCGGGTGAAGTCGTGCCGGCGGCCCGCCTTCGGCCGTCCGAAACGCTTCCTGGTGGCGTCGGGGAACAGGTGGCGCTGCACACCGTTCCACACTTCGTCGGCCATGTGCATGGCCAGGGCCTTGGAGGCGTGGTGCTTGAGGTGCCCGGAGTCCTCCAAGTGCCGGTAGGCGCAGCGCTCCAGCGCCTCGCGGGACAGGCCGAGGCGCTGCCGCACAGCCTTCGCCCCGTCGCGGTCGCGCTCGTGCTTCGCTGCCCAGCAGGCATCCACTTTGTTCCGGGCGTCGCGCTGGACGGCCCGTTTGATGCTCCACATCGCGCCGAACAGCTTGCCCAGCCGGGTCAGGTCGGCGGGATCGGTGACGGCCAGGGGCAGCACCATCACCGACACCATCCCGTCGTCGGGCTTCTTCCACTTGGGGGCCTTGTTCTTCCCCCGGAACTTCCGTTCCGTCCGGGCAGCCTGCAAGACCGTCACCTCCCTTCACGAATGAGCTGAACTGCGGCACGCCATGTGACCAGTTCAGCATGACAGCCGCGGCTGAATGGGGCCTACAGCCAGAAATCCTGGGCACGAAGACCCGAAGCGGGCAGCGCCGCGGCTCAAGGTGACCGTCCAGCACGGCCACGACCTCAACATCAGCCGCGCCGACTTCCCCACCCGCTCTACGTCGGGCGTCTTGGCTGCCGTGCTGCAACAAAACCTCTCGCTGCCACCCACCGTCCCCGTGGCCCCGGCCCCGCCCTCGCGGCGGGCCCGGGGCCACGGGCGTTCCCGGCCTACGCCTGCGGCGTGCCCGGCCGGCCCGTCCCCGGGCCCGAGGTGTGCACGCCCGCACGGTACTTCGGGATCCGCACCGTGACCTTCGTCCCCGCCCCGAGACCCGTCTCCACGACGATCCCGTACGCGTCCCCGTACACCTGCCGCATCCGCTCGTCCACGTTCGGCAGCCCGATCCCCGACGCGGACCCCGCCCGCTCACCGGCCAGGATCCGCCGCAGCCGCTCCGGATCCATCCCCACGCCGTTGTCCTCGATGGTCAGCACCGCCTCCGAGCCGGCGTCCCGCGCCGCGATCGTGATCCGGCACTCCTCCGTGGAGTCCTCCACCCCGTGCTTGACCGCGTTCTCCACCAGCGGCTGCAGGCACAGGAACGGCAGCGCCACCGGCAGCACCTCCGGCGCCACCTGCAACGTCACCTTCAGCCGGTCCCCGAACCGGGCCCCGGCCAGCGCCAGGTACCGCTCGATCGACCGCAGCTCCTCGGCCAGCGTGGTGAACTCCCCGTGCCGGCGGAAGGAGTAGCGCGTGAAGTCCGCGAACTCCAGCAGCAGCTCCCGCGCCCGCTCCGGATCCGTCCGCACGAACGAGGCGATCGCCGCGAGGGAGTTGAAGATGAAGTGCGGGGAGATCTGCGCCCGCAGCGCCTTGATCTCCGCCTCCATCAGCCGCGTCCGCGCCCGGTCCAGCTCCGACAGCTCCAGCTGCACGGAGACCCACCGCGCCACCTCCGTCGCGGCCCGCACCAGCACCGCCGACTCCCGCGACCCGTACGCGACCAGCGCCCCCAGCACCCCGTCCTCACCGGTCAGCGGCGCGAACACCGCCCACTTCAGCGGACACTCCGGCCGCTGGCACTCCGTGCGCAGGCTCTGGCTGCGCCCCGACTCCAGCATCACCGCCACCCGGGCCATCGCCCGCCGCTCGTGGTGGTCGGCGCCCGGCCCGTCCCAGGCCAGCACCGCCTCCCGGTCCGTCAGGCACAGCGCCTCCGTGCCCAGCAGCGACCGCAGCCGCCGCGCCGCCTTGCGCGCGGCGTCCTCGGTCAGGCCCGCCCGCAGCGGGGGAGCCGCCAGCGAAGCCGTGTGCAGGGTGAGGAAGGTGGCCCGCTCGACCGGCGTGCCCAGCTCCAGCCCCGCCGCCCGCTCCCCGCGCCGGGCCTGCCACCGGCCACCGGCCCAGCCCAGCCCCAGCAGCAGCACCGCCCCCGCCGCCCCCAGCACCCCGAACGCCGCCCCGGTCACCAGGCGCCCCCCGCCGCCCGCTCCCCGGCCACGCCCTCGGGCAGGTGCAGCCGCGCCAGCGCCGCCGCCGTCCCCGCCGGGACCCGGGACCGGGTCGCCAGAGACACCAGCACCATCGTCAGGAACCCCAGCGGCACCGACCACACCGCCGGCCAGGCCAGCAGCGCGTGCGCCCACCCCCGCGGCGCCACCCCGCCCCGCGTCGCCAGCACCGCGCCCAGCGCCGCACCGCCGCCCGTGAGCAGCCCGGCCACCGCACCCGGCGGGGTCAGACCCCGCCACCAGATCCCGAGCACCAGCAGCGGGCAGAACGAGGACGCCGACACCGCGAAGGCCAGCCCGACCGCGTCCGCGACCGGCACCCGCGTGCCCACCGCCCCGCCCGCCAGCGGCACCGCCATCGCCACCACCACCGCCAGGCGGAAGCTCCCCACCCCGCGCCGCGGCAGCACGTCCTGGTGCAGCACCCCCGCCACGGCCATCGTCAGCCCCGACGCCGTCGACAGGAACGCCGCGAACGCGCCCCCCGCCAGCAGCGCCCCCAGCAGCTCCCCGAGCAGCCCGCCCAGCATCCGCTCCGGCAGCACCAGCACCGCCGCGTCCGCGTCCCCGGTCAGCGCCAGCTCGGGCGCGTAGATCCGGCCCAGCACCCCGTACACCTGCGGCAGCAGGTAGAACACCCCGAGCAGCCCCAGCACCACCAGGGTGGTCCGCCGGGCCGCCCCGCCGTCGGGGCTGGTGTAGAAGCGCACCGCGACGTGCGGCAGGCCCATCGTGCCGAGGAACGTGGCCAGGATCAGCCCGTACGTGGCGTACAGCCGGTGCTCGCGGTCGCCCGCCGACAGCGGCCTCGCCCAGCCGGGCGCGTCCGGCGCCGCGCCCGCCCGGGACGCGGTCTCCGGGACGGCGGTCCCCGGCGCGAACTCCAGCCGGGTGTGCGCCCGTACCGTGTGCCGGCCGGCCGCCAGGGTCAGCGGGGCGCCCGCGTGGTCGAGCCCGTCCACCCGCCCCGTCACCGTCACGGTGAGCGGCTCGTCCAGCGACAGCCGGACGTCCTGCCCGAGCGTGACGGCGGTGTGCTCGCGGAAGACCGCCCGCGCGTCGAAGGAGGCGTGCGGCGCCCCGTCCCCGGCCCACGCGGCCAGCAGGAAGAACGCGGGCACCAGCAGGGCGCACAGCTTGAGCCAGTACTGGAAGGCCTGCACGAAGGTGATGCTGCGCATCCCGCCCGCCGCGACGGCCGCCGTCACCACGAAGGCGACGACCACCCCGCCCGCCCAGTGCGGGGCCCCCGTCAGCACGGTCAGGGTCAGCCCCGCCCCCTGGAGCTGCGGCAGCAGGTACAGCCAGCCGACCCCCAGCACGAACACCACCGCGATCCGCCGCACGGCCTGCGACTGCAGCCGGGCCTCCGCGAAGTCCGGCAGGGTGTACGCGCCCGAGCGCCGCAGCGGCGCCGCGACCAGCACCAGCAGCACCAGGTACCCGGCCGTGTAGCCGACGGGGTACCAGAGCATCTCCGGCCCCTGGAGCAACACCAGCCCGGCGACGCCGAGGAAGGAGGCGGCGGAGAGGTACTCCCCGCTGATGGCCGCCGCGTTCAGCCGGGGCCCGACGGTCCGCGAGGCCACGTAGAAGTCGGAGGTGGTCCGGGATATCCGCAGCCCCAGCGCACCGACCAGCACCGTCACCAGGACGACGACGGTGACCGCGGTCAGCGCGTACGTCTGGTTCACCGGAGGGTCCTTCGACGGGGGAGGGGATCCTGGGAGTCTACGCAGCGCCTCCGGTGGGACGACAGGCCTGTTCCGGCCCCTGGATCACACCGCCGGATCGCGGTGTTCCGCGCAGTCGCGCAGGGCGATCTCCAGCTCCACGTACGACTCCTCCGCGCGCCGGAACGCGAGCGTCAGGGCCGCCTCCGCGCGCGGGGGCAGGACGCGGCGGGCGTCCTCCTGCGCCTCGAACAGCACATCGGACCAGCGGGCGGCCGCGCTGCGCAGCCGGGCCAGCAGCTCCTCGGCCTCGGCGGGCCCCGACGGCCGGGTGCGGGGCAGTCCGCTCAGCGCGTCCAACAGCGCCTGGATATCGGACATATCGCTCCTCCCGGGCCGGATGGTCCACGATATGCGCGCACGGCCCCCGCGACGGACCACGGGGGGCGGCCCTGCGGCCGACGGGCCCGGCGGATCGCCGTACGCCCTTTCCCGCGCGACGAACGGCGCGTTGGTACGCCGGGCGGTCCGCGCCGGTCCGCCCGCGGCGGGGTGCCGGCCCGTCAGCCGGTGGCCTGCCGCATCAGCAGGTCCCGGAGCTGGCGCGCGTGGCGCCGGCTCACCTGGAGCTCGGCCGCGCCCACGCGGACGCTGGTGCTGCCCGCGTCCAGCCGGAGTTCGTCGATCCGGCCCAGCGCCACCAGGTGCCGGCGGTGGATGCGGACGAAGCCGCGGGACGCCCAGCGCTCCTCCAGCGTGGACAGCGGGATCCGCACGAGGTGGCTGCCCTCGTCGGTGTGCAGCCGGGCGTAGTCCCCCTGGGCCTCCACGTACGCGATGTCCGCGATCGCCACGAACCGGGTGACCCCGCCCAGTTTGACGGCGATCTGCTCCGGAGCCCGCTCGACGGCCGGCGCCTCGCCGGCCGTGCGCCGCGGCGCCGGGACGGCCGCCCGCTCCGGCTCCGGCCGCTGTTCCCGCACGGGCCGGGCCAGCAGCTCGCGGGCCCGCCGGACCGCCTCGGCCAGGCGTTCCGGCCGTACGGGCTTCAGTACGTAGTCCACCGCCTTGAGGTCGAAGGCCTGTACCGCGAAGCCCTCGTGCGCGGTGACGAACACGATCAGCGGCGGCCGGGCGAACCCGGCCAGCAGCCGGGCGATGTCCAGCCCCGTCAGCCCGGCCATCTGGATGTCCAGGAAGACCACGTCGATCGCGTCGGGCCCGTCCGGCCCGCTCTCCACCGCGAGGGTGATCCGGCGCAGCGCCTCCGTGGCGTCCGAGGCGCCCTCGGCGCTGCGCACGCGCGGGTCGGAGCGCAGCAGGTAGAGCAGTTCCTCCAGGAGCGGCTTCTCGTCGTCGACGGCCAGTACGCGCAGCATGGGGCCGATTCTAGGCCGTGTCTTTCGGGCCCGGCCTGACCCGAAAGACACGGCCTGGGGAAGGGCGGACGGCGGGCAAACGGTGCGCGGCCCCCGCCCGGGGGGAGGGGAGGCGGAGGCCGCGCGACTGGGGGTGGGGGACTACTGGGCGGTGATGAGCCCGCCGTCGGGGGCGACGGCGTACCAGGTGCCGCCGACGCCCTGGCCGTTGGTGTCGCCGGCCTTCTTGTCACCGGTGAAGGTGTAGACGGGCCAGCAGTTCACGGTCTGCTGCTTCTTGCCGTCGGGGCGGTCCAGGACCAGGTAGTTCTTCTCGGTGATGCCCTTGGCGTTCGCCTTGTCGACCGGCGGCACCACCGGCCACTTGGCCAGGCAGTCGCCGGTGCACTTGGAGACCATGGGCCAGGCGGTGTCCGGCTTGAACCGGTAGACGGTCATGCCGTTGCCGTCGACGATGTGGTCGCCCAGCTTGGGGTCCTTGGCCACGGTGAGCGCGCCCGCGGCCTGCCCGGCGCCGGCGGGGGCGGGGGCGGCCGCCCCCTTCGCGGCCTTCTTGCCGTCGGGGGCGAAGGCGAACCAGGTGCCGCCGACGCCCTGCCCGTTCAGGTCGCCCGCCTTGGCGTCCTTGGCGAAGCGGTAGACGGGCCAGCCGGCCACCGTCAGCTGCTTGCCGCCGTCCTTGCGGACCACCTCGCCCAGCAGCGCGGGGTCCATGCCGGCGGCCGCCGTGACCTCGCCCGCCGCGACGACCGGCCAGGCCTTGGCGCAGTCCCCCTCGCAGTTGGAGGCGGGCGGCTTGGCGGTGTCCTTGTCGAAGCGGTACAGGGTGAAGCCGGCGCTGTCGGTGAGGACCTGCCCGAGCTGGTCCGTGGCCGCGACGGCCAGCTGTCCGGCGGGCTTGGCGCCGGCGGCCTGCTGTGCGGGCTGCTGCCCGTCGGCGTAGGGGTCGGCGGCGGGAGCCTGGGCGGACGCGGCCCCGGCGGGGGCGGCCGCGCCGCCCTTGACGTTCGTCCCGCAGGCGGTCGCCGCCAGGGTGACGACGACCGCTACGGCGGCCAGGGTGGTTCCGCGCTTGATGCCCATGGTGTTCTCTCCCACTGTGTGTCCGCCGGGTCCGGGGCCGGCCCGCCGCTCCGTGCGGCGGCCCCGGGACCCGGCTGCTTGTGGGGGACACGGCGCCGCGGGGGCGCCCTGTTCAGCGGGAGCGGTATGGCCTGTCTCACTCACCTTCCGTCGAACCCGGCCCGCTTCAGGGCCGTGACCACAGCGAGGCCGAGGACCTGGTGTCCGGCGTCGTTGGGGTGCAGCCCGTCCGCGAGGTGTTCGGGACCGAGCACGTCCCGGCCCGGCAGCAGGGCCAGCCGGCCGTCCCCGGCGGCGAGCCGGTCCCGGACGGCCCGCTCCATCGCGTCCCGCAGCGCGCCCAGGGTGGCGCCCAGGCGGTTGGGGGTGCGCTCGGCGTCGGGGCGCAGCACGGGGGACAGGAGCAGCAAGGGGGTGCGCGGGTGGCCCTGGCGGACCAGGTCGAGGAACACGCGCGTGGTCTCGTACAGCAGCGGGGCCGTGAAGGGCACGCGGGACCAGCAGTTGGTGCCGAAGGCGAGGGTGAGGACGTCGGCGGGGAGCGCGGCGAGCTGCTCGGCGGTGGCGAGTTCGCCGCGGGCGGCGCCCGCGTAGCCGAGGTTGACGGTGTCGAAGCCGAGCGCGCGGCCGGCGACCGCGGGCCAGCCGTGGGCGGGCCGGGTGGACCACCAGCCCTCGGTGATGGAGTCGCCGTGCACCACCCAGCGGGGGGCACCGGGGGCGGGGGCGAGCTCGCCGCCGACGCCGCGCAGCCCGAGGATCAGCGGGGACTGGCCCTCGGGCGGGTGCAGGGTGAACGGGCCCTGCTGCTGCGGCAGTTCGAGGCGTACGACGGACTCCGCCGCGGGCTCGGTGAAGACCTCGGCGAGCAGCCCGTGCCGGTTCCACAGGGCGAAGCCGTGCGAGAGGTCGCGCAGCGCGTCGGTGGGGCCGGGCACGGTGGCCCGGTAGCGGATCTCCACCGCGTGCGCCGTGCGCGTGGTGAACTCCAGCCGCACGCCTATGGGGAGGGTGGCCCGCTCGCCGGTGTCCCAGGGCAGCCGCATGGTGTCGTCCGGGTCGGCGCGCACCGGGCGGCCCCGGTCCAGCCAGGCGACCCCGCGCAGGAAGGGCCCGGGGTCCTGCCACCTCTCGTCGGGGCCCAGTGGTGGTCTCAATCCGCGTCTCCGATCGTCGGGTACGGGAACTTCACGCCGACCCCGCCGTCCACGACCAGCGTCTGCCCCGTCACGTACGAGGCCGGCGGCGAGGCGAGGAAGTACAGGGCGGACGCGATGTCGGCGGTCTCGGCGACCCGGCCCAGCGGTGCGTTGGCGGCGTTGCGCTCCCGTCCCCCCGGTCCGAGCAGTGCGGCGACCCGCGGGGTCCACACCACCCCCGGGGCCACTGCGTTCACCCGTACCCCGCGCGGGCCCATTTCGACCGCGGCGGACCGCACCAGGGACACCAGGGCGGCCTTCGCGGCCCCGTACGCGGCGTGCAGCGGGGCGGCGGTGAGCCCGGAGACGGAGGCGACGAAGACCGGCGTCCCGCCCCCGGCCGCCGCGACGGCCGCGCCGCCGTACTGGACGGCGAACCAGGCGTGCCGCAGTACGAGGTCGAAGTGCCGGTCCCAGCCGGCGTCGTCCAGCTCGGCCAGCGCCGCGTACCGGGCCGCGCCGACGATGTCGACCACGCCGCCCACGGGGCCGCCGAGCAGCCGCGGGGCGCGGGCGAAGAGGTCCCGTACGGCTTCGCGGCGGGTGACGTCGGCGGTGTGCGGGACCCCGCCGACCTCGCCGGCCGCGGCGGCGGCCCGGCCGGGGTCGACGTCCGCCTGGTCGACGCCGAGGTCCGCGTACCGCCTGGCCTTGGTGACGATCGTCTCGGCGTCCCCGATCAGGATCATGTCGCCCTCGTCGAACTCCCGCACGGGCACGTCCCCGCCGAGGATGGGGGCGAGCAGCGGGAAGGCCCGGTCGCGCTCGCCGGGGGCCAGGTGCGGCAGCTCCCACTCCAGGGTGAAGCGGGCGAGGTTCTCGTACCACCAGGCCACGGAGGACCAGACCCGCGGGTCCGCGGGCCGGCCCGGGGCGGTGGCGTGGACGAGGGTGTAGGCACCGACCCGGTACGTGGTGACGTCGGTGAGCGGCCGGGGCGCGCGGGCGGCGGCCCGGTACGCGGCCACCTGCCGGGCCACGGCCTCCAGCGGCTGCATGATCGAGAACGAGAGCAGGCCCAGCCCCGCCGCCCCCGCGACCTCCGCCGAGCCGGGGGAGGTGGCCGCCATCCAGGCCGGGGGGTGGGGGTCCTGCACCGGTTTCGGGGTGACCATCCGGCGCGGGAAGCGGAACCGCTCCGAGGCGTACTCGAAGTACTCCTCGCGCCACGTTCCGGTAACGATCCCCAGGGCCTCGGCCCAGTCCTCGCGGGACCGCTCCCGGTCCACCCCGAAGGCGGTCTGCTCCATGGGCGCGGAGCGCCCGGTGCCCCACTCCACCCGGCCCCCGGACAGCACGTCCACGGTGGCCGCCTTCTCCGCGATCCGCTGGGGCGGGGTGAAGCCGAAGGGGGTCAGGGTCACCCCGAAGCCGAGCCGGATCCTCTCGGTCAGCCCGGCGAGGTGGCCGAGGAGCACCTCGGGGGCGGGGCAGTGGGAGCGGCCCTCGCGGAAGTGGCGCTCGACCGCCCAGGCCGTGCGGAAGCCCATCCGGTCGGCGAGCCGTACCTTCCACCAGACTCCGTCCGGGAGGGCCCCCCAGACGGCCTCCCGGTAGGTGCGCTGCTCGGCGGCCCGCCGGCCGTACGGGTGGGCGCCGTGCCAGGGCCGCGGCACGTCGATCCCGTAGAGCACGTCCAGGTCCATGGCGGCACGCTGCGGCAGATCTGACGAAGTGTCAATAAAACCGCCCGCCGGGGTCCTGTGCAGCGATCGATCATCCGTGCGCAACAAACGACCATGGCGGGCGGATCCGCGCAACGATCGTCCGCCAATGTGCAAGGATGGTGCATTACGGGCGGTATCACTCTGCTCGTAGGCTCACCCCCTGTACGTGGAGTGGCGCGGACCGCCTGCTCGGCGGTCCCCTCATGCCCAGACGGGCTCACCCCTGTCTGCCAACTGCTCCGGACCGCTGCGGTCGACGCCTGAACCGTCCCCATCCGCAGTGTCAAAGGAGTCCCCTCGTGCTCGATCAGGGCCAGGCACCCACGCTCTCCCCGGAGACGCGCAAGCCCGTGAACCCGCTCATGCGGCGCAAGCCGGTCGAGCGGCTCGTCTCCGAGGGCGGGCAGGGCGAGGGCGGCTCGCTGCGCCGCTCGCTCACCATGTGGCAGCTGACCATGATCAGCATCGGTGCCACCCTGGGCACCGGCATCTTCGTCGTCCTCGGCACCGCCGCCCCCAAGGCCGGCCCCGCCGTGACGATCTCCTTCATCCTCGCGGGCCTGACCGCCCTGTTCTCGGCCCTCTCCTACGCCGAGCTGGCAGGCTCCGTCCCGGTCTCCGGCTCCTCGTACTCCTACGCGTACGCCACCATGGGCGAGCTCATAGCCTGGATCTGCGGCTGGTGCCTGGTCCTGGAGTACGCCGTCTCCGTCGCGGCGGTCGCCGTCGGCTGGGGCCAGTACCTCAACGAGTTCCTCGACGGGACCATCGGGGTCACCGTCCCCGAAGCGGTCTCCGCGCCGCTGGGCGAGGGCGGGTTCATCAACCTCCCGGCCCTGATCGTGGTCCTGCTCTCGATGGTCTTCCTGATGCGCGGCGCCAAGGAGAGCGCCACCGTCAACTCGATCATGGTCGCGGTGAAGATCGTCACCCTGCTGCTCTTCATCGGCATCGGCGTCATGGGCATCAAGGCCGGCAACTACACCCCGCTCGCCCCCCTCGGCATGAGCGGCATCGCCGCCGGCGCCTCCACCCTCTTCTTCTCCTACATCGGCTTCGACGCCGCCTCCACCGCCGGTGAGGAGGCCAAGGACCCGAAGAAGGACCTGCCGCGCGCGATCATGCTGTCGCTGGCCATCGTCACCGTCCTCTACGTCCTCGTCGCCTTCGTCGCCGTCGGCGCCATGCCGTGGCAGGACTTCGAGGGCACCGAGGCCGCGCTCGCCCAGATCATGACCGACGTCACCGGCACCAGCGTCTGGGGCGTCGTCCTCGCCGCCGGCGCCATCGTCGCGATCTTCTCCGTCGTCTTCGCCGTCCTCTACGGCCAGACCCGCATCCTCTTCGCGATGTCCCGCGACGGCCTCGTCCCCAAGGTCTTCGCCAAGGTCGACGAGAAGACCGGCGCCCCCCGCGCCAACGTGGTGATCGTCTCCCTGTTCTGCGGCGTCCTCGCCGCCTTCATCCCGCTGGGCAAGCTCGCCGACGCCACCAGCATCGGCACCCTCTTCGCCTTCGGCCTGGTCAACGTCGCCGTCATCATCCTGCGCCGGAGCCGCCCGGACATGCCGCGCACCTTCAAGGTGGCGCTCTTCCCCGTCACCCCGATCCTGGGTGCCCTCGCCTGCGGCTACATGATGTTCGAGCTCGACAGTGCCACGTGGATGGTCTTCGGTGGCTGGATGATCGTGGGCCTCGTGTTCTACTTCCTGTACGGCGTCCGCCGCTCCCGACTGGCCACCGAAGCCGAGGCTGAGGCCGAGGTGGCCACAGCAGAGAAGTGATCCACCCGCAGTGCGACTGAACGATCTCGACGAACGCATCGTGCACGCCCTCGCCGAGGATGCCCGCCGCTCCTACGCGGACATCGGCTCCGAGGTGGGGCTCTCCGCCCCCGCCGTCAAACGGCGCGTGGACCGGCTGCGGGCCGAAGGCGCCATCACCGGCTTCACCGTCCGCGTGGACCCCGCCGCCATGGGCTGGGAGACCGAGGGCTTCATCGAGATCTACTGCCGCCACAACACCTCGCCGGACGACATCCGGCGAGGGCTGGAGCGGTACCCCGAGGTGGTGTCCGCGTCGACCGTCACCGGCGACGCGGACGCCCTCGTCCAGGTCTTCGCCTCCGACATGAGGCACTTCGAGCGCGTCCTGGAGCGCATCGCGGGCGAACCCTTCGTCGAACGGACCAAGTCCGTCCTCGTCCTCAGCCCGCTCCTGCGCCGCTTCACCTCGGGAGCCCCCGCGTAGGACGCCCGCCGACGCTCCGCCGACGCCCCCGCCGGATCCTCCGGCGGGGGCGTCGGCGTACGCCCGTACGGGAGACGGCCTGTCGCAGGGGCGTGCCACCATCGGGCGCATGAAGATCCAGATCCAGCCGCCGGCCGACCCGCACCTCTCGACCGCCTACGCCGACTGGGCCCGCGCCCACGACCCCGGCTCGGCGCCGGCCGCCGCCGCGCTGCTCGACGAGGCCCTCGGCACGATCCACCGGGCCTACGAGAAGCCCGGCCGCTACGTGGACGGCCTGGAGCGGCGCGTCCGGGAACTGGACCCCGCCCACCTGCCCTGGTTCTGGGACACCATCGGCCACAAGCTCATCGCCTGGCACCTGCGCTCCGCCGCCCGCGCCTACACCCTCGCCCGCAAGGCCGAACGCGGCCACCGCCTGCCCGTCGACCCCGACTGGCACCGGGCCAACGTCCTGCTCTTCGCCCGCGCCGGAGCCCTCCCCGCCACCGAGCTCAGCGGCCACCAGGCCTGGCTCGCCGAGGCGCTGGAGCCCGCCGCCGCCCACGAGGAGTACGTACGCGTCCTGCGCGCCTGGGCCGCCTCGCCCGGCGACCTCCCCGCCGACCTGGCCCGCCGCATCCGCCTCTCCGCGCGCGCCGCCGGCCTCGACACCGCCGAGGAGGCACGCGTCCTCGGCCTCGTGCTCGGCGCCGCCAAGGGCAAGGAGATCCCCGACCGGCTGCTCGACGCCGCCACCGGGCTGCTGACCGCCCACCCCCCGGCCGAGGAGACCGCGGCCCTGCTCCTCGACCTCTTCCCCGAGAGCCGCGGCGACGCCTCCTCCTGGCTGCGCCTGCTCCTCGGCTGCGGCGCCGCCGAGGCCGCCGCGGCCGGACGGATCGCCCCCGAGGGCGGCCTCACCGAATGGTTCTCCCGCTACGCCGGCCGCTACGCCCACGGCCGCAGCGGCAGCGGAGTCATGCGCCAGCCCATGCCCGCCGAACTCTTCGGACTCCTCGCCCTCTTCGCCCCCCGGCTGCGCGCCGCCGCCGACCCGCTGCGGCTGCACGAGGACCGCTACACCCACCGGGGGCTGGACGCCGACCTCCTCGACGCCTGCCTCGCCGAGGGCATCGCCGTCCAGGACCCCGGCGTCGCCGTGGAGCTGGTGTTCTGGGACGCCCGCTCCCGCCGCGACCTCAAGGCCCTGGCCGCCGACCCGGTCTTCGGCCCCCGCCTGGAGGGCACCGTCCACGCCGGCCTGCGCGGCGCCGGCACCGCCGTCAGCCGCCTCCCGCACAACGCGGGCATCACCGCCGAGGTGCACGGCCGGGTCGAGGCCCTGCTCGCCGCCCTGCGCGGCGGCGGCCTCGCCGCGGCCGACGAGGCCGTCGACGAGCTCGCCGGCCTCCTCGACCGGCCCACCGCCCGCGCCCTCGACGGCATCGACGGGGCCCTCGCCGCACCGGACCTCACCGGCCCGCTCGCCCGAGCCCTGCGCGCCGGACTCCCCGAGGAGCACGGCTGGCCCGCCCTCGAAGAGGCCGTCGCCGGCCTCGGCGGCCCCGACGCCGTCACCGGGGTCACCAGCACCTGGCCCCTGCTGACCGTCTACGGCCCCGACCGGGCCGTCACCGTCGACCACGCGGGCCCCCGC
The DNA here is from genome assembly GCF_050275515.1 of Streptomyces sp. NPDC004126. NCBI lineage: Bacteria > Bacillati > Actinomycetota > Actinomycetes > Kitasatosporales > Streptomycetaceae > Streptomyces > Streptomyces sp. NPDC004126. Next base: position 7,540 of record NZ_JBNNPF010000037.1, on the reverse strand, counting down.
GCCTCCTGCACCTTCCGGCTCCCCGACGAGGCGACCGCGCACAGCGTGCACTACGTCGGCGGCTCCTTCCTGGTCGGCTTCGGCACCACCCCCGAGGCCTCCTTCGGCACCCGGGCCTTCTGGGCCGACCGCCCCGAGGACGTCTTCGAGCCCGAGGAGCAGCTCGGCCTGCGCCCCTACGGCGGCAGCGGGGGCCTCGGCTACCACTTCCAGACCCCGGACGGCGGCGGCCGCCACGAGGGCGGCTCCGTCCTGCGCCCCGGCGGCCGCGCGGGCATCGCCTCGTACGATTCCCTGATGAGCGACGGCCGGCGCTACTGGAGCTCCGGCGGCGTCGGCCGGCGCTACGGGCAGGTCCTCACCCGCGTCCACCCGGAGACCGGCGCGGTGCTCCCCGACACCACGCCCCCGGAGTTCCACGCCCCCGGCGAGCCCCAGCCCGGCACGCGGCGCTTCGCCGACTCCTGCCAGACCCTCGCCGCCCTCCCCGAAGGCGCCCCCGCCTCCCCCCTCGGCCAGGACGGCCGGCTCACCGGCTTCCGGGTCTTCCACCACACCCCCTACGCGGGCCCCTCGCCCCGCGAGTTCCTGCTGGAGGGCGTCGACGGCCGCCGCGCCTCCTACCGCAGCCGCCGCTGGGGCCGCCGGCCCTGGGCCGTCGTGCGCATGCCCCAGGGCGGCGAGGACGGGGTGCTCGTCGGTGAGGAGGCCGTCCGCTGCCACGCCGCCGAGGACAACTCCCTCCTGTGGCAGGTGCACGGCTTCCCCGGCGCCGGCGAGCGCCGCACCCCCGGCTTCGGCGAAGGCGCCGGCCCGGTCCCGCCGCCCGCCTTCTGGCACTTCCTCACCCCGCGCTGCGCGACCTCCTCCCAGACCCTGCGCGACATCGGCGACACCGACGTACGCGCCCTGCTCGACGCCGCCCTCGCCGGAGACCCGGCCCCCGCCCTGCCCGGGGGACTCGAACCGCGCATCGCCGCCGGCGTCGACCGGGCCGCCCGGCTCGCCGCCGACGTCCTGCGCCGGCTGCGCGAGCTCGCCCGCCGCGTCGCCCTGATGCGGGCCGCACCGGTCGTCACCCTGCCCACCGAGGTGCCCGACGCCGTGCTCGCCCCCGCCCTCCACCCGCTGCTGTCGCTGCGCCACCGCTACCACGACGACCCCGAGCCCGCCCGGCAGCCCGCCATGCTCACCGCCGTCGCCGCCGACGGCAGCCACCTGCGCGGCGAGATCGACGACGAGGCCCGCGTGCTGGCCCGGCCCGCCGACCCCGAGCCCTGGGAGCCGCTGCTCGGCCGGATCGGCGCCGTCGCCTGGCGGGCCGCCGCAGCCACCACCCCCGACGAGGAGCGGACGGCCCTGGCCGCACTGCTCGACACCTGGAGCGCGCAGCCCTTCGCCGAAGCGGGCGGCACCTGGCGCACCGGCCGGGCCGGGGAGGAGGCCCTCGCCGCGCTCCGTGCCGCCGGGCACACCCTGGCCTCCGGGGCCGTCCGCAGGGACCGGGCCTGGTTCCTCCAGCGGGCCGCCGACCCCGCACCCGAGGGCGCCGAGGACTGCCGGACCACGACCGTCGAGGACGCGGACTCCGTACGCCTGCCCCGGCTGCTGGAGCTGCTCGCCGAGCGGGGCCCGCTGCCCGCCGAACCCGCCGCCCGCGAGGCCTTCACCCGGCTGACCGGGGCCCGGGACACCGTGGCGGCCCTGGTCCTCGCCGGCTTCCCGGCCCGCGAGGACCACCGCGAGCACCTCAAGCTGCTGGCCGCCGCGCCCTTCAAGGCCGGCAAGTCCCTCGCCGGGGAGTACGGGGAGCTCTCCCGCGAGCTCGGCGACGCGGGCCGCTGTGCGGTCCTCGCCGCCGGCCTGCCGCAGGACGTGGCCGAGCTGTGGGAGCCGGGCGGGACCGTCCGGGCCGCCGAGCGGATGGCCGCCGTGTGGACCGGCCTGCTGGGCGCCGAGGAGCGCGTGGACGAGGAGCTGGCCGCCGCCCTGGAGGCCGACCTGGGCCTGCCCCTGCCGTGGGCCAGGGCCCTGCCCGCCGGCCGGACCCCCGACGGGACGCCCTCCGGCGCGGAGGGCCTCGTACTCGTCGGGAACCGCACGGGCGGCATCCACCTCCACCACGCCGGCCCCGACGGCACCGCCGGGAGCTGGATCCACGGCGAACCCGCCCACCACACCGCCGCCTCCGTGATCGCCTGGGCCCTGACGGAACGGCCCGTCGGCGACGCCGGAGCCCGGGGCGCCCTGGCCCTGTACGGGCGGCTGCGGGACCAGCTCGACGGCCCGGGCGCGCTCGTCCCCCTGGGCGGCTTCTTCGGGGAGCTGGTCGGCATCGCGGAGGGCGACCCGGCGTTCACCCCGTACGAGGGGCCCGTACTGCCCTGCCCGGAGCCGCTCCGGGAGGGCGCCGCCGGCACCTCCACGGCCCTCGACGACGGGGTCTTCGTGGTGGCCGTGCCCAGCGGGGACGCCTTCCTGCGGGTGGCCGCCCTCGCAGACCCGGAGCGGCTGGCGCGGGCCGAGCGGATCGCCGCCGGCGTCCGGGAGGGCTACCTGCTGACCGTCCTGCGCCGGCACCGGGACCTCGTCGACGGCCTCGCCCGGCTGGCCGCCCGCGCGGCCGACACCCCCGTGCCCCAGGGCGGCTACGAGGCCGACCCGGCGCTGAGCGCCCCCGAGCTGGTCGCGGAGGCCGCCGACGCGCTGGGGGTCGGCGCGGACGCCGCCGCCCTGTACCTCCAGCTGCTGGCCCTGGTCCGCCCGACGGACCGCGCCGTCCGCCGCTGGAACGGCTGGACGGCCGCCCGGCACAAGGCCGCCCAGGCCGAGCTGGCGGCCACCGGGGCCGTGGAGAGCGGCAAGCGGGCCCGCGCGGGACGCAGCCTGTTCGTCCCGGGCCGGTGGACGGAGCTCAAGGCCCCGCACCTCCCGGTGGAACACGCCAAACTGGCCCCGCACCTGGCAGCGGCCTCGGGCACCACCCTCCACCCGCCGCTGCTGCGCCTGCTCGCACCGCTGCCCCCGCACGAGCTCTTCGCCCGCGCCTGGGCCCGGCGGCAGGGGTAGTCACGGCAGGGGTGGTCACACGGACAGCGGGCGGGCCGTACGGCCGGTGAGCGCGCGGCGCTCCTCCTCCGTCAGCCCGCCCCAGACGCCGAAGGGCTCACGGGTGCGCAGGGCGTGCTCCAGACAGGCCGCGCGGACCGGGCAGCGGGCGCAGACCTCCTTCGCGGCCCGGTCCCGGTCCTCGCGTTCCTCCCCCCGCTCACCCGCGGGGTGGAAGAACCGGCCGGGTCCGAGCGCGCGGCAGGCGGCCCGGGACTGCCACTGCCAGTGGTGGAGGGCGGCGCCGGGCAGGCGTGAGAGGTCGGTCATGTCGGCTCCTTCCAGTGGCCTCGCCCCGCGTCTGACCGCTGGGAGCCCACTGAAACCGCCCGCCGGGAAACCGGGAGCGCGGCGGCGGTCCGGACGACCGCTGATCTGCCCGCGTGTTCATCGCCACGGCCGGCTTCCCGCCGCCCGCGCTCCCGTACCGCCGACGCTACGGGCAACTCCGGCGGCACTCAATGAACCCCGTGTTAAAGCGTGTTACGGAAGATCGTCTACTCCTTCGGGGAGCGCACGCCGATGAACACCGGCTCCCTGCGCAGGACGAAGCCCATCGACTCGTACAGCCGGATCGCGCCCGTATTGGCCGCCGCCGCGTGCAGGAAGGGCAGCTCGCCGCGGTCCCGGATCCCCGCCGCCACCGCCCGGACGAGCCGGGCCGCCAGCCCCCGGCCGCGGAAGTCCGGGTGGGTGCACACCGCGCTGATCTCGGTCCAGCCCGGCGGCCGCATCCGCTCCCCGGCCATCGCCACGAGCCGGCCCTCGTGCCGGATCCCCAGATAGGTGCCCAGCTCGACCGTGCGGGGCAGGAAGGGGCCCGGCTCGGTCAGCTTCACCAGGGCCGTCATCTCCTCCACGTCGGCCGGGCCGAGCCGGACCGCGTCCGGCGCGTGCTCGACCCGTACCGCCCGGCCGTCCAGCTGGACCCCGGGGATGGACAGGACCGTCTCCCAGCCCTCCGGCGGGGTCGGCAGGCCCGTCAGCCACACCTCCTCGCCGGGGCCGGTCAGCGCCGCCAGATCCGCCCAGGCAGCCGGGTCCCGCGGGTCGGCGAGGGCCGCGAACACGTTGGTGTCCAGGCGGTAGCGGGCGGCGCCGCTCCCCGAGTACTCGGCGAAGGCGCGGTGCGCGCCGTTCAGGGAGCCCCACACCGGGTTGTCGAGCGGGGAGACGGCGTTCTCGGCGTCGGCGGCGTTCTCGGCGGACATGTCGGGGCGGGATCCTTCCTGAGGGCCTTCTCGGTCGGCCGCAGGGTAAGCCCCCGGGGCCCGGCTGAGCAGCCGCTTTTCCCCCGACCGTCAGGTCCCGCCCCGGCCCTCGGGACCACCGGAAACGGGTCGCGCAACGAATCGCCGCACATCCGCCGGAACGCGCAACGAATCGATGCGCCCAGCGCAACGGTCACGGCTTGTCCGGGTCGAACGCGCGAACGTACCGTTTTACGACCCCCACCCCACCTGTCACAGAGGTACGCCCATGCCCCCGCTGCGCACCGCACTCCTCCAGAGCTCCGGACGGCTCGGCGACACCGCCGAGAACCTGAAGCGGCTCGACGAGGCCGCGTCGCGCGCCGCACAGGGCGGGGCCGGGCTCCTCGTGACCTCGGAGATGTTCCTGACCGGCTACGCGCTGGACCTCCAGGAGGTGCCGGGGTACGCCGAACCGGCCGACGGCGAGTCCGCCCACGCCATCGCGGGCATCGCCCGCCGCCACGGCATCGCCGTCCTGTACGGCTACCCGGAGCGGGACGGCGACACCGTCTACAACTCGGCGCAGCTGATCGGCCCCGACGGCGCCCGGCTGGCGAACTACCGCAAGACCCACCTCTTCGGCTGCTTCGAACAGGACGCCTTCACCCCCGGCGACACCCCCGTCGTCCAGGCGGACCTGAACGGCCTCCGCGTCGGCATCATGATCTGCTACGACGTGGAGTTCCCCGAGAACGTACGGGCCCACGCGCTCGCCGGGACCGACCTCCTCCTGGTCCCGACCGCGCAGATGCACCCCTTCCAGTTCGTCGCCGAACAGCTGGTCCCCGTACGGGCCTTCGAGAACCAGATGTACATCGCGTACGTCAACCGGACCGGCCCCGAGGGCGAGTTCGAGTTCGTCGGCCTCAGCTGCCTCGCCAGCCCCGACGGGGTCACCCGCACCCGGGCCGGCCGCGGCGAGGAGATGGTCTTCGGCCAGGTCGACCCGGAGCTCCTGGAAGCCTCCCGCGAGACCAACCCGTACCTGCGCGACCGCCGCCCCGGGCTCTACGCCTCGCTCGTCTGAGCCACCCGCTCCGCCCCCAGCCTCCCCGCCCCGCCTGTTCTGCCGCAAGGAGACGTGCCCCCATGACGTCCACGGTGCCCACCACCGCCGTTCCGCACAGCGACGGCCAGCCCCCGATCACCATGTTCGGGCCGGACTTCCCGTACGCCTACGACGACTTCCTCGCCCACCCGGCGGGCCTGGGCCAGATACCGGCGACCGAGCACGGCACCGAGGTCGCCGTCATCGGCGGCGGCCTGTCCGGCATCATCTCCGCCTACGAGCTGATGAAGATGGGCCTCAAGCCCGTCGTGTACGAGGCCGACCAGATCGGCGGCCGCCTGCGCACCGTCGGCTTCGAGGGCGCCGGTACCGAGGGCCTGACCGCGGAGATGGGCGCGATGCGCTTCCCGCCGTCCTCCACCGCGCTGCAGCACTACATCGACCTCGTGGGCCTGCAGACCCAGCCCTTCCCGAACCCGCTGTCCGAGGCCACCCCCTCCACGGTCGTGGACCTCAAGGGCGAGACCCACTACGCCGAGACCATCGCCGACCTCCCGCAGGTCTACCGCGACGTCGCCGCCGCGTGGAACGCCTGCCTCGACGAGGGCGCCGACTTCTCCGACATGAACACCGCGATGCGCGAGCGGGACGTCCCGCGCATCCGCGAGATCTGGGCGAAGCTCGTCGAGAAGCTCGACGACGAGACCTTCTACGGCTTCCTCTGCAAGTCCGAGGCCTTCAAGTCCTTCCGCAAGCGCGAGATCTTCGGCCAGGTCGGCTTCGGCACCGGCGGCTGGGACACCGACTTCCCGAACTCCATCCTGGAGATCCTGCGCGTCGTCTACACCGAGGCGGACGACCACCACCGCGGCATCGTCGGCGGCTCGCAGCAGCTGCCGATGCGCCTGTGGGAGCGCGAGCCCGAGAAGATCCTGCACTGGGCCCAGGGCACGTCCCTGTCCTCCCTGCACGACGGCACCCCGCGCCCGGCGGTCACCCGCCTGCACCGCACGGCCGGCAACCGCATCACCGTCACCGACGCGTCGGGCGACATCCGCACCTACCGCGCCGCGATCTTCACGGCCCAGTCGTGGATGCTGCTGTCGAAGATCGCGTGCGACGACACGCTCTTCCCGATCGACCACTGGACGGCGATCGAGCGCACCCACTACATGGAGTCCAGCAAGCTCTTCATCCCCGTCGACCGCCCCTTCTGGCTCGACAAGGACGAGGAGACGGGCCGCGACGTCATGTCGATGACCCTCACGGACCGCATGACCCGCGGCACGTACCTCCTGGACAACGGCCCGGACCAGCCGGCCGTGATCTGCCTGTCGTACACCTGGTGCGACGACAGCCTGAAGTGGCTGCCGCTGTCCGCGAACGAGCGGATGGAGGTCATGCTGAAGTCCCTCGGCGAGATCTACCCCAAGGTCGACATCCGCCGCCACATCATCGGCAACCCGGTGACCGTGTCCTGGGAGAACGAGCCCTACTTCATGGGCGCGTTCAAGGCCAACCTGCCGGGCCACTACCGCTACCAGCGGCGCCTGTACACCCACTTCATGCAGGACCGCCTCCCCGAGGACAAGCGCGGCATCTTCCTCGCGGGCGACGACATCTCCTGGACGGCCGGCTGGGCCGAGGGCGCGGTCCAGACCGCGCTGAACGCCGTCTGGGGCGTCATGCACCACCTCGGCGGCTCCACGGACACCGCCAACCCGGGCCCGGGCGACGTCTTCGACGAGATCGCCCCGGTCGAACTCCCGGAGGACTGACCTTCTCTGAACGCACCGCTCGCGCGGTGCGGCGCCTGGGGCGCCTTACCGGCTTCGCGCCGCTGCGCCGGACTCCGTCCGTCGGGTGCGGGCGGAGCCGGTTTGCGTGGCTGGTGCCGGTGGCTCGTCTGCGGGTGGGTGGGCCGCTGCGCGGGCGAGGGTCCCCTACCCTCCCCCAGACTCCGTCCGGGGGGACCCCCACTTCCACCGTTCCCAGGGGCTCCGCCCCTGACCCCGATACCGGACGCTCCGTGACCGGTGCGCTCAAACTCCCCCAGCTACCGCTGGGAGGGGCCCCCAGCGCGGGCTGGAATTTCGCTGCGCGAAATCCAGCCCCGCCGGCGTCTGAGGCGCGGGGGTCTGGGGGCGGAGCCCCCAGGGAGGGGTCCGGG